>JBBCIV010000263.1:0-24005 GCA_037189665.1 Phycisphaerae bacterium | reverse complement strand
TCACTCGGGGTTCAGTTCCAGTTGCAGGTAGATGACGTCCAGCCACTTGCCGAACTTCAGCCCCACGCGATTCAGATGACCGACTCGGGTAAACCCTGTCCGTTCGTGCAATGAAAGGCTCCCGACCTGCAACGAATCCACCGCCGCGATGATCGACCGATGCCCCGTGGCCCGGCCGCGGCGGATCAGGTCTTCGATCATCAGCCGCCCCAACCCCCGGCCCTGGGCGCCGGGGTGAATGTAGATCGAATCCTCGACCGTATACCGATACGCCGACCGCGGGTGAAACTTCGACAACGCTCCCCAGCCCACTACTTTGCCGTCAATCTCCGCCACGACCACCGGATGGCGCTCGTCGTGATCGGCGAACCACTTTCGCCGGTCTTCGATCGTTTCGGGCGTTTCCTGATAGGTGCAGGTGCAGTAGCCGACGAAGTGGTTGTAGATGTCGTTGATCGTTTCCAGGTCGTCGGCCGTGGCGAGTCGGAGGATGGGGGGCGGTCATATATCCGGATCATAGAACGCAACAAGGCCCGCGTCATTGCTGACGCGGGCCTGTTGGCGCCTTGCCACGTGATGTCAGGACTTGGTGGCGACCAGCGTGCGCAGCTGGTCGGTCAGGTCGCCGTTGCCGAGGACGAACGTGGTGTTCGTGTTCGCCAACACTTCCTTGAGCAACTCAAGCTCCTTCAGGCGCATGAGTTGCGGCGACTCGGCGAGCAGTCGCGCGGTGTTCGCCTGCGACCGGGCGGCCGCGGTTTCCTCGCGACGGCGGATCAGGTTGGCCTCGGCCTCCTTGGTGGCCGCGATCACCTGGTTGAGCAAGGTCTTCATGTCACCCGGCAGGATGATGTCACGCAGACCCACGCTCTTGACCACCAGGCCCAGTTCCGACGCGCGCGCCGACAGGGCCTGACGCACCTCGTTACCGACCGCTTCCTTGTCGGCCAGCAACGCGTCCAGCGACCGCGCGCCCACGGCGGCACGCAGCACCAGCTGCGCCTCGCGGTACAACGCCTGCGCCGCGTCGGTGCAGGTGCGGGCCGCCTTCTCGGCGTCGGCGATCATCCACGTCACGACGAGGTTCACGCGCAAGGTGACCTTGTCCTGCGAGATGATCTCCTGGCCCGCCACGTCCGCCGTCTGTTCACGGCGGTCGTACGCCTTCCACGTGATGCGACCCGCGTGCAGCCAGAACGCGTGCAGACCTTGGGCCAGGCGTTCGATCAGCTGGCCGTCCTGGTACAACAGCACGTCCTCGTCCTGATCGACGCGCACGCCGGTCAGCCACTTAGGCGCATCGACGTGCGACATCGCCGTCTGAAGACGCGAGTGCGCGAAGCGGGCAGTTTCGATCGAGAAGACCTCGATTTCAACGTCCGCCGGTTCGCGCCAGTAAGCGTGACGACCCGGACCGACGATCTGCAGCAGGCGGCCGTCCTTCCAGACCAGCGCACGCTGCGCGTCGGTCAGGTCAACGACGTGCAACAGGCGCGCGAGCTTCTCGTTCTTCAAGAGCACGTCGAGCAACAGGTGATCGAAGCGCGTCTGAAGCGTGTCGAAGATCTCGACGCGATCGTTCCAGAGCCACAGCCAACGCACGCCGGGCGTCAACACGTCAACCAGGTCGCCGCGGCGGAACAACAGGCCGCGCTCGTGCTGACGGATGTAAATCTTACGCAACATACAGACCTCCCTTTCTTCACTGCCGCGTTGATGGCGCGGTGTCTCTGATGTCGCGGCGACGCGGGCATCGCGGCGACGTTTGGATTTCATTGTCAAAAAGTGCGGCCCAGGGGTCGGCCGATGGTCGTGCGCGGGATTGCGACGGGGACGGCCGTGCCCGCGTCGAGTGACACCTCGCGGCCACCAGGCCCGCGCGTGCCCCCCGCACGCAACAGGCCAATGGCCGATCGGTATTTCTCGCGGGCGGACGAGATTCGTCCGCAGAGTCGCTTTCCCGTTGCGGAGGCCGGCGTTGCCATCCCGCCCCCGCGGCCGATTCGTCGGCCGACTGCCCTGGATACCGCGTTTTTAGAGATGGTTCCTCTCGTACTACATCCCTGGAGTTGCCAGCGGGAGTCGAACCCGCTACCCACAGATCCTTAGTCTGTTGCTCTATCCAATTGAGCTATGGCTGCTACCTGCCGTGCAATGACAGTGCACACGCTGGGGCCACGTTTCGACGCTGCAACTCGGTACGCGCGGGGCGACTGATGCGCACCCCGAGCGCCGCGCAGCCGATGGCCGCCAGATTCGTCATCCGGCGTAACGAGCGCCGGTTGTTTCGGTAAAAAAGAAAAGCCCCGGAGCGACAACTCCGGGGCAATGATCGGTCACGCGAAATGATCGAGTGTCATCGTCCTGGAGACGCCGCGTCATGTAGCGAGCCGACAATGTCGGCGGCGTTCGCGGGTTTGGATGTTCGTTCTGGTTGCCGCATTCTCATGACACACGTCCTGGCAGTTGCCTGCTTTTCATCTGCTCGCACTACAGTGTGCGAGGGTTGAGGAAAATACCATGCGATTTCTCTTTTTCAACCGAAAAATCGGCCCGTTTTTGATTTTTGATTCATCCGAGCATCCGAAAGTTGGATGCGTTGTTATTCATCTGTTTGCCGCGTGGGCATCGTGGACGAACGTTGCGATGGCCCGTGCGATGCGCGGGCCATCGCCGTCGAAGATGTCGTTGTGATCGCTATCGGCAAGCATCAACAGCTTGACGTCGGACTTGGCCTTGGTTGCCAGTCTGCGGGTCATGTCTGCGAGGATGGTCGAATCGCGCTCGCCGTGGATGAGCAGGATGGGACAACTCACGCGATCGATCTTGTCGATGCTCGCGAACGGATGTTTGAGAATCCACGAAATCGGCATCATCGGCGCGACGCGCTTGCCCATATCGGTGACGCTCGTGAACGCCGACACGGTGATCAACCCCTGTGGCGCGACGCGCGACGCCAGGTCGATCGCCACCCCGCCGCCGAGCGACCAGCCCATGATGTAGAGGCGGCGCGCGTCGATGTCCTGCCGCGCGTTCAGATGCGCCCACATGACGTCCGCGGCGGCGTAGAACGACTTTTCCGATGGCTTGCCGCCGGACATGCCGTAGCCGGGATAGTCGGGCGTCAGCACGTTGCACCCGGCGCGCTGCAGCAGGTAGATCACGCCGCCGGTCGTCGCGGCACATTGGCCGTTGCCGTAGAAGAGCAGGATCGTCGGCGCCCTGGCGACGTCGGCAATGGGCGTTGGATCGAATCGCGCGACGATCGGCGTTCCGTCGTGTAACGCGAGGCGAACCAATTCGGTGCCGCTCCGCTCCGGCACGACTGCTTCGGGCAGGCCTTGCGTGGCGGCGCCGGGGAAGATCATTTTCTCCTGCACGGAGTAAAACATCGCGCAGCCTCCCGCGTATGCCACAACGATCACCACGCCCAACCGCGCCGCCCATCGGCGGGCGCGCGGCCACCGCCGGCGGGGGAGTCCGATGTGCTGCGAATCGTTACTGGTCGTGTGTTGTTCTTCCACCGAACATGCCGCCTTTTGATTTTGCCCCAATACTCCGTAGATTCTACCCTAGCACTTACACGTTTCGAGGGATAACCTATGCCAGCGGCCTCACCTTGCGCGATGGTCATTTTCGGCGCCAGCGGCGACCTTGCCAAACTCAAGCTCATTCCCGCCATGTACGAGATGGTGATGGAAGGGTTGCTGCCCGACGGATTCGTCCTCATCGGCTACGCGCGCACCGAAATGACGGACGAGGCCTTCCGCAAGGTCTGCTGGGACGCGATCGCCAAAAACGCCCGCACCGCCAAGAAGAACGGCGTCGATCAGCAAAAGCTTTCGTGGCTGCTCGACCGCACGTTTTACCATACCGGCAACTATGACAAGCCCGAGGACTTCGACAAGCTCAAGGCCCGCCTCGACGATCTCGACGCCAAGTACAGGCTGCAGGGCAACCGCCTGTTTTACCTCTCCACGCCGCCGGGCGCGTTCGTGCCGATCTCGGAATGCCTGGGCAAGCAGGGCCTCGTCGAACGCGTGCAGAGCGGGGCCGTCCCGCACGAGGGCGCGTGGCAGCGAGTCATCATCGAAAAGCCCTTCGGCCACGATCTTCAGAGCGCGCAGGAACTCAACGCGCTGCTCAACAACAGCTTCCACGAATCGCAGATCTATCGCATCGACCATTATCTCGGCAAGGAGACGGTGCAGAACCTGATGGTGATGCGCTTCGCCAACTCGTTCTTCGAGCCGATCTGGAATTACAAGTACATCGACAGCGTGCAGATCACCGTCGCGGAGGCCGTCAGCGCCGATGACCGCGCCGGCTACTACGACAAGAGCGGCGCGCTGCGCGACATGGTGCAGAACCACATCTTCCAACTCATGGCGCTGGTGGCGATGGAGCCGCCGGCGGCGCTCGATGCCCGATCCATTCGCGACGAGAAGGTGAAAGTCTACAAATCCATCCGACATTTCTCCCCCAGGCGTGTGGATGAGTTCGTCGTTCGCGGACAGTACGGCGCCGGCGAAGTGAAGGGCAAGAAGACCGACGGGTATCTGAAAGCCAAGGGCGTCGATCCGAATTCGATGACCGAAACGTTCGCCGCGCTGAAGCTATATATCGACAACTGGCGATGGAGCGGCACGCCATTCTACATCCGCACGGGCAAGTGCATGCCGAGCAAGGTGAGCGAGGTGGTGGTGCGCTTCCGCTCGCCGCCGCTGACGTTGTTCCAGAAGCAGTGCGAATCGCCTGTGTATCCGAACGATCTGGTAATCAAGGTCGCGCCGGAGGAAGGCATCAGCATGCACCTCAACGGTAAGGTGCCCGGCGGATCGATGAACATCAAGAACGTCGAGATGAACTTCAACTACGCGTCGGCGTTCAAGCAGGAAGCACCCGAGGCGTACGAACGCCTCATCTTTGATGCCCTGAACGGCGAACAAACCCTCTTTATCCGTGGCGACGAAGCCGAGGCCGCGTGGGAGGTCATCGACGTCATCCTCGAAGGCTGGAAGCAATCAACCCGCAAACCCGACGAATACACTCCCGGCACCTGGGGTCCCAAACGCGCCATCGACCTCATGGAACATGATGGCCGTCGCTGGGCTCATGGAGACGGTGAAGGTGAGCCGATCATCGCCTGTGCGCTGTGATCCGCGCGGGCGAGGCGGCACATAGCAGGGGCAGCGGTTGCGGGTACAATCAGGTCCGTATGGGGCAATCTGCGCAAACACGAATTGACGAGCTCCGCCGAGAAATCGAGCGGCACGACGAGCTATATTATCAGAGGGCGACGCAGGAGATCAGCGATCAGGCCTACGACGCGCTGATGCGCGAACTGGTGGAACTGGAAACGGCCAACCCGGAGCTGGTCACGCCCGATTCGCCAACACAACGCGTTGGCGGCAAGCCGATCGAGGGATTCCAGACGATCGCGCACGCGCAGCCGATGTACTCGATCGACAACACGTACAACGAAGGAGATCTCCGCGCCTGGGATGAACGCGTTCGCAAAACGCTCGGAGACGACCGCCCGCCCGCGTATGTCTGCGAGCCGAAGGTCGACGGTGTGGCGGTGAGCATTCGCTACGAGAACGGCCTCTTCAAATGCGCCGTTACCCGCGGTGACGGACAACGCGGCGACGATGTCTCCGCCAATGTTCGCACGATCCGAAATCTGCCGATGAGAATCGCGACGAGCAGCAATGCCAGTCCGGATAAGCCGCACGTGCTCGAAGTTCGCGGTGAAATCTACATGGACAACGCCGACTTCGTTCGCATCAATGAGAAGCAGAGGGAACTCGGCAAGGAGACGTACGCGAACCCACGCAACTTTACGGCCGGGACGTTGAAGCAATTGGACCCGAAAATCGCGCGGTCGCGCCAGTTGAAGTTCGTGGCGCACGGGTTCGGCGTGATCGACCCGCCGCTGGACGACAGCTATTACGTGGCGACGCTGTCGCTGCAGAAGATGGGCATTCCGGTCGGGCAGCAGTTAAAGCGGTTCGCGAGCATCGACGACGTGGCGCGATGGATCGAACAGTTCGCCAACGCGCGACTGTCGTTGCCCTATAACACCGACGGAATGGTGGTGAAGGTCGACTCTCAGGCACAGCGAAACGCGCTGGGCTATCGCAGCAAGAGCCCTCGATGGGTGATCGCCTATAAATACGCCGCCGAGCAGGTACAGACGACGCTCAACGCCGTGACCTGGCAGGTGGGCAAGAACGGCACGCTCACGCCGGTGGCGGAGCTTGATCCGGTCTTCGTCGCCGGCACGACGGTGAAACGCGCCAGCCTGCACAACATCGAGCAGATCCAACGCCTCGACCTGCACCTTGGCGACACGGTGACGATCGAGAAGGCCGGAGAGATCATCCCGCAGGTGGTCATGGTGGACGTGGGAAAGCGCAAGGATGGTTCGGCGCCGATCCCCGCGCCGACGACGTGCCCGTCGTGCGGATCGCCAGTGGAGAAGGAGGCGGACGGCCCGTACATCCGCTGCGACAACCCCGCATGTCCGGCGCAGTTGAAAGAGCGGCTGCGGCACTTCTGTGCCCGTGGGCAGATGAATATCGAGCGGCTGGGCGAGGCGCTGATTGACCAACTGGTGGACGCCGGGCACCTGAAGACGTTCGCCGACATCTTCCGGCTGACGAAAGAGCAACTGCTGACGCTCGATCGCATGGGCGACAAGAGCGCGGACAACGTGATTAACAGCATCGTGGCATCGAGAGATCGGCCGCTGGAGCGCGTGCTGGCAGGGATCGGCATTCGGCACGTGGGCAGTACGGTATCGCGGTTGATCGCCAAGTCGTTCGGCTCGTTCGACGCCACCTCCGACGCGACCGTAGAACAACTGTCGGCGGTGGACGGCTTGGGCGATGTCATTGCACAGGCGGTGTACGATTTCTTTCGCAGCGACGCCGGCAGGGCGATCGTGGCGGACCTGAAATCAGTCGGAATCGATCCGAAGCAGGAAGTGGTCAAAGCCCCCGAAGGGGACCTGCCGCTGGCGGGCCAGTCGATCGTGGTGACCGGCACGCTGGAAAAGTTCGACCGCCACCAGATCGAAGAACTGATCGTTTCCCTCGGCGGCAAGAGCGCCGGCAACGTAAGCAAGAAGACCGCGTTCATCGTCGCCGGCGAAAACGCCGGAAGTAAGCTCGCTAAGGCGGAAGGACTGGGCGTCCCGGTGCTGACCGAGGCGGAGTTTTTGGCGAAAATTGGTCGCGAAAGTGTCGAATAAACCCAAACAGGATTTGCCGAACCAGCGCGGCCGATATATCGTATAGAAGAGCTGTGATGTAAATCACCGGGGGCGACCGGTTTCGACTGGATGGCTACGGTGATGGTGGCATGCCCTGGAAGTCTGCTTGGCCAGGTAAAAAATGCGGACAAACATTAACTGCCAATGACAATGGTGCAGTGGCTGGTCGCATCGGTTTCGGTGCTCCGGCCTTCGCAATGGCCGTCTAATTAGACGGTCTCAGGATGACGGCGATGCTCGCTGACCGTCACCTGTAAAAAGCGGGCTGGCCTCTCAAGACGGGTCTTTCGACAGAGGCAAGACACATTAGACCTGGAGCCCGATGCAGGTTGTCTGTGATCGTCATCGGATTCGACAATAAACCACAGCACTACGCATGTAGAAGCCATCATTTGGGCTGTATCAGGACGGGGGTTCAATTCCCCCCGCCTCCATAAAATACGCAAGCAGCCCGCCGAGACCTTGGCGGGCTGCTTGTGTTACTGGGGTCGTTGATGTCGATTACCGCACTGAGCGCCGCCGCGCCAGCAGTCCGGCGGTGCCGAGCAGCGTCACGAGCATCGTCGACGGTTCGGGAACCGTCGCGAAGAAGGTGATCGCGACGTCGTTACCAGTGCCGACACCGTTCACCGCGATGCCGCTGAACGCGTAGTTCATGCTGTAATGGGCCAACGGATACGTCTCCAGATCGATCTCGGCAAACGTACCGGTGATCGGGTCTACCCCGTCATTGACGATCAGCAGGAACGTGAGCGGCGTCGACAATTGGCCCGTCGGTGCGTCGACTAACGAGAGACTCAGTTTGGCGTCAGCGAGCGTCACACTGCCGGTGATTGAGAGCACGTCGGCGGTATTGCTGGTGAAGTCGACATCGGCTGCAAACTCGCCCTGGTTGCCGCCCGATGAACCGATGCTCAGGTTTCGCGCAAGGAACGTCGCCGTGCCGTGGCCGTGGCCGTCGCCGGGCGAGACGGTGCCGCTGACCGCGAGTTGTGCGCGCAGGTCGGCCGAGCCTTTCAGCACGCCACCGTCGGGGACGTTGAGGGTGGCGTTTTCATCCGCGCCGATCGAACTGATGTTGCCGGTGCCGCTGGTGTACCAGAGCGTGCCGCCGGTCCAGTTGAAGTATGCCGCGTCGGAGAAGGCGGTCGTGCCGGTCCTGATCGTCCCGCCGTTCAGGTTGACCTTGAGGGTGTTCGCAGGCAGCGCGGAAGGGGGCGTAGCGCGGAGGCTGCCGCCGATAGTGACCAAGCCTTTCGGATGGACGCTTAGCGTCGCGCCATTGGTTCCGCCGACGCCGAGCGTGAGGCTGCCGGCAGTGGCGAGCGTTGCGACGGCCGAATCGGTGCCGTCGCTCTTACCGACGGCAACACTGCCCGAACTGGCGAACGAGCCGCCCCCATTCGGCCCGATGGAGATGTTGCCGCCGCTGGTGAGGGTGCCACCGTTTTCGATGGCTAGTGTGCCAGTGCCGTCGCTGCCGACGCACGTGATCGAGGAGGTGGTCACGATCGAGTTCGCGCCGGAGACGGTAGCGGAACCGGTGACGCCTCCGCGCGTGCCGACGTAGAGGTCATAAGCATTCACGATGCCACCGGCGGTGACGTTGAGCGTGCCCTGCCCCGCGGGATTGATGAAATTGATGTTGTCGCCGACGAGGATGCTGCCGTTCGGGCTGGACAGCGTCGCGCCGCTCTGGACGTTCACAGTGCCGTTGCCGCCGTACAGTCCGATGAAGACGGCACCGCCGGACGCCGTTGCGCCATTGGTCAAGGTGAGGGTGCCGTTGCCAGCACGGCCTGACGAGTTGAGGTAACGCTCGAAGCCGACGATCAGGTTGCTCGGCGTGCTGAGCGACGATCCGACGCCGTCGATGGTGGCAATGCCCGTTCCGCCGCGGCTGCCGACGTAGACAGCTGCGCCACCGCTCACCTTGCCGCCATTAATGACGGACAGCGTACCGATGCTCTCACGGTTGGCATCGTTGTTATAGCGACGCCAGCCGAGGATGAGGTTGCCATTGGTGGAGCGGAGCGTGGCGTTGTCCACGGTGGCCGATCCGCTCGCGCCGTCGGTGCCGAGGACGACGTTTGCGACGCCGGAGACCATCGCCTGATTGGAGACGTCCACCGTCCCCTCGCTGCGCACATAGTTGCCGCTGATCATCGCGCCGCCGAGGCCGACGTAGAGCGTGTTGGCGTCGTGTGTGAAGCTTTGGTTGAGCGTGAGCAGCGATCCGGGATCGCTCACATGGACGGCTGCCTTGCCGCCATTGATGCCAACGACGATCGCGTGATGCAGAGACGTCGACGGGTTGGACGCGGTCGCGCCGCCAGTCAACTCCAGCGTAGGTTTGGCGGCAGTGCCTGCGGCGCCGGAGATGACGTAGGAACTGAGCCAGCCGAAACCGTTGGGCGTGCTCGAAGAGAACGACACGCTTGCCGGCCGGTACGTGCCGCCGACGACTTCGAGCGTGCCGTTGGAGAAGTTCAGCGCGCCGCCCACTTGTCCTGCTGCCGCCGTGCCCGTGACATAGTTCGGCACGGTCAGTTTGCCGCCGGTCAGGTTGATGGTGTTTGTTTGAAGGGATGTCGTGCCAAGGTTCAGCGTCACGTCGCCCGCCGAGACGTTCAGGTTCGCGATCGTGGTGTTGGTAGAGGAGTTGACCGTGTAGGTGTTGTTGAGCGCGAAGTTCGCGTCGTCGCTGCTGGTCGGCGCGGTGCCGGTCGACCAGTTTCCGCCTGTCTGCCACGACCCGCCGGCGGTGTTCGCCCAATTGAATATAGCCGACGGAATGGCCGTCCCCTCGAACTTGATCTCTGACAGCCCCACAATCTCATTCATCGCGCCGCTCCAGGCGCTGTTGATCTTGAGATACACCTGGCGGACGTTGGTGGCCCCGCTCAACGTGAAGGCTTGCGTTGACGTCGTCGAGCCGCTTCCCTGCGCCAGCGTGCTCGGCCCCAGGATCTGCGTGAAGCCGGTCAGGTCATAGACCGCCGGTGGGTTCGAGGTGTCGGCGGCACTCGGCGCGGCGGACGAGGCGTACAGCTCAAAGTCCTTGATGCCGCGCCCGTAGATCGGCACCTGCATCATCTGCCAGAGATACGCGCCCGATAGATCATAGCTCCCGCCAAGATTGAACACGATGTACTGATTGGCGACGACCGGAGCCGCGCCCGCGACGCCTTGCCCCGCGCCGGCTGCCCACATGTTGAACGCGCTGGCGTGCGACGAATGCGTGTACGTCAGCACGTTGCCGGAACTGGTGTTCAGCCCGGAGTTGTTGATCAGATTGGCGGGCGACTGCTGAGATTCAAAGTAGGTGCTCGCGAACGCTTGCGTCGGCGTGATCAGCGCGGCGTCCGCGACGTGCGGCACTGCGAGCAGGGGAAAACCGATACCAAGCAACCATTTTTTCTCCTTTTTGATCATCTGCATGCCCTCGACATTGCTGTTCATTTCGAACCGCCCTGACAACAATCATCCGGGCGGCCCGAAACGCTGCCAATCCCTCTAAACAGATGGTTTTCGGGCGTCAGACCGTCGCGAAATGATTTCCTCGACGCGCATGCGAACTATTGCTACGATTTTTCTCCTGATTCGCCACCGGATTTTTGGCGCAAGCAAATTATGGAGAGGGACGTGTGCCAACTCATTCGCAGCAGATTCGATTCGACGATGCCCGGACGATCTTTACGATCGTCGGCGAATGCCGCGACCTCTGGGCCGACCCAGCCGCGTGGCAATCCCATCTGCTGCGCCGCGCCGCCGCGTTCGCCGGGTGCCGCATCGGGCTCTGCTATGAGGTCAAGGACAGCCCGGACGAACGCGCCTCTCAAATGCTGAGCGCCGCCGACGCCGGATGGCTTGATGCCGGCGAACGCTGCACGCTCGTCGAAGGCCTCGCGCTGCAGAAGCTCAGTTACTCGCCGCTCTGGGCGGCGTTCGCCGACGGGCTCGACCGAGACGCGCCTGTCACGTTTCGCCAGGAACAACTCATCGACAACCGCATCTGGCACCAATCGGAGATGTACGACCGCTACGTTCGCCCGACGCGCATTGGCCAGGGCATGATGAGCGGCGTGTGGATGCCGCACCGCGCGACGTGGAGCGTCTGGTGCCTGACTAACGACCGCACCGACCGCGCGCACACCGAACGCCAACGTCTGAAGATGTCGCTCCTCCATCAGGAAATCGCCCCGCTCATCGGTACCGTGCTCTGCGCCGCGTGCCAGCGTTCGCTCGCGGGCCTGACCGAACTCCGCCGCAAGGTGCTGCTGAAGCTGCTCGCCGGCGAGACCGAACAGGAGATCGCCGACGCGATGTACCGCAGCCGCGCCGCGATCCACGAACACGTCGCGTATCTCTACGACCACTTCGCGGTCAGCAGTCGAAGCCAGCTCTCCGCCTACTTCGTCGCCCGCCGCCCGGCGGATAACCCACGGGCGGATTCATTCGACCACGTGAAGGACTGGCTCGAACAATGATCGGCTCTATCGTCATTGTTCCCATCGTCGTCAATGTGGCCAACGAAATAGCGGTGAATAGTAACGTCGAAGTTGGTGAGGATCACAAGGCCAAGTTCGGGGGGGCTAACTATAGCGGCGTCGATGTTGGGGAGACCAGATCGCGACTTGCATCCCCATCACACATTCGTGGATTTCAGCCAGGAGAAGTTCAACTGGCGTCCCGCTGGCTCCACTTCGGCAAATCCGGCACGAATCGGCAAGCACCGGTTCGTTCCGGAAAAACCGAGTGATTTTACATCTTCCGCGAACAGCGTTCCCGCCACCTGCTGATCGATTCCGATTGATTCTGGTGTCTGCTGTGCCCGATTTTGTGCCCTCTGAGGGCCGATCGGGTACTTCGCGTATGCCTCTTCGGCGACCCGCTGATTGTAGTGTTTCCGGGCAACTTCCGGCCGGTGGCCGATCTACTTCTCGATCAGTGAATCTGGCACTTCCCAGACATCTCGTCATTCGATCTCGCACGACGCACGCAGGGTCTGGGATCGGCCAGGCCATGTTGGCTCGCCAGCCGCTTTGGTTGCCTTGACGATCCGGCGATCCATCGCACCGCCGACGCCGGTCAGGAACAGGCGTGATTGATCGGGATCGATCTCCGCGAGCAGGACGCGATGTACATATGCGCTCCTCCGACAGCAACACCGCCGCCGCTAAACGATTCGTTTCGGTGATGATTCAAATTTCACACCATCGCTGAGTTTACACGCCGACAGCAGGCGGCTCATCCTGTCATATCAGCCGCTCGATCGCAGTGTGGGAGACCGCTAATACGCCGCCGTGGTCGTCGGGGGCTACGCCGCCTGTAAACAGGGTGGCGGTGCCGCCGATCTGGCCAACGCCGCGCGAGGCGAACCGCCGGTCGAGCGTGAAGTCGGCGCGGAATCGCGCAACGGTGCCGTCCTTGTCCGCAGCGTAGTACAGCCCGAACGGGCTTCGCTCGACCTGATTGACCACAAGTCCGCGGGTACCGAAGGGCGTCGCGGCCGGGCGATGGCCGGGAGTGAGCGCATAGGCATACGTGTTGTAAACGTTTCTGCCGACGGCCAGATTGCCGATCACGGTCACGTCTGTGCCCGCGTCCGATGCTACCAGAAGCGGTATGAAGCGGTGCTCGTCGGACTCAGCGTTGGCGGGCGGCAGCAACGTCCACGAGTGCGCCTGCTTAACGTCGATGACGCCGCCGCCCGACACGTACCTCGACTTCACCTGTAGTGCGGTGTCGTGAGAAGTGCCATTAAGCCCGTTGTTGCCGGACCGGGTGCCATACTCGCGGGAGAAGACGACCCGGAAGCCTCCATCGGCTTCCGGCCGCACGTCGCCGAAAATTGGTACATCGAGTTCATCGTAAAAGTACAGATCGGACCCATCCCCATGCGTGCGGCCCGTATGGACGGTAGTGATGCCACGGCGGCCGAACGTCACGTCCCGGATGCCATCGGCCCGGAGCCGCATCACGTTCAAATCAACGGTCGCGTCAGACTCGTAAAAGCCTTTGGTGGTCTCGTTGCGACGAGTGAACGCGACCAGTACCTGACCCTTGTTCAGCGGCACCACTTCGTGCAACGTCAGGCCGGTCGAAATCGACCCGCCTGCGGCAGGGGGGGCGTATGACGCAATGCCACCCGATCCGAAAGATGGGTCGGCCTGCCCTGCAGCGGTCAGTCGCAGGATTTGGACTTCGCCGCTCGCTCCGACACCGCCCGCGTAGAGCGAGCCAGTCTTGGCGTCGTACGCCAACTGAGAGGCACTGAAGAACGTGGTGGCGACACGCCCGTTCTCACCCCAACTAGCGTCAAGCCGGCCCTTGGCGTCAAGCTTCATGATGTAACTTTGCGACCCCGTTCCTGCCTTGGCGAAGATCGCGCCGCCGGCAGAAAGCGCCTTGCCGGTCGAAAACGTGCCGCTCGGCAGGGTGGCTACGCCGTTCTTGCCGAAGGCCGCGTCCAATCCGACTGCCGCCATCAGGCGTCGGGCTTCCAATGATTCAAAGTTTGGCATGCGTTCAGCGTCTCTCAGTAGGGCCGACGAATCTTACAGATGTAGAGAACGACGTTGCCGGGCGACGTAGATTTCGCGCTTGGACCACGTAATCTTCGTGACGCAAGGAAGTTTGCGGCTTTACAACCGGCATGGACGGAACGACCGATCTCCCTCCGCGTCGCGTTCAGAGCGGCCATGGACGCTCGTCGGATACTACGCAATGGTGGCGACGATTCCGCGTTAAAAACGCCGTTCACGGATGGTCGGTGAAGTTCAGAAGACGCGCCTTCCGTTTTCGCGCCCTGCGATTACTGCACCGGCACGATCACGATTTTGTGCGTAACCGGCACGAAGGCGTCGCGAGCGATTTTGGACAATTCGGCGTGTTTTTTAGCGAACACCGCCACCGCTGCATCGAAGGCCGGGTCGTTGCCGATCGTGGTGCGGGCGTCGGCGATCGTGCGAATGAAGTTCTTGATGTACTTGTTTTCGAACGACTGCTTTTCCTTGATCGCCCGCTCGACTCGGTTGAAGGGTTCGCTGAACGGATTCTCGATGAAATCGGCCGCAAGGTTGACGCCGGCCTTTAGTTGGTCGGCGGTGTATTCCTTCGTCGTCGGCCCCCAGGTGACGCTGTACTTCGCGGCCGGGGCGTTGTTGACGGTGAGCGTGAAGCGGTTGAGTTCCTGGTTGAACGGGATGAATTCCGGAATATCAATCGTTCCGTTTGGCGAGCCCGGCTTGCCGCCGAAACAGAAGGGATAATAACGGCTTTCGAACGTGAACGCGGTGCCTTCGATGCCTTTCAGCGTGTGCCCTTCGCTGGCCTGGGCTTGTCCGCCGGCGAGGTCGACGGTGATCGTGGCGATCTGGCCATCGAAGTTCATTGCTTTCAGAAAGGCGTATGCCATGACCAAGTGCCCGTTCAGGGCTGGATGCACGCCATCGCCGCCACCGACGTGGTAATTATCGCCGAACTTGGCCTTCGCCTTGGCCATCACGTCGATCATCGGATCGTGGACGTTCGCAAACGTGCTGCCGGTCGCCTCGGCGACCTTCTTCGCCTCGTCACGAAGCGCCGCCAGCGTGTTGTTGTAGACGTCGGGGGTGCTGTTGGTTCGCTTGTAGGTCGTCGTGTCGACCGCGCCGGGCGAGCCGACGATGACGCGGGCGCCGGTTTCCTTCAACTGTTCGACGATGGTGGTCATCGTCTTGTTGTAGCGCTCGCGCGTGGCGTCTTCGATCGCCTTGTAGCCGCCGTCGTTCATGCCGTAGCAGGTGGTGACGAGGGTGGGCTTGAAGGGGAGCACGTCGGATTTCAACCGGTTCTGCAGCCCGCCCGCCTGCTCGCCGCCCCAGCCGAACTGCAGCGTATCCACGTTCTTCGGCTGGCACATGCGGAGGTAGTCTTCGATGAACACGCTGTATTGCCTCTGCTCGGTGATCGAGTCGCCGATGATCGCGACGAGGTCGCCGTCCTTCAGCAGCGATTCGGCGCTGGCGGGCGCGGCGAACAACGATGCGGATAGCATCGCGAGCATCGCTCCGGCGATCTTCTTCGAACGAGTGACACGGCGGGGGGCATTAAACTGAATCATGGAATCTGAAGCTCCTTGGGGCCAACGATGGCGATGGTGAAGTTCTCCGCAGGGTTGTTCTTGAGATACGCGTTGACGTGCTCGACGTTGACGGCGTCGATCGCCGCGACAATTTCGTCGATCGTCCGCAGCCGACCGCGGGTGATGTAGTCGTGGGCGATCGCTCCGGCGCGGGACGACGTGCTCTCGCCCGACATGATCGTGCTGGCCTTGAGCCCGATCTTCGCCCGGTCGAGCTCCGCCGGGGTGATGCCGTCGGCGAGCCGCCGGAGTTCGACGACGAACTGATCGAGCGTTTGCTGAGCCCGCTCGTTGCTCGTGCCCGCATACCCAAACACGCCGGCGGCGCCGGGGAGGGAGCTGTAGCTGGCGCTGACGGAGTACACGAGGCCCTTTTTTTCGCGGATTTCGGTGAACAGCCGTCCGCTCATCCCGCCGGCGAGCACCTCGATCGCCAGCCGGGCGGCGTAGTAGTCCGGGTGCTTCTCATCGATGATCGGATACGCGATGCCGATGTGCGTCTGTTCGCTCCTGGCCTCCTCGAAGTGATACCGCTTCTGTTTCGATGCCGCCGACGGTGGCGGGGGCGGCGGGGCGTTCCACGATCCGAAAAGCGCTTCGGCGCGCGCCTGGATGTCCGCCAGGTCGATATCGCCGGCGATCGCCAACACCGCGCCGCCAGGACTATAGCGCGTGCGGTAGGCTTCGCGCACCTCGTCGAGCGTGAGCGCTTCAAGCTCGGCCTGCTCGCCCATCGTATTTCGCCCATAAGGCCACGGCCAATAACAGGAGCGAAGCGCGATCAATAGCTTCTGACGCGGCTCGTCTTCGATCCCCGCCAGGCCCTGCAACGCCAGATCGCGCGCCGGCTCGAATCCGTCTTCGGGCAGATGGGCTCGCTGAACGATGTCGGCGTAAGCGGGCAGGCCTTCAAGAACGGTGTCCGCCAGCGCGGCGCAGGCGAAGCGTGAGTTCAGGATCGATGCGTTGGACGACCGCTGCAGGCCGAGGGTGTCGAGGTAGTCGGTCAGTTGCCGGCTATCGCGGCTGCCGGCGCCGCGGAGGACGAGTTCGGCCAGCACTGTCGCGCATCCCGATCGGCCGACCGGGTCGTTGTTCCCGCCCGCCGGCACGATCAACGCCATCGCCGCCGATCGCACGCCCGGCATCTTCTCGGCCAGGACCGTTAACCCATTGTTCATCCGATGCAGCAAAAAAGCCTGTGGCAACTCGGTCGCTCCTTCGTTAAGGCAGGATTATAGCGCATCGCGCTTTTATGGAAACGCCTGCGTAGCACGTGTACATTTTGCAGAACTTGGGGTCTTGCTCATGCACACTGGGGAATGACAAATGTGAACTATTCCCTCGATGCGGCCGCAGTCCCCCAGTTTAACAGCGGCAATAAGACCGTGAACGGGTGCGCAGGGCACAAATCGGATCTTCACGTGTGATGTATAATATCATCGGGTCACACATCGCGAAGGAATGTCAGATGTTCAAACATGCGATTCAAAGGGCTGCCGCCATGGCGTGCGGCGTGTCGCTGCTGTCGGCGGCGGTCGCGCTCGGGCAGGCGCAGGAAGACCTGTCGTCTCTGAAAGAGAATCAGGCCGTCTTCGTGCGCGAAGGCGACTCGTGGTCGAAGGCCACGTTCGTCAAGAAGGAAGGCCGCCGCTATCAGATTCGCTACGACGACGGCACCGAAGAATGGGTGACCGCCGACCGGCTGAAGACCGGGCCTGCCGGTCCTGCCGGAGATGCCAAGCCCGCTGGTGAATCGCCTGCAGGTGCTTCGCCGGAGACGGTTGACAAAGAACCGGCCAATCCGAAGGCCCCCGTTTTCGCCATTGGTGGACGTGCGGAGTTGAAGTGGGGCGGCAGTTGGCACGAAGTGAAGATCGTCAATCGGCGCGGCGATTGGTATCTCGTCGAATACACGAAGTGGAAGGATTGGCGTGAATGGGCGGAGCCGTGGCGGCTGCGCGCCGTCGGAAGCGATTACGATATTGATTCGCATCACACTAACCCTCGCGTTTCCGGTACGCAGGGCCCGCCTACGCCAGCGCCCGGGCCTGCCCCGACTGAAAGGAAGCCCGGCGAGCGACGTGGCAGGCCCCGCGCGGGTGCGACTGAGCCGGCTGGTCATCGGGACCAATCAGCTGTCGACGAGCCGCCGCCGGTGAAGATCACCGATGCAGTTCGCGACGGAAAAGAACTACTTGCAATGGCTTCCGGCCCGTGGACTGCGCCGGCCGCCGCGATGGATGCCAGATCGCGCATCCCCACCAACGTCACCCCGACTATTCTTCCCTCACTCGACGGCGCGGGCGCGAAGTGGAAGTCGCTCCGCATCAGCGGCACGCGCGCCATCCTCATCGCAGAACGCAGCTTCGGCGGGGCGAAAACTACCGGGCTTGTTCGCGTCGATATCCTTAACAACGGCGTTGCCCGCGCGGAAATGCCGACCTACGCTGAACCGCTCGATCTCTCGCCGAACGGATCGCTCATCCTCGCTCGCGGCACCCCACAGCAAGGCCGTGTCGATCTCTATAAAATGACGACCGCCGCTCCGCAGCACGTCATCAGCTTTGTGCCGTCTTCCGGAGAGAAGGCCGCGGTGCAGGATGCGTTCTTCGTCGACGAGCAGACCATCGTCACGCTTGGCGACAACGAGATCGCCGCATGGGATTTTGCCAAGGCGCAAAGTCTCTGGCACCTGAGCGCCACCGGCGGCAAGGTCGGCCGCAGCGCGAACAACAAGGCGCTGGCCGTTCACACGAAGGAAGGCATTGCGATCGTCGAGCTGCCTTCGGGTAAGGTTCTGAACGTCCTGCCCTGCGAGACGCCCGGCGACCTCGCCTTCAGCGGCGACGGCAAGCGGCTGCTCATGCTGGCCCAGTCGGACCTCACCGTCTGGGACATGGATTCCGGCGCGCAGTTGTACACCATGACGCTGCCCAAGGGCATCAGCGGTAATATCGTTGCGATCAACAAGGACGCCGCCATGATCGGCGATTACCTCTTTGCGATCGACAAGAAGATGCCCGTGTGGCGTTACGATGCCGCCACGCTAGAAGCCTGGGGCGGCGGCAGGGTGTTCAGCATCTACAACGACGGAAAGCGAAACGTCCTGACCAGCGCCGAGATCCCGCACGCCAAGGCCAAGGAAGCCATCGCCAAGGCGGCCGAGGCGGCGATGATCATCAAACCAGGCATGTCGGTAACGCTCGACATCCAACCCGAAGGCGACGATGCGACCAAAGCGCAGGTGGTCGCCGGGTTGACGCGACGCCTTGCCGCCGCCGGCGTCAAGATCGAAGACAACCAGCCGTTACGGCTCGTGGCACGGACGGAGGTCGGCCAGACCGAGCAGCGGCAGTACGAGCGCCGCGGTTTCGGCGTCCCGCCCGGCCGGGGACAGCCGGAGACCGTCACCATCACGCGTAAGGCGGCCCGTCTGATGCTGCAATACGAGGGGCAAACCGTCTGGCAAACCGAGCAGTGGTCGGGCAACGATCCTGGAATGATCGTGCACTTGCGCGACAACCAAACCGTCCAGGACCAGGTCAACAGCAATGCCAACAATCCGACCGCGGTCGCGTGGATGGCCCACGCGAAGGTGCCGACGATGATGGCCGCGCCGGTCGAACTTAAGCTCTTGCCCAGCAGTTCGTGGGCGCTAGGCGGCGTGAAAGATAACAGGTGATCCGCGTCTGATCCGCGTCGCCCTGGCATGGCGGCAACGGGCGAGGCTCACTACTTTACGCCTGCTCTGAGGTCTTTCGCGCCAAGGTGGAAACTCGGGTGTGGCGGCTGGTTGTAGGCGACGTTTTGCCAGGCGACGCTCAGTCGGTATTGGCGATCCTGCATCAGCGTGACCCTTCGCCGAGGCGTGGGCAACGTCGTGGAGAAGAGGCGAAGTTCCTTGCCGTCGATCGTCGGCCATATCACTTCCTCGCGCCAGTCGCCAAGAAGGTCAGCTGAGAGGGCGGGCGTTGATTTCGTGCCGTTGTTCGAGCGGCAGTCGAACGGCGCGGCGTCGAGCAGGATGTCGACCGATTCGGCCTCCGGATTCCACTTGGTGATGACGGTCTTGTCGAGCAGTTCGCGCAGGTCGTCGCCGTCCCACCAGATGGCGAAGTTGCAGCTCGGCGGCGTGGCGCTGGTGATAAGCTGGCCCTGCGCGCTGTAGACGCCCCTGATGCCGGCGCCGGCGGACCAGCACTCCGCGCCGGGATATCGTGGATCGATGTCCGCCGCCATCGCCCGGCCCGGGCCTTGGTTTTTCTCGCCGCTAGTCAGGGAAGCTCGCCGCCACAGGATCTCTCCGGTACGAGCGTCGAAGAAGTGCGAGCCGGCGTCGTCAAATCGCTCCTGAATGCGAAACACTTCGAGTCCCGGCCGAGTCGGATCGAGATCGGAGACGTGCATTGCATCGCCGTGCCCGAGCCTGGTGGAGTAAAGGCCGGCGCCGTCGTCGTCGATCGCCATGCCGCCATAGACGATCTCATCTCGACCGTCGCCATCGACATCGGCGACGCTGAGATTGTGATTGCCCTGCCCGCCGAAATCCGCGTTGCCGGGCTTGGCAGAGTCGAAGATCCATCGTTGCGTCAGCTTGCCCTCACGCCAATCCCACGCCGCGAGCACCGTGCGCCCGTAATACCCGCGGCACATGACGACGCTCGGACGTTCGCCGTCGAGGTAAGCGATGCAGGCGAGGAAGCGATCCGATCGATTGCCGTAGTTGTCGCCCCAGACTGCTTTCAACTCTTCGCCGGTCGGATCGGTCTTGTCCGGATGCCGCCCCGGCACGTAGTTCGTCGTGGCGAGGGCACGGCCAGTCAGCCCGTCGAAAACGGTGAGGAACTCCGGCCCGCGAAGAATGCGACCTTCCGCATTGACATGGTCGGCATTTGCATCGCCGATGATCTGGCCTTCGCCGTCGATCGTCCCGTCTGCGGTTTTGCAGACGATCTCAGCGCGTCCGTCGCCGTCAAGGTCGTAGACCATGAATTGCGTGTAGTGCGCCCCCTCCCGAATGTTTCGGCCGAGTCGGATCGTCCAGAGCTTTTCGCCCGCCAGCGTATAGGCTTGGAGGATTGGCGGATCGGTTATGCCGGAGTGAGCGTTATCCTTCGCCCGCCCCGCCTGATGAACGACGATCTCGTATTGCCCGTCGCCATCAAGATCGCCAACCGAGCAGTCGTTTGGCGAATAGCCCTCCGGTGTCTGGAGCGGGATCGGGTGATATGGTCTGGCCGATTCGGCCGCGGGCACCGTGAACCTATCGTTGGCCGGCTGCTCGACGCCGTTTACGATCTTTCGCACGCTGTAGTGGTTGGATTGCCGTAGATCCGCGGATACGTCTTCGAACCACGTAACGTCTGTTACAGGTGTGGATGTCAGGCGTTGCGGCGGGCCGTCGTTGGTCGCGCGATAGACGTGGAACGCCGCGTCCGGGGCGTCGTCGGCCAACAGCCGCCAACTGACGAACACGCGAGTCGAGGTCGCCGGTGTCGCGATCACACCCCGGCGAAGCTGCTCTGCCGGTTGCACGGGGGCTTGAAGCGTTTGCCCATGGGCGCAGGCGGTGAGCCAGGCGAGCACGGAAATCCCACCGACAAGCAGCCCTTGTTTCTGAAGCTTCGCCATGACTCTGCCTCCGTCGGAAGGATCGCGAACGGCTATGCCGACATCATCATTACCATGAATATTTCTGATCTTCCGTGGCAATTAATTACGAGTCGATTTCACGCCAAACTACTGGAGCACCGCTATGGTCGAGCGTGATGGGCTCGATCGAGGTGAGGATGCGCTCGACGACCGCGCGGTTGTTCAATCGCCAGAGCAGGCGTTCCACGCCTCGCATCCCGATCGTCTCCACGCGGATGTCGATCTCAGCCGGCCGAGGTGAGAGGCCGATGAGGTAGGGACGTTCGTTGTTGCAACTGATGATTTCGGTTTCGCCCGGGCCGATACTGACGCCCGCTCGTTGCAGTGCGGGCTGGACGATTGCCACCTGCTGATCGTCGGCGACGAAGAGTCCGGTGGGGCGAGGCCTGAGGCGGAGGAATCGCTTGACCAATTCCTCTGCGGCCGTCGCGGCGTGATCGGGCCAATAGCGTCGCTCGTCGTCGGAGCGTGCCCGCTCGACGACCTCGCAGGTCGCGCCGCGATCGACCGCGCGGGAGGCGAAGCTCTGGCTCGCCGCCCGAAAAGGCCAGTGGCCGTGATCGAGGTTCACGAACGCCAGATTCGCGTGATTTCGCGAGACCAGGTATCGCGCCGCTTTATCGCCGATGTCGTACACGTCCGGCATGACCTGATCGCCCCAGTCCGGCCGTCGGCGATTTCCCATGAGCCAGACGGTGGGAATTTGACGCAGCCTTTCACGCGTCGCCGCCGACGGGATCGTGCCGTGCAGCAGCAGGCCATTTACCGTTCCATTGGCGACCTGCTGCGGCAGGGCATCGGGGTCGCTCAAATGGTGGAAGACGAGCTTGAGGTCGAACCGCGCGGCGCCTTCCGCCACGCCGCGCATCAGGTCTTCGAAGGCCGGCGTCGTGCGGTCCTTCGACGTGCCGAGCACGAGAAACGCGACCGTCAAGCCACCTCTTCCTGCGGCCACGCCGGGCTTCGGGCCGGGACGGCGATCCGATGGGGTGTACTTGAGTTTATCCATCGCGGCTCGAACGGCTTTTGCCGTCTCGTCGGCGACGCGCGGGTGATTGTTGATCACTCGCGACACCGTCGAACTCGACACTCCGGCCAGCCGCGCCACACGTGTGATTGACATCGCTTCGCTCGCTCCCTTAAGGCGTTTTACATCTGCGGCATCGTGAAATTACCATGGCAAATCATTAATTCCACTATTTTCCGGCTGCCTGCACAAGCTTGGCGACTTTCAGTTCCAGCGGCCGTAGTTCGACGTCGTTACCGTAGCTTTGTTCCGCATCGCCTGTTTCGGCGTTCAGCCACGTCAAGCCGTTTGGAGAGAGGTGGATTCGAGCAGGTTTGAGGCTTTCGTTGAAAACCAGCCCGTACGTCACCCCATGCTTGGCGATCCACCGTAGACGAATTGCCTCTGAATCAGTTTTGATTTGGGGCAATCGCGGTGAACCAACGTCGGTCATCCGAGCCAACGCGTCGGCCGTCGGCGCACGAATGGTGTGGTCAGCTGTCGGTTTCTGATCAAACCGGATGACCTTCTTCCCCAAGAGCATCGGCCGCAGCTTCTCTACCAGGACTGCGGGCAAAGCGACGTTGCCGTCGATAACCAGGCATTCGTATCGCATCGGCCCGATGGAAATTCCATCGTTATCCACGACGGCGTCGTTCAAAAGCGTGTGTGGGTCGATGTAGTTGAAATCGCGTTGTCGTGTCAGCAACGCCGCCGCTGCGGGCCAAGGGCATTCGTCGTCGTGGGTGAGGATGGCAATGTGGCAAAGATGCTGCGAATCGGCGTTGATCCAACAGAGTCGCCGGCAGGCGTCGGCGAAACGCCTGAACTCATCCGTATCCCATTGCGGCGTATGCGGCCCAATCTGCGGCGGGCGCTCGTGCAGGCGTCGGCCGCGGATGGAATAGTAGAAAGCGTGTGGAATCAGGAGGTTCACGCCGCGGACCAGGCACCAGTTTGCCAGGCCGCGGATTTCGTCAAACGTCGTCTGCTCGCCGTAAGCGCCCGCGAACTCATTGCTGTTGCGACGCCGGCCGAGGTGGATCATCGCGGACGACGAACACTTCGCCTGCGTCGATTCGCGCCCCTCAATCGAGGTCGGCTTGCCCGGCTCCACCCACCGCCAAACCAAGTCCTGCCCTGGGATATGGAAATAGCGTTGCGCGCCGATCTCATCGCCGCGATCCGGATGTCCGCAGAGCGCAATGCCACGTGCCTCACACCACTCGCTGAGCGGCCGATACCACGTCTCGTTCAGCCGGAGGCGAATCGCGCGTTGCCATTCGTCACGGGCATGTTCGGCGCCACCGCCGGTTTGCCACAGCTTCGCAAGCTGAGCGGAAAAGTCGTATTCCAACAACCGGCTCGCGTGCTCGAGGATGCCGGTCGTGCCCGCGAAGACGCCTTTCTCACGGCACTTGCCCAGCGGGTTGGGTTCATCGGTGAAAATTCCGAGGATGGTCGATCCAAAATGTTTGCCGAAATGCTGATGGAAGACGCCGTACACCAGTTCGATGATCGCGACGGCCGTCCTGGCGTTCAGGATATCGCCTGCCGGCGGCTCGTCTTCGGCGGGGCCTTCGCCGATGTAGTGCAGGCCGCGGATGTACGCGTCGACGGGGCGATCGACGATAAGGTGTTTGTTGTCGCCAGCGTTCATGACGACGTTCGCGCCGGCCGGCAGTGGCAGGGCGGCGACGTGCAAGGCGAGGCATCGACATGCCAGTTCAGGCCATCGCGCTGCCACTTGTCCGCTTGATGAGCCTGAGGGGTACATGCCCTCGTCGTACAGGATCACCTTCATGCCGCGCCGGGCGGCCTCTTCGATGGCGGTGAGCATGAACGCCAGCAATCGCGGGCTCATCCAGCCGCAGTCTCGCGGCAGGCCGACGCGCGGGTGGATGACAAACCCATGCACGCCATGACGGGCGAAGTCATCA
>JBBCIV010000262.1:0-35183 GCA_037189665.1 Phycisphaerae bacterium | reverse complement strand
GCTGGATGATGCGTCTGGTCTTGTCGGCCGCCGGTGGTCGTGGTTTGAAGACGAAACGCTTGTTAACAGCTATACGCTGCGGCGGGAAACGTCGCCGACTTCGGAGAAGTTCTCCGCCGCTGCCGCCGCGGCTTGGTCAGTCGTTCAAGTGCAGGCCATCGACGCCGTCTATGCCCGCCTGCTTAAAAACCGCCCGGCAGAGCCGGCAAAGCTCATGGAGAAGCATCCGGTTGAAGTGGAAGCGGTTAGCGACCGTTGGCTGAAAGTGACGCCAAACTACGTCGGTTCCAAAGTCGGCCTCGCCGCCGATTTGTTGGCCGTCCGGATCGGCGATCGATTTCTCGTGATCGAACGCACGGAAGGCAACGATGATCCCGATCTCGAACGCGCTGTCGCCGCTCAGATCTATTTCCACGCTGCCCCGAACGGCAGTCCGGATGCCGAAACCTATGTTGAACTGGAACTCATCGGGCCCACCCGCACCCTGAAAGTCGGCCAGGCAGCAACGCTTCAGACCCGCTGGCATATTCTAACCCCAATGGGATTCGAATCGCTTCTGAATGCGGTGCCTTAATGGCCGTTTCTTACGCCGCTTCGCTGGCGTGGTGGCGTTCGGTCTGGCGGACCAACTGATGAATGCCGGGCAGAGGGCGGCAGACCACGAGGCTCTGAAAGGCGAACATCGCCGGCCAGACGTTGGCCAGCACGTTGGCGACCTTGCCGAGCAGCCGGCCGGTGTGATTGGGGATTACGATTTCAAACGGCACGGGCACCGGCACGTAGCGTTCGACGCGATAACCGCAGTCGCGCAGCGTTCTCAGCAGGGCGCGGCGCGTGAACAACCGCTTGTGGGTGATATCCAGAATACCGCGCTCCGCGTAGCTGAAACGTCCCAGCAACAAGTTTAGCCGGATGCCGGCGAACGCGATGTTCGGCGTCGACAGGATCATCACCGGCGATTTGCGGACGCTGTTTTTCGCCTCGCTCTGGTTGCGCAGGTCGAGCAGGAACCGCTCGGGGTCGGCCAGATGTTCGATCACGTCCAGCAGCAGCACCGCGTCGTAGTTGAAGATGTCGGCTGGGACGGAATCGCGCTCCAGGTCGATCTTGCAGAACTCGCTCATCTTCCCCGGAATCGGGTCGTAAGCGTCCACGCCGGTCACCCGGGCGCCGAGTTTCTCGCATTCCTCCGCCACAAATCCCGGGCCGCAGCCGAGATCAAGGATCGACCGGGGCTTTGCGCGTTCTACCTCGTTGAGCGCCAGCCGATGCGAGGTGTACATCGCCTTGGTCTTCGATCGGTACCGCAGCGGCTGGAGGTGGCGGTACTTCAGCGAGCACATCATGCCCATCGTGTGCAGGCGGTAGCCGAGCGTCGATCGCACGACGTTCATCGCGTATGCAAGGTGCGGCACACGGCAGATCTCATCGCCGTAGTGGGTGGGGATCGGGAACTCGACGACCTTCGCGTCGACGTGAAACGCCTGCAGGAGAATTTCGGTGTCGAAGTGAAACTCGTTGGTGTTTACTTCGAACGGCACGTTCTTGAGAAATGCGGTGGAGTACCCGCGGTAGCCAGTGTGATATTCGCCAAGGTTGCGGCCGGTGAGCTTGTTCTGGATCGTGGTGAGGACGCGGTTGCCGATCACCTTGTGCCATCGCATGCCGCCGGAGCGGGCGCTCTGGATGCTGTGCATGCGCGAGCCGAGTACGACGTCGGCCTGCTCGTCCTTCCAGGTATCGATGAACTTCGGCAGCATTTCCGGTGCGTACTGGCCATCGCCGTGCAGGAGGATGACGAACTCAAAGCCGGCCTCGCAGGCGATGCGATAGCCGAGTTTCTGGTTGCCGCCGTAGCCCTGGTTGACGGGGTTGCGCAGGACGGTCAGGTTGCTGACGCCGTGCTGTCGGCCCCAGCCGGCGGCAATGCTCGGGCCGGCGTCGGAGCTGGCGTCGTCGATCACCAGGAAATGGATGTCTCCGTCCGACCACAACTGCTTCGGAATGCGGTCCAGCACGCTGGCGATGTGTCGCTCCGCTTCGTATGACACGATGAAGACCAGCACACGTCCGGTAAGCTGCGGGAGGGAAGAGATCGTCTGCGTCATTGACATCATCAAACTTCTGTATCGGCCATCGGTGATCGAAGCTCCTCAGATTATTGTCCGCCGATGCGAGGCTGCCGCAAGCAATTGTTGAAAAAACAGCATTATTGAAACTGAGGAGATCACCGAGCAGAATGCGATGCCGAAGAGAAGGAGCTAAACGATGAAAGCGAGCTTGAAGCGGTTTGCCGGCCTGCTGGTTGCAGGAACGATGTTGGTCGGCTGTGCGTCGGCGGACCACCATCACCACAAGAAGGACAAGGCGGAGGCCTGCACTGCCTGCAAGGCTGCCGACAAGGGCGAGGCCTGTGAGGCGTGCGGTGAACGTGCCTGCTGCGGTGGTCCGACGACCGCCCCGGCGGCGAAGAGCTAAGCCGCCGCTCGGCGCCGTCAGCCTACCACGAGGGTCGCGAAGCACATGAAAACTCAGAATTGGCGAGCGATCCTCCAACTGGTGTTGACGATCGTCCTGGCGTTGCTGGGCAAGTCTCGGCAGCAGCGGGGGCGTTCGCGCACGACGACAAGGTCGCCATCGACGTCGCCGCGCGTCAAATCTTCGCCCAGGATCGCTTCACGAGGTCAGGATGGGGGCATCGCCAAGCTCTTTGCCGAAGGACGTAGTGACGCGATCGTGACGTCGTCCGGACTGGTCGTGAAGATTCTCCGCGATGACCTTCACGACGACGATGGTTCCGGTCAGCACCAGCAGTTCCTCGTTGAGGTGCCCGGCGACGTCACCATCAAGATTGCCCACAACCTGAAATTCGGTCGAGTGCCGGTGAACGAAGGCGACACGATCCGTTTCAAGGGCGAGTACGAATGGAACGATCGCGGCGGCTGCGTGCATTGGACGCATCACGATCCGAAAGGTTGGCACGAAGACGGGTGGATTGAGCATGAAGGGAAGCGCTACAGTTAACGTCTACAATCCAGCCGGGCACCATTTTGTAATACGGAGATATTTCGTCATGGCTCACTATAAGAAGACCCTCGCCGCACTCATCATCACGGCCGTCGCCGCCGGGTGTGAAACCGCCCCGAAAACTGAGGCCGGAAAGGAAAATCTCGAGGCGACGGTCGAAGCCACGCTTGCCCGGCTGCGCGTGATGGACCCAAGCCTGCAGCCGTTTCTCGACAAGAGCGCCGGCTACGTCATCTTCCCCAGTGTGGGCAAGGGCGGCCTGATCGTCGGCGGCTCATACGGCCGGGGCATCGTGTACGAGGGCGGCGTGCCGATCGGCTACAGCGACATTTCCCAGGCGACGGTGGGGGCGCAGGTCGGCGCTCAGAAGTTTGCCGAGGTGATCGCGTTTGAAACCAAGCTCGACCTCGACCGCTTTAAAACCGGCAAGTTCGCCTTCGCCGCCAACGCGTCGGCCGTCGCGATGAAAAGCGGGGCGGGCACGAGCGCCAAGTTCCAAGACGGCGTGGCGATCTTCGTCGAGCCTATCGCCGGCGCGATGATTGAGGCGTCGGTCGGCGGGCAGAGTTTCACCTATCAGCCGAAATAAGCCCGATGCGCGAACGCGCATTCTCATAGCGCGATGCGATTCGACACGCGGTATACTCTCCGCTGCCCAAAGCGGCGGAGGTGATCGCGTGTCGTGTCGTTTTTTTACCCTGTGGAGCGCGATCCTGCTTGCCTGCGTTTCCGCCACCCATGCCGCCACCGTGTGGTGGGAAGGCGAGGACCCCGCGACAACCAATTTCCCGAAGTCCACGTGGTTCGATCCGCAGGGCGTCGCCGAGCGTGACAAGCTGTCGGGCGGCGCATGGTTGACCAATAACGAGAATCGCAAACGAGGCACGGAAGAGGCGTTTGCGACCTATCGCGTTCGCGTGCCGGAGAAGGGCAAGTATCAGTTCTGGGTGCGCAAGTTCTGGCAGCACGGGCCGTTTCGCTGGCGGTTTGATCAGCGGCCGTGGCAGGAGTGCGGGCGGAACGTGGCGCTGGCGGATTCGGTGGAGTTGCGTACGCACCTCGTGGCGAACTGGGTGTATCTCGGATCGGTCGAACTCGAGGCCGGCGATCGCACATTTGAACTGCAGCTGCTCGCGAAGGAAGGCGAATCGCTCACGGCGGCGTTCGACGCGTTCTGCCTGACAACGACGGCATTCTTTCCAGCGGGCAAGCTCAAACCGGGCGAGAAAAGCGGCCTGTCGGAGCCCGGTCGTTTCAGTTTCGAGCCCCCGCCGGATGATTTTTCGACGGACGCGCTACTCGACCTGCGTTCGCTGAACGAGCCCATCGCTGGCGAAAAAGGCTATGTCACGCGCGACGGCGATCGGCTGCGCCTGGCGTCGGGCGAGGAGGTTCGCTTCTTCGCCGTCAACGTGTCGGCCGGCAATGCCGGACAATCACGCGAGAGCGTCGATTACCTGGCCCGCAAGCTCGCCAAGATCGGCGTGAACATGGTGCGGTATCACTCGGCTTTATTCGACGATGATCTGGAGACGGTCAGCCCTCAGAAACTCGACGACCTGCAATACCTCGTCGAAGCCATGAAAAAACAGGGCATCTACACCCATCTCAGCTTCTATTTCCCCCTGTGGGTGAAGGTGAAGCCCGCCGACAGGATCGAGGGGTTTGACACGATTCAGAACAAGAACCCGTTCGCGCTCATTTACTTTGACGAACGACTGCAATCGCTTCATCGCGGGTGGATGAAGCAGGCGCTGACCGCGCCCAATCCGCACGGGAAAACGCCGCTGGCAAGCGAGCCGGCGCTCGCGATCGTGGAATTGGTGAACGAGGACAGCCTCTTTTTCCATACCTTCGCGAAGCAGAACGTTCCTGCGGTGCATTGGAAGCGGCTGGAGCAGAAGTTCGGCGGCGAGATTCTGCCCGCCTGGGACATGACGCGCGACGGCATCAGCAAGGGCGGCCGGGGCAAGCTCCAGCGGATGCAGAAGCAGGTGAAGTTTCTCGCCGAACTTCAGCGCGATTTTTACGCCGGCGCGACGAAGTATCTCAAATCCGACCTCGGTTACGGCGGGCTTGTCGTCGCCAGCAACTGGACGACCGCCGACAATGCCATCTTGCTTCCGATCGAACGTTGGACGTATCAGGCGACCGACATCATCGACAAGCACGGCTATTTCGGCGGCCCGCACAAGGGAGACGGATCGAGCTATTCCGTTCGCGTCGGACACACCTATGCCGATCGCAGCGGACTGGCAAACTTCACGCGGCTGCCGGTGCACATGATCCAGGAGGCGGGCTATCCGAGCATGGTCAGCGAGATCGGCTGGCCGCAGCCGAATCGGTATCGGGCGGAGTTTGCCCCGATCGTCGCGGCGACGGCGGCGCTGCAGGGAATCGATAACGTGTCGCTCTTCGCGATGGGGAGCAACTACGTTCGCGACGCCGGCATCGGAAAATTCCAACTCGCCTCGCCCGCCGTATCGATGACCTTTCCGGCGGCGGCGCTGATGTATCGGCGCGGCGATATCGCGGAGGCGACGCCGACCTACATCGAGCAGTCAGATGCCGATCTGTTCTCGCTGGCCAATCCCATTCCGACCGAGGCCGAAGCCCTCGACGAACTCCGCAAGACCGGCCACGAAACCGGCGCCGCTGCCTCGCTCGTCGGACGCGTCGTTCGGACGAAGCCGCCCGCGCCCCGCACGCGAGGCGGGCCGGACAACCAAATCCAGTTCCGCAATGTGGCAGGGGGCAACGTCATGACGATCAATACGCCACGCACTCAAGCAGCGATCGGCTTTCTTGGCGCTGCCGGGAAGATAGAACTCGGCGATGTGGCGATCGACTGTAAAAATGACTACGCCGCCATCCTCATCACGTCGCTGGATGACCAGCCGATCGCGCAATCGAAAAAAGTGCTCATCACCGCCATGACCGACGACAAGCCTTACGGTTTCGATGCCCCCGGCGGCACGATTGCCTCGCTTGGGCAGTCGCCGTTCACCGTGGCGAACATCGATGCGACGGTTTCGTTGAATCGAAAAGATGCTCGATTGTCTACGACAACGATGCTTGACGAAAACGGCATGCCTCGCGGCCGCGGGGCGGAGGAACTGGCGCCGGATGCGATCTATACGGTGTGGCAGCCGTAGAATTTTTAAGCGAGGGGCGCGATGAACAAGTCTAATGCGATTTTTGCAGTGGCGGCGATGTTCGGCGCGGCGAGCGTTGTGGCGGGCGGCGTGTGGTGGCTTTCGAATCGCGGTTCCGGCGCATCATCCACGACCCGGCCAGCGACGATTGCGGCGGCAGAACCTGCGTTCGGCACGCCTGCGGCGACGGGCGACCTGCCGCGCGTCTACGCGAGCGATTTTGCGACGCAGGACACGCGCGGCTGGTCGCGGAGCGCCGTGAGTCAGACGCCGAACGGCCATCCGTTTCTCGGGGAGTTCAACAACGAGTCGGTCTCGCTCCGCGTTACCGACCTGCCGCCGCACGCGCTGTTGCGCGTGGCGTTCGACCTGTACGTGATCAGGACCTGGGACGGCAGCGGCGTCGTCTCGGCGGGGGGCGGCATTACCGGGCCGGACTTCTTTACCGTCGATGTCGATGGAGATCGGAACATCCTTCGCGCCACGTTCAGCAATCTTCCCGATACGGGCAACTTTGCTCACGACGGCAAACGGCAGACCTACCCGTCGCCAATCCCGTCGCGCCCGGTCGTCGGCGGAACCGCATCGGCGGGCGTGCATGCGCTGGGGTACATTCACAGCTATGGCCCGAATATGACCTTCCCACAGGACAGCCATTACACGATTACCCGAACGTTTCCGCATGATTCGACCGAGGCACTGCTGACCTTCGCGGGGTTCAATTTGCAGGGGGCGGCGGATGAAAGCTGGGGCGTGGCGAACGTAGTTGTCGAAGCGCTTCCGGAGGAGGCTCAGCCGCTGCTCGACGAGTCGCAGCAGCAGGCGGCGTTTCAGGCGGTGATCGACGGGACCGACGCCGTCGCGGCGAGGGATGCGTTCTGGCGCCTGGTGGCGGACGGCGACGCGACGGTGCGCTATCTCGAAAAAAAGATGGCCGGGTTTGGCGTGGAGCGGGAGAAGGTCGAAGCGCTCACCTCCGCGATCGACGACCGCGCAACGCGCGACGCGGCCGTACTCGATCTGGCGGACATGGGGCCGGTGATCGAACCACTGTTGCGGAATGCGGTGCGGGAGAAGCCTTCACGTTTTCACGAAGTGCAGAACGCGCTGATGTGGATCGAGATCATGCCGCTGGAAACGCCCACCGCACGCACGGCGGCGACGGCGGCGCGGTTGCTGGCGACGATCGATTCGCCCGAAGCGCGGCGCGTCTACGATCAACTCGTCGCCAAGCCGTCGCCCGTGCAGCCTGGGACGCCTGCGTATGAGGCGGAGTGGCGAGAACGTTTCGATCGCGTCTATCGGCTGCGCGGCACGGAAACGGTTCGGTATATTCCGAAGCCGTTCATCCGAGAGCGGGAGAAATTTTTCGATGCGATCGTCGAATCGCAGGATTACCGTGGCGCTTATACCAGAACGGAAGATCCGGCCGAGTTTTTCAAGTCGTCTTTGATCGTCCGCACCGCCAGTTCTGCGGCCGACCGCACTGAGCTTTACACGCTGATGCGTCAGCCGGCCGGCGCAACGTCGGTTGGCCAGGTGATGCCGCGGGTCATCGATGTCATCACTCAGATCGGATACGCGCACAAGCCGATCGAGTGGCCGGAATCGCTGGCGACGCTCGATATGCCCGGCGACTGGCTCGTTCGTCCGTACGCCAAGCAGAATATCGTGTTGCCCGATTTCGAGCGGATTTTCGCCGAACATTTCGGCCGTCGCGTGACGTTCGAGCCGAAGGGCGTCAGCGTGCCGGCGATTGTCGTCATCGGCAAACCGACGATGAAGTTCGACAAGGCATCGCCGCCGACGATCAACCTCTTTCCCGACGAACCTGCGCCCCTGGCCGTGGAGGCCGATCGCGCCGACCAGTGGGTTCGCATGACGCTCCGCGGATTGGTTGAGAAGGTGCTCTCCCGTTCCGGCAAAAAATGTGTGTTCCAGGCCACCGGCGCCGATGGAGTGGTTATTTGCTCGTTTAAACAATTGCACCGTGCGGCAGGCTCAAGCAGCGATGCCGACCGAGCGAAGGTGCTGGCCGCGATCGGCGCGCAGGCGGGGCTTGAAATCGGCGAGGGGACGTTTAACGATTCACGGCTGGTCGCGATTGATCACGGGGTCGTAAAACCAGCCAACTGAAAAAGAGGGGAATCGCCGCAGACCCTTACTCAGCCGGTTCGGCGGGCGCTTCGGGGCTGCTGCCGTTGCGCTGCGTCTGCTCGGCCACGTGGTCGTACACCGTTTGCAGAAAGCCCATGAACGAGAATCCCTTACTGCGGAAGTGCGCAGGGCCAAGCCGGTCGAGAACCGTCGGCTTGCCGTCGTGGGTCAGGTCGTCCAGCGAGTGGAGATCGACGCCGGCGTCGATGAAGTCGAGGTTGGTTTCCGGGTCGGCCATGAGTTGGTGAGTGTAGCGTGACGCGAGTATGTCGTGAAAGCGCTGTCGAAATCACGACACGTTTATCACGTCACATTACTCTTCCTCCACTGCTTCGCTCGACAGAGCGAGGTATTTCTTCAAATCGTCAGTCGACAGGTTGGTCAGCCACTGGTCGCCGCTGGTGACGATGTTTTCCGCCAGCGCGGTTTTGTCGGCCAGCAATTTGTCGATGCGCTCTTCGACGGTGCCGATCGAGACGAACTTGTGCACCTGTACGATCTTGTTCTGGCCGATGCGGTGAGCGCGGTCGGTTGCCTGCGCTTCGACGGCGGGGTTCCACCAGCGGTCGTAGTGGAACACGTGGTTGGCGGCGGTGAGGTTCAGGCCCAGGCCGCCGGCGCGGAGGCTGAGGATGAAGATCCGCTGCTTGCTGCCGGCCTTCTGGAACGTTTCGATCATCGTGTCGCGGTCCTTCACCGGCACGCCGCCGTGGAGGAATAGCGGGTCGTGGTCGAGACGCTTGCGGATGAGCTCTTCCAGCAGGTGGCCCATCTCGCGGTATTGCGTGAAGACCAGCGCGGCCTCGCCTTCGCCTAGCACTTCTTCGAGCATGTCGACCAGCCGCTCGGCCTTGCCGGATCGGCCGTCGATGTGCTTGGATTCGGTGAGCAGGGCGGGGTGATCGCAGACTTGCTTCAGTCGCGTTAGCCCCGCGAGGATCAACCCGCGCCGGCGGATGCCCGAGGCGTTTTCGACGCTGGCCAGCATCTCGGCGGTGATGCGTTCGTACATCGCGGCCTGCTCGGGCGTCAGGCTGGTGAAGACGCGCATCTCCATTTTTGCCGGCAGGTTGACGGCTACTTCGGGGTCGGATTTAGTGCGTCGCAGGACGAACGGCCGGATCATTTCCCGCAGCAACTGGCCGCGGCGGTGGTCGTTCATCTTTTCGACCGGGATGACGAACCGCTGGCGGAACTGCGCCGGCGAGCCGAGCAGGCCGGGGTTCAGCACTTCCATGATCGACCAGAGTTCAGACAGGTGGTTTTCGATCGGCGTGCCGGTCAGCGCCACGCGCCGCCTTGCCGGAATCGCCCGGATTGCCGCGCTGGCGGCGGACGAGGGGTTCTTCACCTTCTGGGCTTCGTCCAGCGCCACGCGATGCCACATTACGCGCTTCAGGTCTTCCAGGTCGCGATGCGCCAGCGCGTAGCCGGTGATGACGACGTCGTACTTCTTCACGTTCTCCACGAACGCCTCGCCGTGCTTGCGCTCCGGGCCGTGATGTGCGAGCACGCGCAGCGACGGGGCGAAGCGCTCGAGCTCGCGCGTCCAGTTGCCGATGACGCTCGCGGGGGCGAACAGCAGTGTGGCCATTCCTCGCTCTTGAGGGAGAGGATCAGGGACTGGCTCGGCCATCGCGACAACGTTTGCCGTAGCGGGGGTGATTTCCGTTCCGCTCGTTGAGACGGATGCTTCGGCGCTCGCGGGCGAGTCGGCTTCGACGGGCGTTTCCCTAACTTCAGTTTTCTCGCCTTGGGGAGAGGGAGAGGCGGCGTGATCCATCAGCATCAGCGCGATGAACTGGATCGTCTTACCCAAGCCCATGTCGTCGGCGAGGCAGGCGCCGAGGCCGAGGCGGTCGAGGTAGGCCATCCATTGCAGGCCGCGAAGCTGGTAGGGGCGGAGTTCGCCGAGGAAGGTTTCGGGTTGCGGTAGTTCCTGTAGCTTGGCGTCGGGCACCTGGTCGAGCAGGCGGCCGACCCAGTCGGCGCCGCTCAGGCCGCCGACTGGCACGCCGTCGTCGCCGGCCAGGCCGTAGGCGACGCGGAACGCCTCGCCCAGCGTCAGCTTGCCGCTGGCGCTCTTGGTCATCGTGTCCTGGGCCTTGCGGGCGGCCTCCAGGTCGATCTGCACCCAGCGATCCTTGAACTTCACCAGCGGCGATTGCTTGCTCACCAGCGATTCGAACTCGGCGATCGTGAGGTTCGTCTGCCCGATCGCCACGCGCCAGTCGAAGCGTACGATCGAGTCCAGCCCCACGCGGCCGCCTGCGGTCAGGGGTTGGCCGTTGCGGGCTTCACCGGGGGCGGCGGCGTCGAAGACGTCGTCGTCATCGTCGTACAACTCGTCCGTCGGCGTGATCGACAGCCGCAGCGACAGCTCGCTGTCTTCCGGCGAGGCCCAGTCGGGCAGGTCGACGTGAAACGCCGCCTCCTCCAAACTGTGCCCCCACGATCGCATGAACGCGAACGCCTCCACGGGCGTCAGTTCGAGGCCCGTTGGCTTTTCCGAATGAATGATGCGTTCGATGGATGGGAAATACTCCATCGCCCGGCGAAGTTCGGCGATGAATTTCTCCTGACGTTCCGCGATCGTGCGGCCGAGCGAGGTCAGCGGGCTGGCCTGCTGACGCCAAAGCTCTGGCGCCGTCAGGATCGTCGGCTCATCTTCGTCGCCCACCAGCCTGAAATCCACCGGCCATAGTTCCGTGCCCTCCGCCGGCTCGCGCAACAGGAAGCCCAGCCGCAGGTTCGCCTGCTCGCCGGTATCGGTGATGGGGGCGAGCCACAGGTGTACGTCATCGTATAATTGCTGAAGCTCGTGCGCTTCGCCTTCCACCTCGCGCGATTCGCCGAGCAACGCCGACAGCCAACGCACATCCACCGCGGCGGGGCGCTGGTGGACGCGCGCGAAGAACGAATCGTTCGCCACCGATCGGCGTACCAACGCATCGGTCGTTTCCGACAAAAACGTTTCCACCAATCGCAGCGGATGAACGTCCTTCGTCGATTCCAGCGATCGGCATACGCCGGGCATCGCGTGGGCGAAGCGTTCGAGCTTTTCCACCTCGGCGCGCCCGCCGAGCAGGGGTTGCCACGTCGCGCCGTACGACTCGGTCGGATGCTTGAGCGTGGGGTAGAACTGCTGTGTGGATAGCGACTTCACGACGATCTTTGCCAGGATCGTCCACACCCGCACCGAGTCCGAGCAGGTCGCCGGCAGGGTGTCGGGCAGCGTGGTGAGCAGGTCGATCGCGTCGGCGGGCTTCAGGCGAAGGGCGTTGACGGCAATCTTGCCCAGTCCCGTCACGTCCACGTCGATCGCCACCTGCTCTGCCGTCGCCGGCAGCAGGGCATCGCCGGCCAGGTCGCCCAGCAGCGTGCGGACGTGCTCGACGGGTTGCGGCTGAAGGTCGTCGCGTGAAACGCTCGCCCAGATCAGCAGATGAGTGGTATCCCAGATCGCGATCAACATGCGGGCTTCGATTTCCGACAATCCCTCGCTACACAGCGCCCCCGGCCGATCGGAAGCAAGCGAAAGAGTGTAACCGAAATCCCGCTCGATGGGCAGATGACGTAACCGCAGATTTTGCAGATGGCACAGATTTTGAATCCACCGCGAGGCATGGGCAGGGCGATTTCATCGCCAACGACGTGGCGTAGGCATCCCGGCCGCGTACACCTTTTCGTGCTATTGCGAACGGGCAGGATGTCGCCAGAACCTTTTTTCGACTCGGCGAACGTTTTCCACGCCCCGAAGCGACTGGAGGAACGGCAGCAAGACTTGCAGCTCATCGTCCGATTCGTCGCCGGTAAACGGCGCGATGCGGATGTGATTTCCGTAGTGTTGCGCCAGCTTCTCCGGTGAGTCGTCGATCATCAGCACACGTTCAAGCTCGAACCCGATTTTCCGCAGCTTCGATAGATTCTTGGCAAAGTAATACTCTTGCAATTCCGCATGATACCGCTGCGTGCAGCGATCGGATGCCCAGACGAACCGCAAGGCGTTGGGAAGGCCAAAGACGTTTTCGACCACGCCGTGCACATATCCGCCCGATGCCGACGACCACACCGCTAGATCAAACCATTCGCCCGCGGTGGCGATGAACTCGTTGAGAAACGGCCGACGATAAACATGAAATGGCCCGACGCGAAAATCGGCCGGGCGCGATAGCAACTTCTCGCTGCCATAAATGAGCGTTTCGTCGAGATCGAGGATGAGCAATTGCCGAGACAACTAAACCGTCCAACGCAAAGGGCTTGAGTAAACTACTGCGATGCGTTTCACGCCGTGGCGGAGTGGCCCGAGTCGCCGGTTTTGTTTCAGTTCACGCGGCCCGCGATTATATCACACTACGACTACCGATATCCTTGATCGGCGGCGTGGGCGGAATGACGCCCGGCAAAACGTTAAATGTGGTTCCGCATTCTGGACAGCGTCTCTCGCTGGCGCGCAAGTCATAGCCGCAGGCGCGGCAGAGACCTTCTCGCTCGGTTCGCCTTCTCTTCAGGGATCGCCGGATCGCGACCAGCGGAATCGGTGTCGCAAGCATGATGATGAACCAGTATGGCACCATAACCGAATTCGTCGTGCTGAACTGCATGGGACTGAGAGACCAGGGACGGATGCCGCCATACGTTACTGACGGTGTGAACTCGTACGCGAATCCTCCCGTCGATCGCGCTGGGAAAAGTCGGAGGTCAGAGATCGGGCGGGACATGACTCCCCAGCCGTCTGGAAGGTCCGAAGTAAAGCCGTAAACGGATCGTTGAAATTGCAGGCTGCCCGTTTCGCTATTGACAACGATGACCATGGGGAAAGCGGAATAGACGATCATGTCATCGCGACAATAGGATCGTCCCCAGAACACCAGCGCAGCCATGTATATGCCCGCTGACACCGCCACGCTCGCACGCCATATCCGCTCGAGTATTCGTCGCCCGCGGCGCATGATGTGATGCTAACACGCGCGCAACCCAATCCCCATTCAAAATGTGCGGCTTGAGCAGATGTGGCGCGATCGAGGAATTGCCGATTGCCAATTGGTTGGAATGGCTGAATCGGCAATGGACGATCGACAATACTTGTGTCCGATCGAGGGGGGCACAAGGGGCGATGAATCTTTTCGAGTGTGGGAGCGGGAATAGGGGCGGGCTTTGTGGAAAATGGCTGATTTTGTTATGCTGTGGGGCTCGAAAGATGCCCAAGCTGTATCTCGAAACCTTCGGCTGCCAGATGAACGTGCTCGATTCGGAGCTCGTCCTCAGCCAGCTGCGCGCGCAGGGATACGAGGCGACCGACGACCGGCACACCGCCGACGTCATCATTTACAACACCTGCTCGGTGCGCGAGCACGCGGAGCAGAAGGTGTGGAGCCGGCTTGGCGAGCTGCGCGATCGCAAGAAGAGCGAGCCGAACCTGGTGATCGGCGTGATCGGCTGCATGGCGGAGCGCGAGGGGACGGACCTGTTCCGCCGCAACCCGCACGTGGACATCCTCTGCGGCCCGGCAGAGCTGGATAAGCTGCCAGGGATGGTTCACAACGCCGTCAGCACCGCCGGCGCGACGATCGATGCGACCGCGCGGCAGGTGGCTCTGATGGGCAGGAGCGTTCGCCGGTCATCCACGCTGCAGGTGGCGCGGGACGAGTTGGAGATGCTGGACCTGTCGCGCGCGGTGTCGCCGGGCGATGACCTGTCGCAGGCGTACGTTCGTATCACCCGCGGCTGTAATAAGTTCTGCACGTACTGCGTCGTCCCCTACACGCGCGGCCCGGAAGTGCATCGGCCGCCGGCGAACATCATTGAAGAAGTGCGGAAACTGGTCGATGCCGGCGCGAAGGAAGTGACGCTGCTGGGCCAGACGATCAATCACTACTTCTACGAAGAATCGGGCCGAAAGACGACGTTCGCCGACCTGCTTTACCAGATCCACGAGGCCACGCCTGACCTGCCGCGATTACGTTTCGTCACCAGCTTTCCGCGAGATTTCACCGACGAAGCGCTGATGGCGATGCGCGACTGCCCCCGCATCTGCCGCTACCTGCACGCCCCAGCCCAGCACGGCAACAACCGCATGCTGAAGCTGATGAACCGCGGCTACACAATCGAGCAGTACCGCGAGTTCATCGACCGCGCCCGCGGGTTCATGCCCGATATCGCCATCGCCAGCGATTTCATCGTCGGCTTCCCGACCGAGACGGACGAAGAGTTCGAGCAGTGCTGCGACATCGTCCGCTACGCGAAGTTCAAGAACAGCTTCATCTTCAAGTATAGCCCCCGCCCCGGCACGATCGCGATCGACCGCTTTGAAGACGACGTGCCCGAAGACGTGAAGCGCAAACGCAACAACCGCCTGCTCGATGTGCAAGGCGAAGTCTGCGTCGAAAACAACCGCGCGATGGTCGGCAAGACGGTTGAAGTCATGATCGAAGGCGAAAGCAAGCTCGTCTCGCGCCGTCCGAAACCAACGACGGGCGTGGAACTCGGCGCAGGGTTCCAACGCAAGCCCGCCGCGTCGCAGTGGGCTTTGGGAAACAAGACGCAACTCGTCGGGCGTACGCGCGGAGACCAAGTCGTGGTGTTTGATGGCGACCTGTCCCTCAAGGGGCAGTTGCTCGAGGTGGAGATCGTCGATGCCCAGCAGATGACGCTGTTCGGGAAGTTGGTCGAGGCCCGCGTTACCAGTTAGCCGCTACGCGAAGCGGAGCGCGCGCGAGACAATAAGGGGAATATCCGTGTCTCAACCCGAATCTCTTCCATATGCGGATTCCAAGGCGCACGTTTCATGGACGGTTGCCGTCGGATTCATTGCGTTACGGGTCATTGGCATCTACCTGGTGGTCCACCTCATCAATAGCATAATCTTTATGTCGGACATGCTCTGGCGTGTCGCGACGACGGAGGGCGTGAACTCGGAGGCGATTCGCCTGGCGGTCAGCCTTGCCATGCCGGTCCTCTCCGGTTGCCTGTTGATCGTGTTTGCGAGGCCCATCGCCATGCGGTTGCTCAACCTTCCCGGCCTGATGCCGGCGAGGGTCGATGCCGACGGGGTGGTGGCGCTGGCGGCAGTCGTGATCGGGTTGTGGACGATGGTGCAGGCAATTCCACACTTGGTTCCCGAGCTTTTCGTGACGATCGAGAACGCGAGGACCGGTCCTGCCGGAACGCCGGGTGGCTCGGGCTGGATTGCTAGGCACTGGTGGCTGATCGTCTACTCGTTGCAGTTCATCGTGGGGCTTCTGCTGTTCCTCCGCCCCGGCTGGATCGTCGGCCAGTTTCGCCGACATGCCAGACCGGTGGGGTCGGGCGTGGTACAGGCTGCTCCGGCGGACGAAGGATGAGCGGCCGTTTGTCGCCCCCCGGCCTCCCGATTACACTTTTCCCTGATATCGACAGCCGCCCGGAGCCGGTCATCATGACGGGTTTGTGATGGTGTGCTGATGCGAAGGATTTTGCCCCGTCCTGGCACGGGATGGAAACGCAACATGACCGACCCCAATTCGGCGACGCCGCAGGCCGAGCCGACGAACAACGAATCGTTTCTGCCGAACTCGACGGTCCTGATCGTCGATGACAACGCCCAGAACGTGGAACTGCTGCAGGCGTTCCTCGAATCGCTCCCGGTGAAGATCGTCACGGCTTCGGACGGCATCGAGGCGCTGGAGAAGGTGGCGGAACATAACCCGGATCTGTTGCTGCTGGACATCATGATGCCGCGCATGAGCGGCTTTCAAGTCTGCCGCAAGCTGAAGGGCGACCCGAAGACGCGCGACATCCAGATCCTGATGGTCACCGCCTTAAGCGAGCTGGGCGACATCGAACAGGCAGCCGAGTGCGGGACGGACGATTTCGTGTCCAAGCCGGTCAATAAATTCGAACTCCTCACCCGCGTGAAAAGCCTGCTCCGCGTGCGCCATCTGAAGAGCGAACTGGAAAGGGCGTTGACGTACCTGAACGAAGTGGAACACGAATCGACGGGATCCGAATAAATAGCGCGGCGAGTCGGCTAGTCGTGGCTCTCATACGACCTGTTGCCGACTTGCCGACTCCAACCATGATCGACGCGCAAACGAGCATTCAAGATTTCCTCTCCGCCGCCGCCGCGAAGCAGCCGACGCCGGGCGGGGGGGCGGTCGCGGCGCTGGCGGGGGCGCTGGCGGCATCGATGGGGGAGATGGTGCTGCAATATTCGGTCGCCAAGAAAGACCTGCTGCCGTTTTCGGATCAGAATCAAGAGGCGCTGGACCAACTGGCGGGCGCCCGCGCCACGCTCGTGCGGCTGATGGTTGAGGATCAGGCCGCGTATCAGTCTTTCAGCGACGCGAAGAAACGCGGCGCCCCGGCCGACGAGATGAAGGCGATCGTTGAGGCGTGCATTGGCGTTCCGATGTCGATCGGGGTGACGGCGCTCGACGTCCTGAAGATCGCCAATCGCGTGGCCAGCACGAGCAACAAGTGGCTGTTGAGCGATCTCGCCGTCTGCGGCGAACTGGCCACCGCCACGGTTCGGTGTGCGATCCACAATGTCCGCGTCAACCTGCCCGAGGCTGCCGAACCGGATCGTGACCGCAACGAGGTGGAATGCGCCTCGTTGCTCAACAACGCGGTCGAAGAAGTGAAACGATTGATGACGTCGATCCGCGCCGCAAAGTAGGAAATCGCGAGCCATGCCGAGCGATCCGCGTGACTACAAACTCGACATCTCCTCGCTAAAGCCCCAGGCGTCGCCGGCGGTTCCCGATCGCGCCTCGCGCCCGTACCTGTCGGTATTGTTCAAATGCTGCTCTGTCTACCAGCGCATCTACCGCAACAACGATGGCACCGAATACGAAGGCCGCTGCCCGAAATGCACCCGTCCGGTGCGGTTCAAGGTGGGGCAGGGCGGTACGAATGAGCGTTTCTTTGTGGTAGAATGATCTGGTTCTCACGGAGGTTTGATCTTGAGCACGGCCGCTCCTGCCAAAGGAAATCAGCAACCCAACGCCGTCGCGGGCTACTCGGTTTCCCGTCCCGCCGGCAAATGTGCCGCCACCGGCGCCGACATCGTCCCCGGCGATAAGTTCATGGCGCTCGTCCGCGAAACCCCTGCCGGCCTGGAGCGGCTGGATTACACGATCGACGCTTGGCCGCAGGTGGAGAAGGCCGATGCCTTGGCTTTTTGGCAGACGATCATGCCGCAGCCGGATCAAGTGAAGAAAAAGCCGTTCGTCGATGATGAAATCCTCGTCGGCTTGTTCGAGCGCCTCGCCGAGACGACCGAGGAAAACAAGATCCACTTCCGCTTCGTGCTCGGGCTGATCCTCATGCGCAAGCGATTGCTGGCCTACGAGGCCAGCGAGACCGCCGAAGGCGTTGAATCGTGGACGATGAAGGTCAAGGGCCGCGATGAACGGCTGAAGATGATCAACCCGAAGCTGACCGAAGACCAGGTGAAGGCCGTCGCTGCGCAGCTTGGCGAGATCATGAATGAGGAGTTGTGATGAACGGGGGATGCCGCGCCGCTGTCGCCGGGCTGCTGATCGCCGCCTTGTCGGGCGTTGCGTGCGATCGCAACAAACCTGTGCGTGATCCGTATTACGGCCCGACCTTGCCGCTGGCGCAGCTGGTCGACCAGGTCAACCAGCGAAACACCCGTATTGATTCCCTGCGTGCCGAGGGCAGCTTTTCTGCTAACCTCATCGATCCGCAAACCAAGGCCGTCACCGGTGGCGATGGCGATTCGGTCGTCATGTACATGCCCCGCCGAAACCTGCGCCTCATCGGCCGGGTGCTGGGGAATCGGATTTTTGAGATCGGCTCGAACGAAGACCGGTATTGGATGATCGCCTACGACAAGACCGACACCATGTGGTGGGGCAACCATCGCCTCATTGATAGCAAGGGTGCCGGCGTCCTGCCCGTGCGGCCGGACTTGTTGGCGGAAGTGCTTTGCGTGGGGGCGATCGACGCCGATCTGCTGAAAGATCCCTCCCCCGTCCTGCGCTTCAACAACGATCAGGACTGCTACATGCTTACGTGGCAGGTCATGCTGTCCGACCGCTGGGCCGTGCAAAAGGAAGTCTGGTATGACCGCCAGACGCTCTTGCCCAAGCTGGTGCTCTTCTTCGACGCCAACGGTCGCATTGTGCTGCGAGCATACCTGTCAAAGCACGCGCCGGTGGAGGGATATGATCCGGCGCTTCAGATCGCCAGTGAGTACGCGATGTTTTTCCCTGACACAGGTTCGACGTTCAGCGTGAAGCTGTCGAGCCTGAAACGAAAGTCGGGCAACGTGCCCACGCTCCGCAGTTTCAACTTCCCCGGCGAGACCGCGGACGTGTCGAAAGTGATTCAAGTCGATGAATAGAACCGCCGCCTTCCTTATCGCACTGATGGTGATGCTGTCGTCGTCGCTCGTCGCGAACGCGCAGCTCTTCACCGACGCCCGCCTGCTTGCCGAAGGGACGGCCGACGAATACTGGATTTGCCGTGTTGGACGATCGGGAACCGGCGAGAGCGCGAGCGACGTCACCCGCGTGTTTCAGCGCGCGGATCGCGTCGGCGGGGGGTGGAACGAGATCGCGCGATTGCAGGCGGTGGTGATCGACGCCGCGCCGCTTGGCAACCGGCTTGCGGTATTGCTCGATAACGGCGACTGGAAAGTGCTGCAGGCCGGTTCGAGCGCGCTCGGCACGCCGCTGCCCTCGCCGTACCGCATTGCAACCTTTGCCGGCGATGGGCAGGCGATGCTCGCGGTGGCGATCGTCGATGTGAGCAGCGCCACGGTCGCCACAACCGCCGCCGCCAACGGTCCCGAGGCCTCGCGACCGGCGGTGAGCGCCGTCTTCCGTTGGGCGAGCGATACCTGGACCCGCGTGGCCGATCTCCCGTCCGGCCTCAACGAACATACGACCGTTGCGCCCGTTAACGGAACGATTTACGCGCTCGGACGCGTGGGGGAGAAGGCACAGCTCTGGTCGTACGCAGAAAAAAAATGGAAGCTTGAAACGTCATTTCCCGTACCCGAAGGTACGGTCCTCAAGCTGATCGAGAACGCACCGCGGGCAATTATCGCATCGCAGGATGACGCGGGCGCATGGTCGATTCGCGACGTGGCGGCCACGCAACCGGCGCGGTCATTTGAGCGGCACCTGCCCAGCGACCTCGCGCTCATCGGGCCTACGCTTCGGCTGGTCTACGTGAAGGAAAACCGCATCGAGCAGGTGGCGTTCGACGACTACGGCGCTGGCCCCGAATACCCGCCAGTCACCGTTGCCCAGCTGCCCCTGCCGGCGTCAGCAGTGCAGGGATGGGCGCAGATTGCGGGGCTGGTGTTGCTGACGATCACCATGCTGCTGACCTTCCGCCAGCGACCGGCGATGCCGGACGACGTGCTGAAAAACGCCCCGTTCCGCGTCGCCCCGCTCGGCAGGCGGTTTGCGGCGGGCGTGATCGATGCGGTTCCCGCGCTCGGCGGCATGGCGTACATCGTCCAGCAGCAGGCCCAGCTCGAAACCGGGAGCCCGACGGTGGCGATGATGCTGCCTTACGTCATCGGCGTCGGCATCTACCTCGTCCACGTTACGATCAGCGAATGCCTCACCGGCCGATCGCTCGGCAAGTTCCTGTTCGGCATGCGGGTGGTGAATTACGACGGCTCAAGGCCGAGCGTCGATCGCATCGTTTTCCGCAACCTGCTTCGCCTGGTCGACCTGATGTTTTACGCGCCGTTATTGCTGGTGCTGCTCACCCCGATGCGGCAGCGCATCGGCGACCTGGCCGGTAAAACCCTGGTGGTGATGGAAGGCCGCGAAGAGGACAGCCGCGACCTGGACGACTAGCGCGAGAGACGCGGCACGCGTTACTCTTGTGGCTGCGTAGCCGGCGGTTGCGTCGCCGTGCTTTGCGTAGGGAAAACGAACACGCGCGGATAGGTCGGCAGCGCCGGCCTCGCCCACTCCATCAACTCGCCATACGTGAGGTCGGCCGGCGGGTAGACGAAGACGGCTTTGCTCCACTGCGATTCGTTCTTCTTCACCACGTCGACGAACTCCGCCGGCGATTTGACGTCCCACTTCTGGAGTTCACGCCGGCGATCGTTGTCATTGCCGAAGATCTCAACGTATCGCTCAAGCCTCGCAACCAGCTTGCCGTCGATGCGATCGAAGAACAGCTCCCAAGGCTCGCCAAGGCGTTCCTCGCGATCGCGCCACTGCGGCTCAGGAAAGAACGCGCGGTGGAACAATTGTTCCGCCGCCGGTGGGTCCAGCTTCAGGCCCCGATCCTGTTCCATCGCCATCAATACGGCGTACAGCTTGCGAACGTCGTCTACCTGCGTGTTGTCACCGATGTCGCCGGAGGTGAACAGATCGGTTTTGCCGTCGGCGAGCTTCGAAATCCCCGCCACCAGTTCCGGCAGGTTATCCGCCGATGCCAGGAGGTTGTCGTTCTCGCGCAGCGAGTATCGGAGTGTTCCTCCGTCCATCGCCGTTACGATTTTTATATCGCGGCTGGTTACAGGATCGGCGGCGGGGGTGAGGGTGATGGTCAGCGGCGCGCCTTGCTTGAGTGAAAAATCGGGGTTCGCACGTTGGAACCCGTAGACGTTTCCCTGCGACAAGCGCCGTGGTACGTCGAGCACCGCGACGGGATCGTTGTAGTTCGGCGCGATCGCCTTGGAATCGACCACGTCGGCGGCATACCAAGTCTTGCCGTCGTCGTCCTTGTGCGTAAATGAGCCGGTGAAGACGAGGCTCGTCAGCGGAAGCGGCTGCTTGGTTTCGGTGTTGATGACCAATTGCTCGGCGCGCACCTGCTTATCGCCAAGATTGAAGGTCATGTCGATGCGCGGGCCGCGCGTCCAATGGTGGTTCGTCTCAAGGTTGATCGGCCGGCCCGGGTGCAGGCCGATGAACTCCAGGGCCTTATGTACGTCTGACGGCTTCGCCCAGGTGATCGAGAGCGATTCGTAGTCCTTCCCCGAGTTGTGCGTCGCGACGAAGAACTCCAGCGCGTCGGTCGGCGCGATGCCCGTCGCGCAGGCCAGAAGGTCGACGCGTTTTTGTTTCCGGTCGGCGATGATCGAGTCCAGAACCAGCACGTCCGGATTGCCGGCGAACTCCTGCTTGCGCGCCTCGACCGACTTCTTGATCTGTTCCCACGCCACGTCGTATGGATGCTTTTGTTCGTCGTCGGCCAGAACGGACGAGGCGAACAGAACCGACGTGACGACTGCGATGCGAGCGTGAAACATTAGTCGGCCTCCGGCCTTTGCGCCGTCACCAGTCGATAGGGGCTGGACGGCGGTTCCTGCGATACGATTGAATTGAAGCCCGCGTCGGCGAGCACGCCTGTGATCTCCGCCCGGCTGAACACCCGCGCCGCCGGCCGCATGAGCATCATGGTAATCTGAAACAGCGATGAAAAAGCAGGGCTGGTGCGGTCATCGTCGAGCATCAGGTCTACGACGAACAGTCGCCCGCCGGGCGCGAGCGACTCAAAAAATCGCCCGGCCAATCGACGAGCCGATTCCAGCGTCTCCTGATGTAGCGCGCCGGCGTACAGGATCGCCTCGAACGGCTTGGGCAGCGCGTCAGATCGGTAATTCGCGCCGTGAAAGCCGATCCGATCCGCCGCTGGCGAGGTAGCGCAAATGTCACGCACGACCGCCAGCACGTCTGGCAAGTCGAGCAGGGTGGCCGTTAAATCGGGATGACGTTCGAGCAGCGCCCGCGTCAGCGTGCCAGGCCCGGATCCGACGTCAAGCAGTGACCGCGCCTTGCCAAGCTGGATCAGCGGCGCCACCGCCGGCACGAACGCGCGGGCCTTCGATTCCATGCCGTAGACAAACCTGCGTGTCATCGAGGGATCGAGTCCCAGTTGCTGCTGTTGCGCTACCGCTGGCAATCCGGTGCGGACGACGTCTGCCAGCTTGCCCCATTGATGATAAAGGTCGGCGTTGTATCGCAGGGCATCGATCATGCACGTCGGCGACCGCCTCGATAGCATCGGCCGCGCGCCGGGGGCGATGCGGTACTGGCCCTCGAACTTGGCCAGCAGGCCGATCGACGTGAGCGCATCCAGCAATGGGGCCAGCAATTCCACCTGCACTTTACACCGTTCCGCGATGTCCGCCGCCGATCCTGGCTCGTCGAGCTGATCAAATACGCCAATCTCAACCGCGCCGATCAGCGCCGCCGATTGCCAGTACCCGGTCGCCAGGGCCGTGAGTTTGTCCGCCGTCCATTCCATTCCCGTTGCGTGAAAGAATAGCACGAGTTGCGCGAATCTCGCAGCGCACACGCGCTCTTTATGCGCCGAGCCTAACGAAGACCAGCATGTTTATTGCGAGGATATCGTGGCATGCCACACGATGTAGAATAGCATCATCAAAAAGCTCACGGTCGCCACCGCCACCATCAGCCGCCAGAACGACACGCGATGCCGGCCCGTAGGCGTGGAGAGTTGCCGTTCGGCCTCTTCGGGATTGGCAGGGTGTTCATAGTTGAGGCTAAGCTTGTCATTCATCGGCAGGCTCGCTTGTCGATGCTCATCTCAATCATACGCCCGAGAATCAGCCAGCGGAGGCGATTTGGACTGGCGACCTCACAAAATGCCTGCGTCTGTCGGCCGCGGAGGGAAGCATTATAGATCAGGCGCATGTAGAACGGGGTGGAATCGATCACGCGAGGCTTCGACAGTGCCAGCGCATCGTCGAACGCAAGTTGTCTCGGATATCGCACGTTCACCGCCATCCGGCCGGACCAGTCGGCGGTGACGTGGCGGATCGCGATCTCGCGAAAACCGTTCGCGTCGGCCTCGACAAGGTGGATTTCCTCCGGCAGCGACCGGTCGATCGGCAGGGCGTAGTGAAACGTCATCACGCGGTCGTCGAGCATTGCCCGCCCCCAGATCCACCGGCGCAAGCCCGGGCCGAGCGGGCCCGTGCCGAAGTTATGGTCGTGATAGCCTCGTCCGGCGAACCTGACGTGCTCTTCGGCCTCGCCGTCGCGGCTTAACGTGAAGGTTCCTGAAACGTCGCAGTGTGGATTGGCGATCACCCAACGATGATCCGCGCCAGCCAACGCCCGAGAAAGGAACACCCGCTCTGCAGGCGCATGGGAGAAGGTGGGCGTGAAGGTGAGATCGGCGGTCAGCGATTCGCCCACCAGCGTCTTTGGGCCACGCCAAGTAAGCCTCCACGGCGTGCCCGAGAGGGACAGGCGAAGCGATTCGCCGTCCTTCGTCAGCGTATTGGGTCCGATCGAAAGATCGGCTGTATCGCGATTTGCATGGTAATCCGCCGGCCTGTACTGCGTCATGAATTGGCGTGCGATTTGCCCTCGGCGATAGACGCAAAGATACGTGCACGGATAGTCGGTCGGCGACGGCGGGGCGAGCCTGGTCGGGCGTTTCAGGTATGCGCCAACCGCGCGGAGATAGCCGGGATGAAATGCGAAGCCGTGCAGAAAGATCGCCACGATCTGCGTGTCGGACGCCGGGTCTTCCGCATCGAAATACCACCATTCGTATCCGCCGGGCGCTCGCACGTCATGTGACGCATCGGGCAACTGAGGGTTGGATGTGTAAAGCGGGATGGACGGCATGTGCGTGGGAGGAATTGATAACACGCCGGCGAGGCGTTGGGTAGCCGGCGAGGTTCGCGAATCATTATCATATCAGTTTTCAAAAACTGATATGATAATTGTCGTTCAGAAGACCGCCGGCGCCGGATCGCCCGGCTCGGCGCGGGCCAGCCTGAACGCCGCGGGAATACGGCCGATTTTCTGCAATGTGGTGAGACGAGCTCGCGACTTGAAGACGTCGCAATCCAGACGCTCGATCGCGCCGAGAATTCCGCCGTACACCGTTGCCATCACCGAGGCGGTCTGCCTTGATCCATCCGACGCCAGCGCGGAAAGCCCGCTCGATCCGTCGGCGTAAAGCGATCGGGCCCGCTCGACCTGGAATCGCACGAGCGCCTTGAACCCCGGCGTGGCGTGGCCGGAATGGATGTCGCGCTCGCTTACGCCGAAGCGGATCATCTCGTCCTGCGGCAGGTAAATTCGCCCACGATCGCGGTCTTCCTTCACGTCGCGAAGGATGTTCGTCAGTTGCATGGCGTTGCCCATCGCGATCGCCTTGGCGTGCGCCTGGCTTTCGCGCAGCTCGAAGACGTAGCACATGATCAGCCCGACAACGCCGGCAACATGGTAGCAGTATCGCTCGAGCGCCGGCCAGTCGGGGTATCGCGTGATCGTCAGATCCATGCGGCATCCGTCCGCCAGTTCCAGGAACGGTTTCATCGGAATGCCGCATCGCCGAACGGTGATCGCGAAGGCGTGTAGCGCGAGTGACTCTTCGCTGTCGCCTTCCCGACTCTCAGGCAGATCGCCTTGGTAGCAGTCGGCCAGCAGCAACTCGAACCGTTGAAGTTGCCGCTCTCGCAGTTCGTGCGAGGCGGCTTCGTCCACCGCGTCGTCCAACAGGCGGCAGAACGCGTACACCGCATATGCATGCAGGCGTTTCTGCTCCGGCAGGAAGTGCGACGCGAAGTAAAAACTCTTCGCGTGTCGCCGGCAGATCGCGCGGGCGGCATCAAAACATCGAGCGGCGTCTGACACGCCGGAATGATAGGCTCCGCCACGCCATCGTGAATATCTCATGGCATGGCTTAATCCACGTTCGCCTTGATTCCCGCCGGCTGCACGGGCAGGCCGGCGGCGTAAAGATGAGAGACGTCGCCGACGCCGATGCAACGCGGGACGGCCCACTTCGTCGTTCGCTCGTCGAACAGGATCGTCGTCACGCTGCTGGGCGAGAGGTGAAAGCCCGAGCAGGCCAGCGGCAGAGGGATTTCGAGCAGGTGCGCGAGCCAGAACAACCCGAACCCGCCGTGACAGAAGACCGCCACCTTGTCGCGATTTCCCTTCATAATGCGATATCGGCCGCCGTCGCGCTGGTAGCCATGGCGGGCGAGGAAGGCGTCGGATTCGGCGCGCACGCGGTCGAACGTCGTCTTCACGAACGGGTTGGCGAAGTGCTGATGTTCGTGCCAGTTGTCGTGCGTGACGTACGGCGCGATCTCACGCACGTGCTCGCCGGGCACATCCCAGACGCAAAGCTTGCCCCACGGATCGATCTCGACCGTGCAATCGCCAAGCTCGGCGGTCCACGGTTCAATTGTATGAGTCTTGCCGAGCGTGTCGGCCGTATAACGCATCGTGTCGACCGCGCGGCCAAGCGGGGAGGAGTAGATGTGGTCCAACCCCAACTTTTGCATGCGAACCGACAACGCCTTCGCCTCCAGATGGCCGGCGGCGGTGATGGTGTTGTTCGGGTAGTCAGGATCGGCGTGGCGGATGATGTAAAGGCGCATCGCCACAGACTAATCGACGACCCGCGTCGTGTCAGCAGGTCTCACGGCGTTAGCCGCCAGCCCGTGCCTTGCGCGTACGCGCCGCCTTCTTTGCCGATGCAGATCGTTTGCTCGCAGGTCTCGCTGCCGCAGCGCGGCCGCCGAGCTTGCCGCCTTTGCGATAAGGCGAATGGTCTTCTTTCATCCCCCGGCCCGCGCCGCTTTTCTTCCCGCCGCCCGTCGCTTTGTTCACCGTTGCCCAGGCGCGGGCTTCGGCCTCCTTCTTCGGCGTGCCGCGCTTTCGATAGCCTTCCTCGATGTGTTCGGCCTGGCGCTTCTGTTTGTCGGTATACGCGGATTTATCGCCTCGAGGCATGTCGGATCCTTGGTTGAGCCAACGTGCACCCTATCAGTCGTAGACATGCGACAGATGAAGCGGAGGCGAATCTTGCTTCATGCTGCCGCTCGTCATGCCGGCGAATAGTTCGCGATGAACGTCAGGTTGCCGTAGGGATACAGCGTGCGATCCGCCCACGGCTGGCCGTCCGACCAGCCGGTGAAGTTGTAGGTGATCCCGTTCAGCACCTGCGATGTCGGCGCCGATAGCGTGCGGATGACGCCGATGACCGACTGCGTGGCGTACGGCGTCGTCACCGGCTGGCCGTCCAGGCGGAGCGTCAGGCCGGGAACGCCGGTCTGAAGGTTCAGGTTGATGAGTTGCGGGTGCACGTCGCGCGTCACCATCGTGATCTTGCCCGCCGAGTCGGTCACGGTCAGGCGGATGCGGTACCACACGTTCGTCTCGGTATGCCCGATGTTGGGCACGGTGAACGTGCCGCTCTTCACGCCGTCGATCGGCCCGAGGAACGGGTGAGTGTGCGTGTCGTGGTGGAAGATGATCGCCCACGAGAAGGCGCTCGCGGGCAGCTCGCCGTCTTCGGGATCGATGGCGGTGCCGGAGAAGGTATAGGTATTGCTGGCGCGATACGTCGCGTTGAGCGCCGGCGAGGTGATCGTGGCGGCGGGGGCCTGGTTTGCGTTCGGGTCCAGCACGTTGAGCGTCGCCGGCTGACTGCTCACGCTCCCAGCGCTATTGGTGACGATGACGAGGTACGTCGCGTCGTTATCTGCCAGCGTGGGGGTAAAGGTGTAGGTCGCGCTGGTCGCGCCGGGGATCGCGACGTTGTTGCGGCGCCACTGGTAAGTCAGCCCCACGCCTACGGCCGACACGCTGAAGGTCGCCGGGCTGCCGACGTTCACGCTTACCGGGCCGGGGTTCTGAGTGATGACCGGCAGGGCGACCGTGGTGACGAGGTTGAGCTTGGTCCAGTTGCTCCAGGTGGTGCCCAGGCCGTTCTGCACGCGGCACTGCACCGCCATATCTTTATCGCCTGCGGTGGCGGTGAAGGTCCAGGCGCTGCTCGTCGCGCCCGTGACAGGCTGGCCGTTGCGATACCACTGGTACGACAGCCCTCCTCCGTTCGCGGCGATGGCGAACGTCGCCGTCTGCCCGACCGCCGCCGACTGGTCGGTCGGCTGTTGGGTGATGACCGGCGCGCTGGTCGCGGTCGACGACACCGTCAGCACCGCCTCGCCGCTGGTCACGCTGCCGGCGCTGTTGGAGACGCGAACGGTATACCGCGCAGTGTTATCCGCCACCTGCGCGACGAACGAGTACGTTGCAGCGGTCGCGCCGTTGATGAGCGTGCCGTTGCGATACCACTGATAGCTGAGCGGGGCAGTCCCGGTGGCAGTAACGCTGAAGCTGACGGTCGCGCCTGGGGCGACGGTGGTGCTGGCGGGCTGGCCGGTGATCGCCGGAGCGCTCGTCGACTGTACCGTCAGCGTCGCGGCGGCGCTGGTGACCGAACCGGCGCTGTTGGTGACGACGACGCTGAACTGTGCCCCGTTGTCCGACGCCTGGACGAAGTGGTTGTACGCCGCCGCCGTCGCTCCCACGATCGGCTGGCCATTTCGGAGCCACTGGTAGGTCATCGCGACCGAACTGGTCGCCTGCACGGCGAAGTAGGCGGTCGTATCGATCGACGCCGTGGCATTGGCCGGCGCCTGCACGATGACCGGCGGATTGATCGTCGGAGAGCCGACGAGGTTGAGCTTCACCCACAGGCTTCGTACTTCGCCGGCGGAGTTGCTGACGTAGCACTGCACCGCCATCGAGTTGTCCGCCGCCACGATCGTTTTGGACCACGTGGACGACGTTGCGCCCGGCACGGCCTGGCCGTTGCGGTACCACTGGTAGCTGAGCGATCCGCCGCTGGCCTGGATCGAGAAGGTCACCGTCTGCCCGATCGCGCCGCTCTGGTCGGCCGGCTGCTGCGTGATGACCGGCGCGGTGACGCCGACGTCTTGCACGGTGAGCGTCGCGGCGTTGCTGGTGACCTGGCCGAAGTTATTGGTGATGCGGACGGTGAAGGTCGCGCCCGAATCGCTCGCCTGCGCGCTGCCGATCGCATAGCTCGACGACGTGGCGCCGACGATGAGGCTGCCGTTGCGGTACCACTGGTAGCTGATCGGCAGCGATCCGGTTGCCGTCACGCCGAACCGCGCCTGCTCGCCCGGCCGAACCGTGATGCTCGCGGGCTGCTGTGCGATCGCCGGCGGTTGGTTTGACTGCGAGTCGTACGTCACCTTCGAGAGGATGCCGGTGTTGCTGTATTCGTACCCGCGGCTCAGGTACATCAGGCTGCCGTCGGGCGCGACCGCGACGTTGATCAGATTCTGGATGTTGGTGGCAAAGGTTTCGACGAAGCGCGTGTTCGGGTCCAGCTTGCGAATCCATCCGCCGGTGTAGTCGCCGAAGAAGTAATGGCCGACCATCGCGGTGGGGAAGTTTGCCTGCGTGGGGTTGTAGAACGCGCCCCCGGCGATGGCGGTGCCGTTGCCGTCGGAGTGAAGGTAGCTGGTGATGGGGTTGACGAACGCGGGGTTGGTGCCCGGTCCCTCCACCTCCGGCCAGCCGTAGTTGCCGCCGGCGATGATGTCGTTCACCTCTTCGACGCGTTCCTGCCCCACGTCGTTCGCAAAGATGCGGCCGGTGATCGGCTGGATCGCGAACGTGAAGGGGTTACGCAAACCGTAGGCATAAATCGCGCGGTTGTTGCCGGTGAGCGTGTTGTAGAACGGATTGTCGGTCGGAATCGACCCGTCAGGGTTGATGCGCAGCACCTTGCCGTGCGTGTTCGAGAGGCTCTGCGCCTGCTGCGGCACGCCGTTCTCGCCGGTGGTGATGTACAGCTTGCCGTCCGGGCCGAAGTGCATCGCGCCGGCGTTGTGGACGATCGAATCGGTCAGGAGTGGATCGAGATTGAGGATCGTCGTCTCGCTGCCGGGCACGATCGTGTCGCCGGAGAAGGTGAAGCGGCTCACGCGGTTCTGCAGCGTGCCCGTGGCGGCGGTGTAGTAGAGGTAGACGTAGTTGTTGGTGGCGAAGTTCGGATCGACCGCCACGCCCAGCAGCCCGCGTTCGCCGACGAAGCTGACGTTCAGCGTTACCGCGGGGGTCGTCAGCAGCTGGTTGTTCTTCACCACGCGCAGCCGTCCGGGCTGCTCGGTGACGAACACCCGGCCGTCGGGGGCGAACGCCATCGACGTCGGGTTGTAGAAGCCCTGTACGACCTGCGTGTCAGTGAAACCCGCGGGAACGGAGGCCAGGAGCGTTCGAGATTCGAGGTGATCCAGCGTGAACGGCGCGCACGTTGTCCGAGACGGCATTTTCAATCTTCCCTGTTGTGGCGTCCGAACATGCCGTGGCCGGGTCGCGGCTTCAACGAAAAACGACCGAAAAAACCGCGATATGCGGCCGCGGGGGGTAGTTTGGGAGACGCGTGACGCCTACGCCGTGAAACCGCGGTCAGCCGCGATCGGATTTGTCCCGCCAGGTGGGCCCGGCGGACGTCCAGCGGACGGGCAGGGCGACGGCGCTCTCCAACGCTCCAAGCCAGGCCGCGGAAGCGGTGCTCCAGCGTGTTTCGATTGCCTCTGCCTGCGCGATCCGGGCGCCAAGATAGGCCATGTCGTCGAGCGTGGCCCGGCGGTTGAAATCGACACTCGTTTGTCCCTCGCCGTCGAGGCGGTATCGCTCGCAGACAAGGCCGGATAACAGTTCCAGCCGATCCAGATGCGTCACCGCCAGTCCGTCCACGTGGCCGCAGACGGCAAGCGCATAACGCAGGAGCGGCAGGTCAAGCGGACCGCGGCGGAAGTGGCCTTGCCAACCGTGGTTGGCGTTGTGCGGCTCGTCGATCTGTTTGTCCATCGCCAGTCGATGTGTCGGGAACGGGCCGGCGCCGTGGCGGGTGGAATAGGTGCGCAGGACGCCGACGCGCAGTCGCTCGACCTCGGCATCCGCCTCGTCGAGCAGGGCGTCGGCGTTGGCGAACGTGGTCGTGCTCCAGGTGGTATGCGGATAGAAGCCGAAACGTTCGTCGAGCAACACGCCTTGAGCGGCCTCGAATACGCTCGTTTTCGCCTGCCGTAGAATGCCGGCGACCGTTTCGCGTGGGACGATCGCAGTTTGGTCGGCGATCGTCGCGTATCGATCAAGCGCGGCGTCGATCCACGCGCGGTCTTCCAGCACGCGGCGTTCTTCTTCGGTGGCGTGGGCGAGCAGGGGCGCGAGTTCGTCGCGCTTGTGTTCCATGATCTCCAGCAGCCGCGTGCGGGCGGCGGGGCGGTTGAGCAGATCGCGCGCCCGCAGCACGAGGTCCGGCCGTTGGATGGAATCGCTGATGCACTCGCCGAATCCCATGCCGCAGGTGCCGTGGGCGCCGGCGCCGCGCGCCCGCTCGCGCACGCGATTGGCGATCTGCTGCGGCGGGGTGATGACGAGGCAGGCGCGGTCGATCGTCATGCGCGCCATCGCGTCCGGCACGCCGATCGATTCGAGGTGCCGCGCCTCGTTCAGCATGGCGTACGGCTCGATCGCCATGTAACGCGACAAGAGCGTCCGCAGGCCGGGCACGAACGCGCCGCTGCCGCACTGGGCGAACGGGTGCTGACGTCCGGCCGGCAACACCACGTTGTGCCCGGCCTGCGGGCCGCCGTTGAATCGGACGACGAGGTCGGCCTCGTGCTTGCGCACGAAGTAATCGACCATCGTTCCCTTTCCGGCGTCGCCGAAACCGAGATCGACGACTTGGATCGCGAGCCGCTTCATAGGCGACGCGTCCCCGTCGTCGGCTTGTCCGGCGGCTTTTTGTCGCCGCCGAACAGGTTGCCGATGGCGCGGAGGATGCGGTCGATCACGCCCGTTCCCTTGCCGCGCGTTTCAAGGTGCTGTTGGGCCTGGTCGAGACTGATGACGCCCTCGTTCACGCCGATGGTCATCGCGATGGACTCGGACGTGTCGTTCGGGTCGGCCAGGCTCAGCACGCGATCGCGGCCGACGTGGTCGTGCCAGAAATTGAGCACGTCCGCGTCACGCCCGTACGCCGCGCCGCCGGGGATGACGAAGTAGAAGTGATACTTCTGCTTCACCTCGTCGATGATCTGCCGCAGCGGGATGTCCTCCTGCGGATCGGCGCCGATGAGCCGGTGGACGTGCTGTCGTCGCACGTACGGGTAGGCCATCTCGTCGCCGATCATGAAGAGGTATCCGCGGCGGCCGCGCTTTTCGAGGCAGTCGAGCGCGGTGTGGCGCGCGGCGACGTACATCGTCAGCTCGTAGCTCTCCGTCTTCTGCCCGCCGCCGCCGCCCTCGAGGATCATGTGTTCGAGGTTCTGATCCATGCGGTTGTCGGACTCGAACTGCCCGACCTGCAGCGGGACGCGGTCGCACGTCGCATCGCCGACCGCCGCGAACAGGATCTGCGGGTGCGGGATGTACTTGTGCCCGAGCAACAGCTCGTGCAGGTGCGGCAGATCGGCGTGGATGCCGCGCACCACGCGGTCCATAGAGCCGGTCACGTCGAGGCTGATGAGGATGGAATTGGAATCGGGGTGGTCGGCGCTGTCGCGGCTTTCGCGGACGGTCAACCCGTAGGGGTCAAGCGTCTGATGGACGCGATATTTGCCGGTTTGCCGAGCGTGGGCGCTGTAGGCAAACGTATCCACACCCGCCGCCGCACGCGCGGAGGCGTTATCAAAGAAGCTTGCAGCAGACCAATATCCGCTACCCATGTTGTAGTCCTTTCCGTTAAACGCGGCGGGCAGGCATGTTGAACGGCCTGAACCTCCGCGGCCCCCAGAGGGCTTCGATCATGCGATCAAAGTCGTCCAGCAACTTCCAAGCGGACGTGGACGACCACGACGACGCCTCGGCGGCGCGGTCGAGATGCCGGATGATCGCGGGCTCGGGGTTCGATCCCAGCAGATACCGCATCGACTTCGCCGCCAGCGCCAGATCGGTTGCCGGCGAGGCGTTGGAAGACCACGCGCCCCAGTCGCGCCATCGTGCCGGCGTGAGGATAAGCGGCTGGCCGGGATGGGCCGCGCCGCAGAAGCCGATGAGCACGAGCTTGTGTTCGCGCGGCTCGATCAGGATGTGATCGGGCGTCACGCAGGCGTGGATCGTCCGCTGGTCGTGGATCGCGCCCAGCACCGTCAGCAGCCGACGCCACATCCACGACATGTCCTTGGCATCGATGCCGGCAGGGTGGGCGGCGCGGACTTCTTCGAGGGAGTACAGCTCATCGGGCGTGTTGATGCCCTCGTGATACGCCAGCACGCTGGCCTGTCGCGGCAGCTCGCCGTCGACGCCGTACGCAACGCTGGCCACGACTTTCGGCAGGAACGCCGTGTATTTTTGCAGGGCTTCGGCCTGATGCAGCCGGGCGAGTACGTCCGCCTCGTGCAACACATGCCGATTCCCGCCGGCCGTCCGGGCGATCTTGAAGATGCCGGATTGATGCCGGGTAGGCAAGTCGCATCGATAGAGATTCGCGACTTCGCCGAACGCCAGTCGATCGCGAACGACCACTTCTTGCCCGCCGGTGCGGAGTTTCAGTGGTTCGGCGTCCGCATCGGCCTGGATCGCCATGCCGCATCGCGGGCAGAACTTCGCCGTGCCATCGCCGGCGAGGGTTGTCAGGCACTGCGGACATGTGAATTGCGTGACGGCCATCTTCGTTTGTTGGGTTACCAGCATATACGATGGATCGCCCCTTCGCATGATGCGGAAAAACGGCACGATGTGCCCTTGGCAGGGTGAAAAACGCGGGCGCAACCCTCCGGCGTCGCGATTCGCAATTCCACCTTTTCCGATCGACGTTGCTCGCTGCCTACGAAGGATTACTTGCACGAACGGAGGCGATCTCCGCGAATTGCTATTGCTTCTCAACCCGATGAGAGGCCAATATAGTCGCGCAGTCTGTGGTCGGAGAACACCCGCGTGCAATTGGCCGGAAAACTTCTGCTCTCGGCATTCATCCTCTTCAACATGCTCGTCTGGGCGTGGCGGCATACGCCTGCGTGGTGGGACAGGATTTACTGGGGGAAAGTCGATCAACACCTCGCCCCAGAACAGGCGGCGGCGGTGCGGTCGGTGCCGGCGGCGCTGAACTGGTACGCGCACAAGGTCGGGCTCGACAACAAGTGGGAGATGTACTCATCACTGTACCGGGGCGACTGGACGATCATCGCTGTCGGCATCGATGCCAACGGCAAACAGGTGTTGCTGCCCGAGCCGCTGCAAACGCCGCGGACGTGGTTTGAAAGCGCGGTCGTCGATTTCCGTGAGCCGAAGTACCAGATTCACCTCACGCGCTGGCCGGACCAGGCGGAGCGGTATACCCGGTATCTGCTGCGGCGATATCCGTCGCACAACGGCGTGCCGATCCGCGACGTGGTCCTCAACCTGCGATTCCGGCCGTACGTCGAAAGCACCTACGTGGCGGCCCGCACGGGCTCGCACTTTGCCGGGGTGGAGTGGGAGACGCGGTTTTATCCGCCGATTTCGCCGGTTTCGTCGGCTTCGGCGAGCGGAGAATCGCAATGAAGGCGATCGCGCGGGCGTGGGACCGCTTTTTCTTCTCGCGATTCGACCCTTACTCGCTTGGCCCGCTGCGGATCAGCATCGGGCTGCTGTGGCTGGCGCTGCTGTTCTTCCTCTATTTCAACTGGCATCGGTTCTACGGTGCCGACGGCATGGGCGGGAAGGTGGACGCATCGCTGTGGCAGGACCCGTGGAGCCTGTTTCACCTGACGGACGGCGTGTTCGACGTCATCGTGTGGTGGTGGATCGGCGTGGCGGCGGGGGTGTCGTTCACCGTCGGGCTTTTCACGCGGACGATGACGATCGTCATCTGGCTGATCCTCGGCTCGATGCTGCACCGCGAAATCCTGCTGGCCGGCGCGGAAGAACTGGTGCTGCGGATGGCGATGTGGTGGTGCATCTTCATGCCGCTCGGGCGGTCGATGTCGGTCGATGAGTGGTGGCGAAAGAAGCGTCTGAAAGGCAGGCCCGACCCCCGGCCGTTGCCGATGATCTGGGCGACGCGCATGCTGCAGGTGAACGTCGCGCTCGTCTACCTCTTCAGCATGCCGATGAAGCTGACGACCGACTGGGCGTGGCTGAACGGCGACGCGTTTTTCTTCGCGATCATCAACGACCACTGGGCGAAATGGCCGTGGCCGGAGATGTTCTATCAGAAGTGGATGAGCATGATCGCGACGTACTCGGCGATCCTCGTCGAGTTCTCGTTCGCGTTCCTCGTCTGGACCCGCTGGCGCGCGTCGATGGTGCTGGCGATGTGGGGGTTTCACCTCGCGCTGGCGACGATGCTGGACAACGTGGCGTTCTTCAGCCTGTCGATGGCGGTGACGTACTGGGCCTTCATCCCGCCCGAGACCTCGCGGCGGTGGGTTGCGTTTCTTCTCGCCGTCGTCCGCGCTCGCCCGACGCGCGGGCAGCTTTCGGCGGACGACGTCATCACCAATCCTGCGACGACCTGATTCACGGGCCAGGTCGAACGGTCACGATGAGGACGCGCCGCCTCGCGGGCCAGATGCGCTCCGCCGCTCATCTCTTATCGCGCATCAACCACCAGAAGCCGGTCCTCCTGCCGGACCCGCAGGCCCTGCTGGTCCTGCTGGCCCTCCGGGACCCGCCGGACCGGCAGGCCCTGCCGGACCCGCAGGCCCAAACGGGCCCATCGGACCACTGGGTCCAACCGGACCAGCCGGGCCTGCTGGCCCGCCGGGTCCCGCAGGACCTCCGGGTCCCGCAGGACCGCCTGGGCCACCCGGGCCAAGGGGACCACCCGGGCCGAGCGGGCCCATCGGGCCTGTCGGACCACTGGGTCCACCTGGCCCTGCCGGTCCGCTTGGCCCACCGGGACCCGCCGGTCCACTCGGTCCACCCGGCCCTGCCGGCCCGCTTGGCCCACCGGGACCAGCCGGTCCTCTCGGTCCACCTGGCCCTGCCGGTCCGCTTGGCCCACCTGGACCCGCCGGTCCGCTCGGTCCACCCGGCCCTGCCGGTCCGCTTGGCCCACCGGGACCCGCCGGCCCACTCGGTCCACCCGGCCCTGCCGGTCCGCTTGGCCCAC
>JBBCIV010000261.1:0-17271 GCA_037189665.1 Phycisphaerae bacterium | reverse complement strand
CACGCCGCCGACACGATCTACTCGCTTCACTTCCTCGCGGATGACGCGCGAAGCCTCGTCAGCTTCCACCGTGACGCCGACGCCAACGTGTCTTGGGGCGAGAGGGAGGCGGGAATCGTTCACCTGATGCATTCGCAATCGGCTTGGGCACTGGATGCGTCCCACCGGGATGAACAAGACAGGTGACAAACTCAACCGCGGCCTTAACACGCCATCTTGCCGTGCCGCCGGGTCGCGCCTACAACGTCGGCGATGAGTGAGCCTCCCGTCGAAACCGATCCTGCCGCCTCCAAGCCGAGATCGCGCGCCGCAAACCTGATCGAGATCGCCGCCGTCTTCATCCGGCTCGGCTTCACCGCGTTCGGCGGGCCGATGGCACACCTGGCGCTGATGGAAAACGAACTGGTCACCAAGCGCAAATGGTGCGGCCGCCAGCGGTTCCTCGACATGGCGACGACGGTCAACTTCATCCCCGGCCCGAACTCCACCGAGTTGGCGATCCACATGGGCTTCATCCGCGGCGGATTTCCGGGGCTCGTCCTCGCGGGCGCGTGCTTCATCACGCCGGCGGTGCTCATCATCCTGCCGATCGCATTTTTATACGTGCGATACGGCTCGCTGCCGCAGGTGACGCCCGTGCTGCACACGGTGGCGGCGGCGATCGTGGCGATCGTCGCGTCGGCCTGCCTGCGCCTGGCGAAGGATGCGTTCAAAGGACCGTTTCCGATGGCGATCGGCGTCATCACGCTGGCCTTGCTCGTGTTGGGCGCGATGGACGCCCGGCCGGTGAAGCAACTGTTCCAGGCAATTCAGCCGGAGATCTTCCTGCTCGCGCTGGCGGCAATACTGGGCATCGTCTGGAAAGCCAAGACGCAAGGCCAGCGGCTGACGAGCATCGCCATCCTTCCACTTGGGCAGACGAGCCTCCCATCGCTCGAAGGCGTGTTCGATTCGCGCTGGATCGAGATGATCTGGTTTTTCGTGAAGGTCGGCGCAACGCTGTTCGGCAGCGGGTATGTCCTGGTGAGCTTTCTTCAAACGGGGCTGGTGGAGCAATATCACTGGCTGTCGATGCGGGAGCTGAACGACGCGATCGCGGTCGGCCAGTTCACGCCCGGGCCGCTGCTGACGACCGCCACCTTCGCTGGCTACGTGCTGGGCTTCAGCACGTTCGGCTACGGCGACGCCGGCGGTGTCGTTGGCGCGGCGGTGGCGACGATGGCGATCTTCGCGCCGTCGTTCATCTTTGTCGCCGTGCTGGCGCCGGTGTTGGAACGATTGCGCCAAAGCGTGATCGCCCGCGGCGCGCTCGACGCGATGAACGCCGCGGTCGTGGTGATGATCGGTTTCACGATCTGGCGACTCGCCGGGGAGGCGTTCTCGACGGCGAGCGCGGACAAGGTGGGCATCGTCAGCGTCGACTGGCTGAACGTCGCCATCGCGGCGGCCGGGCTGGTGCTGATGCTCTGGAAAAACGTGAACGCCACATGGCTGGTCGCAGGCGCGATCGCCATCGGCGCCATCCGCATCGCCACCATCGGCCGATAAACAGGTGAAACTGCGAAGGCTATGCCGCAGACGCGGGATCGCCGGATTGCGCGAGGGCCAAGCGTCTTCGCTAAGGGCAGATTCAACGAAATTACACGTCACTCGGTATAGGGCGTGTTACGTTCGATCACCGAAGTGACGACGTTGACCCTGGAAACCAAGCCCATGACCCGAACTGCCAATGATGTATCTCCGGCCTGCCCGGTTTGCCGGTCTGGACGGACGCGCTTGTTCTTCCAGCAACTGGACGTCCCCTGCCAGGACGGCATGATCTGGCCGACCCGCCAGGCCGCCATCGACGCCACGCGCGGCGACATCGAGTTGACCTACTGCGCCGACTGCGCCCACATTTTCAACCGCCGCTTCGATCCCTCAAAGCTCGTCCTCGACGCCGGTTACAACATCTCGCTGCATCACTCGCCCACCTACCGAAAGTTCATCGACGACCTGACGAGCGGGCTGGTTGACCGCCACGACCTGCACGGCAAAACCGTGCTCGAGATCGGCTGCGGCAAGGCCGACTTTCTGAGGGGAATCACCATTCCCTACGGCAACCGCGGCATTGGTTTCGATCCGACGTTCGTCGATGACAACCTGACCGACGACGAACGCAGGTCGATCGCCGTCCACAGGCGGTTTTACACTGCCGCCGACCAGGGGCACGTCGCGGATTTCGTGACGTTCCGGTCGATGTTGCAGTACGTCACGAAGCCGCGCGAGTTCCTCGACTCGTTTCGCGGCAGCGTGGCGAAGCCGCACGGCATCATCTATGCCGAGGTGCCAAACAGCGCGCACACGTTCGAGCAACTGTGCATCTGGAACATCGTCTACGAACACGGCTGCTTCTACAGCAAGTGGTCGCTGGCGCGGCTGTTCGAGGAAATGGGCTACCCGGTGCAGGACTGCTTTGCCTGCTTCGTGGAAGACCAGAACCTCGGCGTGGAGGCGGGCGTTGCGGCGTCGCCAACAAGACGATTCCACATCGACCCGGCCGGGGTGGAGGCGTTCGGGCGGGCGATCGAACGGTTCATCGTCGAACACGAGCGCAAGACCGCCGAATGGCGTGCGGTGCTTGGTGGACTGAAGGCGGCAGGAAAGCGCGTCGCGATGTGGGGCGCCGGCGCGCGGGCGATCAGCTTCTGCTGCCTGTTCGACATCTCCGATACGCGCGTTCCGTACGTGGTGGACATCAACCCGTATCGGCAGGGCAAGTTCCTGCCGCGCACGCTGCAGCAGGTGGTGGCCCCCGAACACCTGCTCGCCGACCAGCCAGACGTGGTGATCATCACCAACAGCGGCTATGCGAGTGAAATCCGGGCCCAGATCGCGACGATGGGATTAAAGTGTGAAACGATGGTCATGTGACCCCGGAAATGGGCGAAGGACGAACGCCGGGCCGACATTTTATCGGACCCGGATTCACGAAATCTTCCCCATTTTGCCGATTACGACGATGGACGACGGTGTATACTCGTCCAAACGCTTGGAGGCATTGAAACTGTGAAAACGTTTAAAGACTGGCTCACCGAAGGCGATCAGCTCTATCAGCAGGCCCTTCAGGAATACCAGACGCTGGAAGCCCAGATCGAAGATCTGGAAAAGCGGCTGGCGATCAAGAAAGACGAAGTGGACCAGATCGCGTCGGTAATCGGCAAGCAGCCGGTTCAGTCGTCGCGCCGATTAACGGCGGAACTGGTCGACAGCCATGGCAGCGGATCCGTCCCCAACTCCCCCGCCACGATCGCCCGCGCCCTGACCGGCCGCGGACTGGGCGGCGGACGTTAAATAGATACGGACTGAGTAGAAAGTGCTGAGGACTGAGTGGGCAAGCCCACTCAGTCCTCTTCGTTTCAAGCAAGACTCAATAACTCAGCACTACTTGACGTTTCGGCGAATCTCGATGCTGATGAGGATGTCGAGGCCATCGGTGTAGCCGTAGTCGCCCTCAGCGCCACCGTCGAGGAGGTCGCTGCCGGCATCGCCGTACAGGTGGTCGATGTCGCCTTCGCCGCGGAGCGTGTCATTGCCGCGACCGCCGCGGAGCGTGTCGTTACCGCGACCGCCCAGAAGCGAGTCGTCGCCGTCTTCGCCCAGCAAACCATCATTGCCGTCGCCGCCGTCGAGCGTGTCGTCGCCGTCGCCGCCGAACAGCGCGTCGCCGCCCTGCCGGCCGAGCATGCGATCGTTGCCCGGGCCGCCGTACATCGTGTCGGGCCGGTTGCCGCCGCCGAGCAGGTCGTCGCCGCCTTCGCCGAACATCAGGTTACGTCCCGGGCCGCCGGTGAGCGTATCGTCGCCGTCGCCGCCGTAGAGCGTGTCGTTTTCGTCGTTGCCGTTCGCGTAATCATTGCCGGCGCCGAGGTTGATCAGATCGTTGCCAAGCCCGCCTTCGACGTGATCATCGCCGTCGGAGGTGATGATCGTGTCATTCCCCGCGCCGCCGTACACGATCATGGACATCGGGATGCCCTTGCCGCGGATGTAATCCGCCCCCGCGCCGCCGTTGACGACGATGGCGGTGAACAGGTCGGCGTCGTAGTTCGTGGTCACGCCGTTTTCGACGACGGCGATATTGTTGCCCTGCCCGAAGAACTGAAGCACGTTGCCCGAGTCGTTCAGCGTGACGACCAACTGGCTGGCGTATTCCTGCACGAGCGCATCGCCGTCGCTCTGGTAGGCGACGCTGACGGGCTGGCCATCGCGCCAGAAGATGCCGAACCGCGTATCCCCGGCAAAGCCGACCGCCGGAATGATCGTGTCGTCGCCGAGCGACGCGCCCGCCGAGGTGAAGGCGCGGAAGCCGACAAGGTCGAACGTGCCGGGCGTGGCGCTCGCCTCGGCCCAGCCGACGACGAACTTGCCCGACGCCGCCACGTCGACCTGCGGGAACTGTTCGTCGCCCGCCGCGTTGGACGCCGCGACGACCTGTCCGCCAACCGTCGCGCCGCTGACGTTGTATCGCTGGAAGAGCACGTCACGTCCGCCCGGGCCGGCCCCGACGGACCAGGCGACGACAAAGCTGTTGTCCGACGCGATGCCAATAGCCGGTTGGCTGTCGGTGGCGTTATCGACGGTGATGAGCGCGCCAAGCCCGTCGTGATCGGCCTCGAATCGCTGGGCAACCGTACTGGTAGCCGTGTTGTAGGCGATGACGTAATTGCCGCTGGCGTTCACGGAGATGTCGGGCGCGGTGGTGTCCGTGCCGGCATACTGAATGTCTCCCACGCCAAGGAAGCCTTCATCCAGACTGTTGAAGGCTTGGCCGAAGATGCGGGGATCGCCGAACTCAGTCGATTCCCACACCGCGACGAACGAGCCGTCGCTCGCGAGGCCGACGCGCGGCTTGGTTTGGTCGGCAATCGTATTGCTGTTGGCCGGCTTCGGCGCGCCTGCGGGCACGCCCGAGCCGGTGTAGCGACGGAAGAAGATGCCCTGGCCATCGGCATCGTCGCTTTCCCAGACGACGACGAACGAGCCGCTGTCGTTGATGGCGACGTCGACGTTGGTCGCCACGCCGCCGACGTTGACCTTCTGCGCTGCCGCGACAGGCGTATTGTCGCCGTTATAAAGGCGGACATACGCGTCGTTTCCGTCGATCCACGCAACAACGTGCCGTCCGTCGGCAAGCCCCGCGGCGGACGACACGCCCACCACGCCGCCCTCGTCGACCAGCGTCGGTGTGCCCGCCGGCGAAAACGCCAGCAGTTTCCGCTGCTCCATTGTCTCCATGACCGCCCTGCTCAACCTCAACATCGCGTCCGCCTTCTTCATGGTGTGTCCCGCCTGACAAAGGGTGTAACTCGTTATACCTACAGATCCCTAATTCTACTGGACGCCGCGACAATCCGCACCTTTTCACGATCTGACGACAGGATCGGCACGGCATCCCCATTTTGAAAACGCCCCGGCCAAGCATGGCCGAGGCTTACTACAAACAACATGTGACGCGCGACACCGCTCAGGCTTGCGCGCCCGACTTCGAAAATCCGTTGGTGCTGTAGCCCGACTCCTGAATAACCTCCATGAGCCGAGCAATCTGAATTTTTCCTGCGTCAAACAGAACCGACGCCTGTCCGGACAGGAAGTCGACTTCCACTTCGTTGACGCCTTCTTCGAGGGTGAGGGCGCGCTGGATGGTCTGTTCACATCGATGGCAGTGCATACCTTCGATACGGATGATCGCCAGTTGGTCCTGCGTAACGTTTTCCGCCATTTCCTGAGCACTCCGGCTGATCCGACGGCCCGCCGCAATAGGTTTAGGTGCGGTACGATGCCGCCTCTAGAGGACTATACGCTGGAAGTGAGTGTAACGACCTGAATGATCGAACCCAATCCGAAAACGCCTGATAGCGGCGGAAGGGCAGATGAAGATGCTATTTGCAAAACGTCCGAGAATCTGTAGAACAGCCAACGCGCCGTTCGGCCCCCGCTAACCACCCGGGCAAGACGGCTGGGAGAAAATGCACGGGACAATCGTAAAAACTGCGATCGGGGCTGTGGGATGCTTTTGCGCCTTCACACTGGCAGCCCCGACGTATTTCCTGGTTGCCGAACCTGATTTCGCTCAGGTTCACGGCGATTCTTTCGTCCTTCCGTTGACCGATCCCGACCACATCGCTCACGCCCGCGACCTTATTCTTCGTGGCCCTGAAAAAGCGGGTGAACCTATCGTTTTCGCTGAAATTGGCGCCGGATCGGGCAACGGCATCAACCGCGATCTGCGTGACCCCGCCGAGTCATTATGGAACTGGCATGTGACGGGCGTCCACGGCTTCGGCGATATGGGCATCGAATTGCTTGATGGCTGGCCGACTTATGTTGCCCAGAACCGCGCCAGCTGGTTTTCGAACACCGGCGCTGTCCCCGAGACGGGACGGATCGGATTCTGGAGTTATACGGTCGTCGCCGAGTTGCCCTCTCACTCGCCCATCCCCCCTGCCGCGATGATTCCGCTGCCGTCGGGCTTGTCAGGCGGGATCATCACCGTCGGACTGATCGGCGTCGGATGGGCCTACCGCCGCTACCGAAAAGCCCGCGTCGCCCAAAACTGATCCGACGCAGATCGGGACTGGACTCGGTCCTGCCTTCCGAAATTCGACTCTCGCCATACTTGCCCCTCGCCCCCCGCCCCTTAATACTTGTTTTTCCCATGCTCGTGCTGATCGATAATTACGACTCGTTCACCTACAACCTCGTCCAGACCTTCGGACAGGTGCGCCCTGGCCTGAAGATCGAGGTGTTCCGCAACGACAAGGTGACGATCGACCAGATCGCCGATCTGAAGCCCACGCACATCTGCGTGAGCCCCGGCCCGTGCTCACCTAAAGAGGCGGGCATCAGCAATGAGGTCATCCACCACTTCGCCCCCAAACTGCCCGTCCTCGGCGTCTGCCTTGGCCATCAGTGCATCGGCCACGTCTACGGCGGGATCGTCGAACGCGCCGCGCGGCTCATGCACGGCAAGACCGACCAGATCTACAACGACGGCAAGGGCATCTACCTTGGCATGCCCAGCCCTTTCACTGCCACGCGCTACCACTCCCTGATCATCCGCCGCGGTACGCTGAACGAATCCGACTTTCTTGTCACCGCCTGGACCGACCAGGACGAAATCATGGGCGTCCGCCACAAAACCTGGCCCCTCGAAGGCGTCCAGTACCACCCCGAAAGCTTCCTCACCGACAACGGCGCGAAGCTGCTGGATAACTTCCTGAAGAAGTAACGCGCCCATGAAGCCGCGGGGTTTACCCCGCGCTCGGCCTCGTCGCACGTCGCCAACACCCGCGACGCTCAGAGCAAGCCCCGCGGCTTCATGGTAGAAATGGCGCTTAGTGTCGAAAGTTCGCAAACAGTTTCTCTGCAACACCTGCGGGTCAATCCATCCGAAGTGGTTCGGAAAATGCCCGGACTGCGGAACGTGGGATGCGCTGGAGGAATACCGCGCGCCCACCGAGGACAAGCACCGCGCGGCGCCCGATCGATCCGTCGGCGATCTGGCGCACGGGGCCGAAGCGCTCACCCTCAGCGAGATCGACACCGCCCACGTCGATCGCATTCCCACCGGCATTCACGAGTTCGACCGCATCCTCGGCGGCGGGATCGTGCCGGGAGCGGCAATCCTCGTTGGCGGGGAGCCGGGGATTGGAAAGTCGACATTGCTGCTGCAGGTGGCCGGGTTGTTGTCGCGTGGGTCGGAGGTCGGGGATCGGGAGTCGAAAAAGACGCCAACCCACGGCTCACGACCCACGACCTCCGTCCTGTATGTCACGTCCGAAGAATCCGCCCGGCAAACCAAGCTCCGCGCCGAGCGCATCAGCCTGAACAGCCCCAACCTGCGAATCCTGGCCGAGACGAACATCGAGCGCATCTCACATCAGATCCAGAAACACAAGCCGGACGTGGTGATCGTCGATTCAATTCAGATGATCTACCGCCCTGAACTGCCGGCCGCGCCGGGGTCGGTAACGCAGTTGCGCGATTGCTGCATGCAACTGGTCTACCTCGCCAAATCGACCGGCACGGCGGTGATCGTCGTCGGGCACGTGACGAAGGCGGGGACGCTGGCGGGACCGAAGATCATCGAACACATCGTCGATACGGTCGTGTACTTCGAGGGCGACCGCTTTCACTCGCATCGCATTGTTCGCTGCGTGAAGAACCGCTTCGGCTCGACGCACGAGGTAGGCGTGTTCGAGATGACCGGCGACGGCCTGAAAGAGGTTGCCGACCCGGCGTCGCTGTTCGTCCACGCGCACGGCCAGCCCACCAGCGGCACGATCCTCACGGCGGCGATGCAGGGGAGTCGGGTGATGGTGCTGGAGGTGCAGGCGCTGACCGCGTCGTCGGTCATCGGCGCGGCAAGACGAAAGACGTCGGGCGTCTCGAACGATCGCGTGTCAATGATTTTGGCGGTGCTGGAGAAGCGCTGCGAAATGCGGCTGGCGGCGGACGACGTGTTCGTCAACATCGCCGGCGGAGTGAAGGTGATCGAGCCGGCGGTCGACCTGGCGATCGCGCTGGCGATCGCGAGCGCCCACATCAACCGCCCGATCGCGCCCGGCACGCTCGCGCTGGGCGAACTCGGCCTCGGCGGCGAGGTGCGCCCCGTGCCGCACCTGGAGGCGCGGCTGAAGGAGGCGTCGCGCCTCGGCGCAAGCCAATCGATCGTGCCGCCCGTGGGCAAGTCGACCCCGAAGCTGAACGGCATGGCGCTGCACGAGGTCCGCCGGGTAAACCAGGCGCTCGCCGCGCTATAACGACCGATCCCCACCAGATTGCCCAGATTAAAAATTCCGACAAAAACGCTGCGTTCCTAGTATCTTCCATCGGATTGGTTCGACGATTTGCAGGTCAGGGGGACGCGACTTATGTGGCGGCGGAGTAGCGCATTTACGCTGGTGGAGTTGCTGACGGTCATCGGCATCCTTGCCTTGTTGATCGCCATCCTCATCCCCGCCGTCAATCGTGCGCGGCTTCAGATGCGCATCACGCAGTGCGCCTCCAATCAGCGTCAGCTTGTGCAGTCGGCGGTGCTCCACGCGATGGAGGTCAACGGCAAGCTATACCTGCCCGAGGCCCCCTCCGGCTACAACCCCGCCGGCGCGGAGCCGCTGCTGGCGAGCTTTCTGAGTAACACCGCGCCTGCCGGCTCGCCGGTGCTGGTGAAGAGCGAACCGGTCGGCTGGGGGCGGCTATACGCATCGGGACACGTAAAAGATCCGCGGATCTTCTTCGAGCCCGATCACCGCAACCCCGAGGCCAGCTACGACACGTACAAGCTCTCGATCGGCTTCGCCGCGCCGGCGGGCGATAAGGCGAGAAGCGCGTACTACTGCAATCCGCACCGCATCCAGTCGCTCATGTCACCGGCATACGACCCGAAGTTCAACACGCGGTTCCCCGGCACGATCACGCCGTTTTCTCAGGTCGGCCAGGCGGTCATAAAGCCTTACAGCATACTGGTGATGGATCGCCCAAGCCTCGGCGATGCCCGGCGGGCGCATGGATATGTTTGGAACATCGCGTTCCTCGATCAGTCCGTCCAATCCTTCCGCAGCCGAGCGGCCGAGGATACCATCGACGACTATAACGGCACCGCCGCGACGGCGGTCTGGAAGAACTGGGCGCTGCACGAAGCGTTCCTCAACGCTCTCGTCCCGTAGACCCGAAATCACCTGAGTGGCTAAGGATATTTCCCTAGCCATCGCTTATAACTTCAATCTGAATTTATAAGTGCCCCGCTAACGCATTGTCGGGGTCAGTTGAATAAGCTTCCCCGTCTTATGCTTGCAGAAATGTTCGGACAAACGTTCCACACGCAGGACATCGCCGTCGTTGCGCTCCTGATTGTGCTCGAAGGCGCCCTGTCGGTGGACAACGCCCTGGTGCTTGGCCTTCTGGCCAACCGCCTCCCCAAACACCAGCGGCGCAAGGCGCTCACCTACGGTTTGGTGGGCGCATTCGTGTTCCGCGTGTTGGCGATCGCGGTCGCGGCATGGCTGCTGACATACCCGATTGTGAAACTCTTCGGCGGCGGCTATCTGCTTTACGTCTCGCTGAAGCACTTCTTCTTCGACAGCCACAGCGATGAGAAGAACGCGGTCAAGATCGGCGCCGACGGCCATCCGATCATCGAAGACGAAGACGCCGGCGAACTCACTCCCGAGCAGCGCGAGCAGGAGATCGCCAAGCGATCGCCCGTTCCCGAAAGCATCGATCCAAGCAAGCCCGCCGACGCTCCGCCGGCGGTGCTTTCCTATCAATCCCCCACGCCGGAAATCACGCCGCTGGGCGTTGCGAAGAAGTACGCCAAGTTCTGGCCGACCGTTCTCGTGATCGAGTTGACCGACATCGCGTTCGCGGTCGACTCGATCGTGGCAGCGATGGCGTTCATCCCGCGCCATACTGAGGCCGGCCCGAATCCGAAGCTGTGGGTCGTCATCGTCGGTGGTTTCTTCGGCCTGGTGTTGATGCGCTTCGCCGCGATGATCTTCGTGCGCCTGTTGGACCGCTTCCCTCGGTTCGAGGTGGCGGCGTACCTGCTGGTGACGGTCATCGGCCTGAAACTGGTGGTCGACTACATCGGCAACCGGTTCTTCGCCACTGCCGCCAATCCCCATCCGGTGGACTTCCACAGCGTAAGCGGTCCGTGGTTCTGGAGCTTTTGGGTCATCATGGTCGCATGCTTTGCGTACGGCTTCTGGGGCCGCAAGAAAACACCGCAAGCCGGCGACGTTGATGTTACCCCTCCGAGCGGCCCGCAGGCAGCCTGAGACGACCGCTGATTCGCATCTGAGGCGCGCCAATAGTTGCCTCACCCCTCCGTTTTCCGGTACTATGCTGGACTTAGTTTATTTCGGGCGTTCCGGAGGCTGGCGTCCGAAGTGGAGCGGTGTGAATGATGCGTTTGAGCGAAATCCTCAAGCCGCAGAACATCAAGATCGGGATCGAGTCGTCCGCCAAGGCCGACGCGATCGCCGAACTGGTGAACCTGCTGGAAGCCAACGGCGAAATCGTCGATGGGAAGAAGGTTCTCGAGTCGGTCCTCGATCGCGAGGCGACCCGCACCACCGGCATCGGCAATGGCCTTGCCATCCCGCACGGCAAAAGCCCCGGCACGCCCAAGCTTTCCATGGCGATCGGCAAGCCCGCCGCCCCCATCGACTTCCAGTCCATCGACGGCCGGCCCGTCACGATCATCTGGCTGCTCACCAGCCCACCTGATCAGGCGGGCGTGCACATCAAGGCCCTCGCTGCGATCAGCCGCCTGATGACCAGCGACAAGTTCCGATTCGCGATGAACAACGCCAAGACTGCCGAGGAGATGTACGACATCGTCCTCAAGCAGGAAATCGCGGCGTAAACGTTCTGCTGCTCCGCCCGCGCTGATCTCCGATCCTTTCGTCGCCTTCCCTTTTACCGCGCGATTCGCTGGCGGCGGAGTTCCGTTCGCTGTAGTTCGCCGACGAGCTTGTTCAGCAGGACGACCGTGTGGCGGTCCTGAAAATTGCTGTCGTTGATGGTGAACTGCACGCCGACATGGCGTAATTCGGGGGCGTGGAGGGGATCGAGAAAGCGCAGGCGCGCTTCGAGCAGCGCTTTGCCGGCCTGTCCTCCGTCGATCTCGACGCGCAGGCGTTGGTTTCCGACGACGGCGATGCGCGGATCGTCCTTGCGGCGTTTCCACGTTCCGCCACACCCGCCTGCGGAGAAGTCGCGGACGTCGATGTCCATCAGCGTGTTGACGGCCGGATCGTCGAGAAGGTTGGCCTGTTCGGCGAGGCGCCAGAACTTGAACTGGATGCCGCTGTCGTGCGGCACGCTAACGCGGTAGTCGCTCCGCCGCTGCACCGCACGAACGGCCGTCGGACGGCGCAGGAGGAGGGCTTCGATCTGCGTGGTCGCGTTCAACCGGTAGCCGCGAAATCGCCTGAGAATCGCGCCGGCGAACTCCACATTTTGTGCGCCGGCTCGAAAGCTCACCGTCACGGGCTGCTCGACGCGGATCAACTCGTCGATCGCCTCGGCCTGACCCGGGACGGATTCGAGGAGTACGCCTTCATCGCCGATCGATAGCAGCCGCGAGCGGTGCGGCTTTTCCAGCCCTGACAATGGCAGGAGCAGGACGACGGAGGTGTTGCGTTCGATCGCATGGTAAAGCAGTTCAAATTGGTCAGACATCGCGCGCACAGCCGATCGCCGGAAGTGGCTCGGTTTCTCCTATGACCTTGCATCGGCATCAAGTGAGATGGCGTTAAGACGCGCAAACATTACCGGACCGCGGGAGACGGCCGGATGACTACTGAATAGCTGCGGCAAGCGAGCCACTAAGGCGGATTTCGCCGGTGGGAGTAAGGCTGCCGCCCTCGGGCTCGACGGTGATGGCGGCCAGGGAGTAGTCGGCGCCTTTGGGGGCTTGGAAAAAATGGGTCGCGGCGCCGCGCGAGTCAACGGTGAAGGTGCCGGCGGGGATTGGCTTGCCGTTGGGCGAGATCAGCCATAATTCGTACACTTTGCCCGGCGGCGGCGGATCGAGGCGGAAGACGTGGAGCAGATACTTATCCGACACCGGGCAATACACCAGCCGGCCGGCCGGCTTGCCGGGAGCGTCGGGGGCGTCGCCGACGCGGAGCTTGGTCATCTGAACGTAAGGCGAGCCGGCAACGCTGTAGGTCTCGTCGACGATCTCGCTTTTGGTGATCAGGTCGGACTTCATCCGCCAGTTGTCCGCCAGTGTCAGCGTAAGCGCGATCGCCAGCACCGCCGCAATGCCCGCGGCCACCCAGGTCGGCCAGATCCACCGCGATGCCGCCGCAGACGATGATTTCGGCGTCGATGACGCCTCGCTGCTGGTGCTGGCCAGCACGCGCAGCATCAACTGATCCCGCGACCGCACCGGCGGACGCTGCTGGGGCAGCGCTTTCGGCAACGCGCTGACCACTGCCAGCGCCTCGGCGTACGCCGCCTGAGCCTGCGGATCGCCCGACGCAAGGCGCGCCTCCGCTTCGCCCGCCTCGGCTTCATCCGCGGCGCCGGCGGCGTACAGCAGCATGAGTTGGTCCAGTTCGTCGCGCGTCATGGTCGTCGGCGGATTTCAGTCCTTCAACTGGCTTTTACGCATGGCGTCCCGCAAGCGGATGAGCCCTTGGCGAATGTACGTTTTGACCGTCCCGAGCGGCTTTTCCAGCTTCTCGGCGATCTCGGTGTGGCTGAGCCCGTCAAAATAGGCAGCCTCAATGGCCTGGCGCTGGTTTGGCTCCAGTCCCGCCAGCGCCGAGCGCACGATCTCCCCCTGCTCGACGGCGGCCGCATCGTCGGCAGGCGATCCGTCCGATATCCCGGCGGCATCTTCGATTGATTCGAGCGTCAACTGCTGCCGATATGCCTTCCGCCGGGTTCGATCAATACACCGCGACCGCGCCAGCGTAACGAGATAGGTCGTTGGCGAAGCTCGCGTCTGATCGTACCGCGACGATTTTTCCCACAGCTCCCAGAACACGTCGGTGACCAGTTCTTCGGCGTCTTCCGGACGCTTCAGCATCCGCAACGCGATGGTGTAAACCAACGCCGAGTGCTTGTCGTACATGGCCCTGAGCGCCTTCGGATCACGCTCGGCGATCCTGCGCATGAGCTGCACGTCCTCGGCCCTGGATTGCGGAATCGCCTCAGCGGACACCGTGCCTCCCGACGACGAGCATCATAGGCAAGGAACGCGAGGTGAAAAGTCCTGAGCGACGGCGCCTGCGCCGTATTGCCGATGAAGAGATGTCCGCGGCAACGCGCCTCCCTTCATCCGGCAATCGACGATCGGCGATCACCTGAGCGTTTTGCCTTCGTCCCAGCCGGGGCCTTCGATGTGGCCTTCCTCGATGTTCAGCTCTTCGCGGCGGGAAATCTTGGCCACCTTGCCGTCGCTCACCCAGATGATGCGGTCGGAGACCGCCAACATCTTGTGATCGTGCGTGGCGCTGATGATGGTGACGCCCTTCTCCTCGTTCAGTCCGCGGAGCAGTTCGATGATGAGCTTGCCGGTGTTGAGGTCGAGGTTACCGGTGGGCTCGTCGGCGAGGATGATGGTGGGGTCGTTGGCAAACGCCCGGGCGATCGCGACGCGCTGTTGCTGGCCGCCGGACATCTCGGTCGGCTTGTTCTTCCAGCGGTGCTGAAGGTCCACGCGCTTCAGGATCTCCATCGCCTTGTCCTGCGCGTCGGCGGTATTGAGGCCGGCGAACACCATCGGCAGCATGACGTTCTCCAACGCGGTCATGACGGGGATGAGGTTGAACGTCTGGAAGATGTAGCCGATCTTGCGGCAGCGCATCCACGCCAGCTCGTAGCTGTCGAGCTGGGCGATGTCGACCTCGTCGATGTACACCTTGCCCTCGGTCGGCTTGTCGAGCCCGCCGATCATGTTGAAGAACGTCGATTTGCCCGACCCCGACGGCCCCATGATCGAGATGTACTCGCCCCGCTCGATCGACACCGTCACACCTTTGAGCGCGCGGACCGTCTCGGTGCCCATCTTGTACTCGCGCTTCACGTCGATGGTACGAACGGTGTACTCGGCGCTTTCAGTGGGTTCGGGAGAAGGCGAAGGAGTCGGGGCTGTTTCGGTCATCTTGAGTTCCAGTGTCGAATGTCGAGTGCCAAATGTCGAATGAAAGACCTAGTTGCGACTCGCGTTACGGCGAGCGGTAATGCGGGAAGCGGAGACGATTGCCACAAGTTCGAGTGCCTCGGCATGAAGCGACCGCGTCCGCGACGACCGCATCAGCCCTACATCGGCAATCAGTTCAAGCCAGTATGCGCTTTCGTCGGCCTCTTCTTCTACGATGCCAATCTTGGCGACGAAATCCGCACGCGATCTCGCGCGGCAAGCAGCGCGATAGTTCGCGCCAACCGAGCTTGCCGCACGGAGCAACTGATCGCCTATTCGTCGGCCAGCGATGGTGTTCGGCAGCGAGTCAACCAATCGGATGACGCGTACTGCAAAGTCCTTGGTGCGTTGCTTGAGCGGCTCAAAATCGGCGACCATTCGGTTCTCCCGTATTCGACATTCGTCACTCGACATTCGACATTCCGCCTTCACGCTTCGACACGCATCGCTTCGATCGGGTGCATCCTCGCCGCCTGGGCCGCCGGCAGGATGGCGCCGCCGATGCTCAGGAGCATGCCGACGATGAGGGTGATCAGCACGTTCTGGCCGACGTCGCCCCACAGCACGTTGTAATACACCGCCCCGCCGTAGCTGAGGGTGGCCATGCCGAAGCTCACCAGCAGGCCCAGCACGATGCCCAGGACCGTGCCCACCGTGCCCTGAAAAAGGCTTTCCAGCAGGAACAGCTTGACGATGAACCCATCGAGGGCGCCGAGGCACTTCATCGTGCCGATTTCGCGAAAGCGTTCGGTGACGCTCATGAGCATCGCGTTGAGAATGCCGACGAACGCCACCAGCAGCGCCAGTCCGATGATCCACCGGGTCTGGACCTTGTTGCCCTCAATTTCGGCCGGCTCCGTGGGAACGCCGCTGCGGGCCATCGCGGCCTTAAGGTCTTCGGGGAGGTTGATCTCGGCGCGGACATGACGCAATTCTTCTGAATCCTTGATCCACAGCTCGACCGATTTCAGCATCGCGGGCGCGTTGGCGAGCAGTTTGTTCATCTCCCCCCCCGCCAGTGGCAGCGTACGGCCGGTGCGGTCGCGGATGTCCTCCCAGGTCTTGCCGTTAAAAGTCTTCTTCACGTCGAAGGGCGGCGCGTCCTTCACCGTTGGAGCGTATTGCCCCGCATTGCGGATTTCGCCTTCCAGCGCCTTCAACTCCGCGTCCAGCGTATCGCGACGGACCTTGAGCGCTTCGTATTCCGGCTTGGCGGGCCTTTCCTGCGTCCAGGCGCGCATGCCGTCGATCAGCGTTTCGGTCGTCATGATCGAACAGAGGAACGCCAGCGCCAGGATGATGGCGCTGGTGACCAGCATGCTGCGGCTGAGCCGCTGGCGGATCGATTTCCACGCGATCTCGATCGCCTTGCTCAACGGCAGGTTGATCTGCCTGCGAACTTCGTCTTTATTCGATGCCATAACGTCTCTTCGTCGCGTCTCGCGTGAACAAGTTGGTCAACCCCTCGCTACTTTTTCTTCTCCATCGGCACGCCCACAAGCCCTTTTTTGATGAGCATCTCCAGGAATTTCACCGTCGGCACCTGGGCTTCGCGGAGGTTGAGGTCATACCGCTTGGCCAGCCGCTTGATGATCTGCTGGACGTTGGTTTTGCCGTCGATACTGTCCCAGACGAAAACGCCGATGGCGTCAAATTCGAAGGTTTTGGTGGCGTTCTCGGGCAGGCGGAAGATGCGCGCCCCCCACCGCGGCTGCTGCAACGTCACCTTCAGCATCCCGCCGCCGTCAGGGAGGGGCTGCATCTGGGCATCGACCAGGCGCATGGGCTTGGCCTCCAGTGCCTCCTCGGCGGACATCTGAGATTTTTTCTTGCGGCGGAACAGCATGTGACACAAAGTTACCAGTCGCCAGTTGATCGTGGCCAGTAAGAATGCCGTGCGGTGCATCGTCTGCGCCGACAACTACGTCGTCTTGGCCCAGCCCATCGTTTTCAATATCTCCCGCATGGTCGGCTCGTCGTCGCCCTGGGCGATGAAAAGCCGGTTGCGCACCTCGTCGTGGACGCCGATGACGTCCAACTTCTTCGCGAACATGAACGCCCAGAACAACCGCCTTCGACGCTTGAGCATTCCCGCCCGCCCTTCGACCGGGCGGCCAAGCAGGTCGACGGGCGCGTCGGAAAAGCGATCGATGGGCCGATAGATCTTCCGCAACGATTTGTCGATCTGACTGGCCCAGGCCTCCAGCTTGATCCTCGACAACGCCAGCGTCGCCGGGCCAACCTGGCGGACGTTGACAGTCCTGTTCTTCTTCGACCTGAACGACAACGTCAGATCGCCGGCGTTCAACCGGAACCACTGTAACCTCCATCCCGGCGGCGTTTTGCAGGAAAGGTCGAAGATCGACCACGCCTGCTCTTGCGCCTCGGGCGTGTCGGCGACGCTCGGCAGCACGTGCTGCTCGAACGCCGGCGAGTCACGCCTTTTCACGTGATGGACGATCTCCAGCACGCGGGACGTTCGTTCGGTCCATCCCACCCAGACGTCCCGCCCGGGCGGGTCGTTCTCGGTGTAAAGCCGGGAGACGCGCCACTCTTTCGGCTGGGAC
>JBBCIV010000260.1:0-50359 GCA_037189665.1 Phycisphaerae bacterium | reverse complement strand
ACTACAGCGTCCGCTGGAACGTCTCCCGAATGTACGCTTCGAAGCGGTCGCCGACCTTGAGGTCGTCATAGCCGGCCAGCTTGATGCCGCACTCGAAGCCCGCCTTGACTTCCTTGACGTCGTCCTTGAGCCGCTTGAGCGACTCGATCGCGAGGTCCTCGGTGATGATCTTGCCGTCGCGAATGAGACGGATCTTGCTGCCGCGCTGGATGTGCCCGTCGGTGACATAGCAACCGGCGATGTTGCCCAGACGGCTGACCTTGAACAACTGACGCACTTCCACGTGCCCGTGCAGCTTCTCGCGGATTTCCGGAGCGAGCATGCCCGAGAGCGCCTTCTTGAGATCGTCGAAGATCTCGTAGATGACGCGGTACGTGCGAATTTCGATGCGGCGCTGCTCCGCCATCGCCCGGGCGGCCTCGTCGGGGACGACGTGGAAGCCGATGATGACCGCGTTGCTGGCGTCGGCCAGTTCGACGTCGCTCTCGGTGATCGGGCCGGCGGCGGCGTGGATGACCTTCACGCGGACTTCCTCGGTGTTCTGGTCGGTGACTGTCTTCTGGAGCGTCTCGACCGAGCCCTGCACGTCAGCCTTGATGATGAGGTTGATCGTCTTGATCGCGGCCGTCTTCATCTGGCCGTAGATCGAGTCGAGCGACACCTTCGTCTTCTCGGCGGCCTGGTTGGCGCGGGCGAGGTCCACGCGTTCCTGCGTGATCTCGCGGGCGCGGTCGGCGGAATCGACGGTGAAGAACTTATCGCCGGCCTGCGGCAATTCGGACATGCCGCTGATGATGATCGGCGTGCTCGGGCCGGCCTCCGGCACCTGCTTGAGCTGATCGTCCAGCAGCGACCGCACGCGGCCCCAGCCGACGCCGGCCAGCACCACGTCGCCGACCTTCAGCGTGCCGTCCTGCACCAGCACGGTGGCGATCGGGCCGAGGCCCGCGTCCATCCGCGACTCGATGACGGTGCCGCGCGCCGGGCCGGTGGCGTCGGCCTTCAGTTCGCGAAGTTCGGTCTGGTAGTTGAGGATTTCGATCAGCTCGTCGATGCCCTGGCCGGTGAGGGCCGAGACGCGGACGACTTCCGTATCGCCGCCCCACTCGGTGGGGTTCAGGCCGTTGCCGGCGAGCTGGCCGAGGACCATGTCGGGATTGGCGTCGACGCGGTCGATCTTGTTGAGCGCGACCACGATCGGCACGCCGGCGGCCTTGGCGTGGTTGATCGATTCGATCGTCTGCGGCTGCACGCCTTCGGCGGCGCTGACGACCAGCACGACCACGTCGGTCATGTTGGCGCCGCGAGCACGCATGGCGGTGAACGCCTGGTGGCCGGGCGTATCGATGAACGTCACGCGTTTGCCGGCGACGTTCACCTGCCACGCCGCGATGTGCTGCGTGATGCCGCCGGCCTCGCCTGCGGCGACGTTGGCGGAGCGGATCTTGTCCAGCAGCGACGTCTTGCCGTGGTCGACGTGACCCAGGATCGTGACGACCGGCGGACGCGGCTTGACGTTCTCCGGCGCGACGACGCGCGCGTTGAACTCCGCCATCAGCATGTCTTCCAGCGACGGCTTGGTCTTGATCTGCAACTCGACGTTGTACTGCATCGCCAGGAGCGCGGCAGCCTCGAAGTCGAGCGACTGGTTCAGATTCGCGAACACGCCCTGCTTCATCAGCTTGCTGATGAGCTCGTTGCTCTTGACGCCCAGTTCGGTGGACAGCGAACGAACGGTGATCGGCTCTTCGATCTCCAGCACGCCGCCGCGCTGGGCGACGGTGCGGGCCTGAACGTGCGTGCCGCGGGCCTCGGTCTTGGAGAGGTGCCGATCGGTCGCCTGGCGCATGGCGCTGGCGGCGAGGATGCGGTCAGCGCGGTCCTTGAGGTCCTGCTCGCTGAACTCGCGGAGCTTTTCGTCCGCCTCACCACGACGGCCGTCCGGGCCGCGACGGCGGGCGACGGCGCCGGGCTTCTTGGCGCCCGGCTTCTTCTCGCCGCCCTCTTCCTCTTCCTCCGTTACACGCACGCCGCGACCGCCGCGAGGCTGAGCCTGGGCAAAGCCGGTAGACGGGCCGGCCGGCCCTTGGCCGGGCAGCGTTTTCTTGCGCGGAGCGGAAACAATATCGGGCTTCTCTTCGCGGATGACCTTCGGGCCCTGCAGTTCGGCCTTGCGAGGCGTGAACGGCGTGGCGACGGGCTTGGGACGCTCAGGCTTGGCAAGCCCGGTGCGCGATTCAAGCTTGACGGTCGGCCGGGCAGCCGGCTGGAGGCCGACCGCTTTAGGAGGCGCGGGCGAGGCAGGCGCGGCGGCAACCGGGGCGACCGGCGCTGCAGGCGGCGTCGCGGGAGCAGCCGGGCCAACCGGAGCGACGGGCGCTACCGGGGTAACGATGCGGGTGACGGGCAGTTCGGGCGCTGGCGCGGCGGGAGCGGCAGGCGCTTCGGCGGCGACCTCGACCGTCTTGACGGCGGAGTCGTCGGCGACCGCCTCTTCGATCTTCTCAGGCGCGGCCGGCGTTTCGGCAACCTCAGGGCTCGCCTCGGTAACCGACTGCTCCGGCGCCTCGGCGACGGGAGCAGCTTCGACGACGGCGGTGCCGTCAGCACCGGCTTCGTCGGCGACCAGGGTCGCCACACCGCCGGCATCCTCTTCGTCGGCGCCGCCTTCGGCCGCCTTCTTCTTGGGCGCCGCCTTCTTCTTCTTGGCGGACGAGGACTCGGCGCTGCCGGCGTGCTGCTTCATCAACGCGTCCAACGCGCCAGAGCTGTGCCACTCGCGGATCGTCTCGGCAAGTCCGAGCGCAATGGTGCTCTGGTGGTTCGGCACCTTGTCGGCGAGGCCCTCCTGGCGACACTTCTCCAGGATGACCCGGCTCTCTACACCGAGCTCTTTTGCCAGTGCGTTGACTCGAATTCCTTTAGCCAAACGAAACTCCTAAAACTGATGTCGAACCACAACGACAACTTTTGCGAACCCCGAAAATTCCAACCCGGCATGCGAATCCGACATTCGCGTCGCCTGGAGTCGAACGTAATTCGACGTTCCCACTTATACGTTCTGCGTCTCCGTCTGCTGCTGCGGCTGTTCCACCGCTGCGGCTTCCGGCGATGCGGCTTCCGGCGATGCGACGCTTTGCTCGGCCGGCTGTTCCGACGAATCCTCCAAGGCCGGCGACGGATCGCTGGCGCTGGCGGACGCGCTGGTCGCACCAAGGGCCTGCAGCAGGTCAGGCGCACCGCGCTTGGCGGCTTCCTTCGCCGCCTTCTCGGCCTCGGCTTCCTTGATGACCAGCTTGGCCTCCTCGATCGCCCGATCGACGACCTGCTCGGCCAGCTCTTCGCTCATGCCCACGTCGTTCTGAAGCGGCGTTTCGCCCACTTCTTCCACGTCGCGGACGTCGATCAGGCCCAGGGCGATGATCTTGTCCACCATCTCCTGCGTCACGCCTTCGACGCTCTTAAGCGTCGAATCGAGACGCTCGATCGCCTTCTTGAATTCCGGCGGGGTCAGGATGTCCACGTCCCAGCCGGTCAGCCGGGCCGCAAGGCGAACGTTCTGGCCGCGCTTGCCGATGGCGAGCGACAGTTGGTCTTCGTTCACGATCACCGTCGCCCGGCCAAGCTCGAAGCACAGCGAGACTTCGGCGACTTCCGCCGGCTTCAGCGAGTTGCTGATGAGGATCTGAGACGATTCGTTCCAGCGGACGATGTCGATCTTCTCGCCGCCGAGTTCTTCGACGATGTTCTTGATGCGGCTGCCGCGAACGCCGACGCACGCGCCGACCGCGTCCACCTTGCTGTCGATCGAGCTGACCGCGATCTTCGTGCGGAAGCCCGGCTCGCGGGCCAGCGCCTTGATTTCGATCGTGCGTTCCTGCACTTCCGGCACCTCGCGCTCGAACAGCCGGCGGATGAGCTCCGGGTGGCTGCGGCTGAGGATGATCTTGATCTGGCTGGGCGTATCGCGCACTTCGGTGATCAGCGCCTGAATGCGCTCGCCGACCGAGTGCTGCTCGCCCGGAATCTGCTCCGACCGCGGCATGATGCCTTCGGAACGGCCGAGGTTGATGATGATCGTGTTGCCTTCGATGCGGGCAATCGTTCCGGTGACGATCTGGCCGACGCGGTCCTTATATTCTTCGTAAATGCTGCCCCGCTCGTCCTGGCGGATGAGCTGGATCATGACTTGCTTGACGGTCTGGGCTCCGATTCGTCCGACGAGCTTCAGGTCCAGCGGCTCGCCCGAACGGGCGGCGCTCAGGTCGCCGGTGGCACGGTCGAGGGTGACGGCGAACTCGCTGGTGTCTTCCGTGCCGAAGTGCTTGCGAAGACCCGAGGCGATCGCCTGCTCGATGTCCGTGTAGATCTGGTCGCGCTGGATGTTCTTGTCCCGCGCGATACCGTCGACGATTCGGATGAGATCCGGATTGGGCATTAGTTTGGTTCTCTTGCTATTCAGTTGTTCGAACGCTCGCTCGTTCCTACCGCCGGCATTTCGACGCGTCCGCCGGACGCCGCAAAACGCCGAAAATAAGAGTGGCCACCCAAAGGGCGGCCACTTTCTCGAATCCGAGGTTGGACTGGAGATGAAACCGGGCCTCACGCCCAGTCACCCCCGGCGACCGGCGAAAGGCATAAGCCCTTGGCGCAAGACCATGTAGTGCGATTAAGCGACTGCATGGGCTTGCTCTGTGGACAGGCTCAGGTTCATCCCGGTCACTCCGGGTTCGAAAAAGTGTATCTTCTCCAGATCGACGTACAGATCGATCTGGGTGCCGGGCGACACACCCGGCCGGGCTTCGACGCGGCTGATCACGTGCGGATGATGCTGCGTGCTCAGATACATATCCATGTCGTTACCCAACGGCTCAATCACGTTCACCGCCATCTTAACCGACACCGCCGGGCCCGCGCCCGCCAGAGGTTCAAGATGGAAGTGCTCAGGACGAATCCCGAGCACCAGATGACGCCCGATATGGCGCGAAACCGCGCCCTTCAGGCGATCAGGGATGGTCACCTTAAACCCATTTCCGGGCAAGGTCAACTTTCCTTCCTTCACTTCGGGCTCGTCCGCCCGCTGTTTGACGACGGTGGCGTTCTCCAGCGTCCCCTCTTCGAAGTATAGGGCGCCGCCGGCCTCCTTGATCATCCCATCGAAGAAATTCATCGGCGGCATGCCGATGAAGCCTGCGACAAAACGGTTCGCCGGGTGTTGGTAGGTCTTCAGTGAGCTGTCGGCCTGCTGGATGACGCCGTCCTTCATGACGACGATGCGATCGCCCAGCGTCATGGCCTCTTCCTGGTCGTGCGTCACGTAGATGGTGGTCGTCTTGAGGCGCTGATGCAGGCGTTTGATTTCCGCGCGGGTGGTGACGCGGAGCTTGGCGTCGAGGTTCGACAGCGGCTCGTCAAACAAGAACGCAGCCGGCTCGCGGACGATCGCCCGGCCGACCGCGACGCGCTGGCGCTGGCCGCCCGACAGGGCCTTGGGCTTACGCTCGAGCAGGTGCGTGATATCGAGGATTTTGGCCGCCTCGCGAACGCGATTGTCGATCTCCTGCTTCGGAAAGCCGCGGAGCTTCAGCCCGAACGCCATGTTCTTGTAGACCGACATGTGCGGATAAAGGGCGTAGTTCTGGAACACCATCGCGATGTCGCGATCCTTCGGCGGAACGTTGTTCACGACGCGTTCGCCGATCTTGATCGTGCCCTCGCTGATCTCTTCCAGCCCGGCGACCATGCGGAGCGTGGTCGACTTGCCGCAACCCGACGGGCCAACGAGCACGATAAACTCGCGATCCTTGATGTGCAGGTCGATCGAGTTCACCGCCCGGACGCCGCCGGGGTACACCTTTGCCACTTTGTCGAGTTCGACTCTTGCCATAGTCTGATGTCCTCCGCGAATTACGCTTTATAGCATAATCCTGGCACAAACGGAACGCGGCCGATGGTCGCTAATCAGGCAAACTTGCGGACGATGATCGTGTCGTTCTGCCCGCCGAAACCGAAACTGTTGCTCATCGCCACGTCCACCTTGGCCGGCCGAGCCTTGTTGGGGACGTAGTCGAGATCGCACTCGGGGTCGGGATTTTCGAGATTCATGGTGGGCGGAAGAACCTGGTCCCGCAGCGCCAACACGCACGTGATCAGCTCCACCGCCCCCGCCGCCGCGATGAGGTGGCCCATCATGCTCTTGATCGAGCTGACCGGCACATTCCGGGCGTCCTCGCCGAAGACCTGCTTGATCGCGCCGGTTTCGTTGCCGTCGTTCTCGCGGGTGCCCGTGCCGTGGGCGTTAATATAGTGAACCTGTTTCGGATCGAGGGCCGCGTCTTCGAGCGCCACCTTCATGGCGATGACCGCGCCCGTGCCTTCCGGGTGCTGATCCGTGATGCGAAACGCGTCCGCCGTCGAGCCGTAGCCGACGACTTCGGCCAGGATCGTCGCGCCGCGGGCCTGGGCGTGTTCCAGCGTCTCCAGAATGACGACGCCCGAGCCCTCGCCCAGCACGAACCCGCCGCGGTTGTTGTCGAACGGGCGGGAGGCGGCGCGAGGGGTGTCGTTGGCGGTCGAGAGCGCGGTCAGGCGATTGAATCCGGTGACGCCGAACGGGTGGATCATCGAATGCGCTCCGCCGGAGATCATCACGTCCGCATCGCCCCGGCGGAGGATTTCGGTCGCCTCGCCGATCGCCTGGGTCGACGCCGCGCACGCCGTCAGGCAGTTCAGCGCCGGACCGCGAGCGCCGGTGAGCATCGCCAGGTGCGGGAGCGCCGCGTTCGGCTCCTGCTCGATTTCCCGCGTCACGTTCATCAGTTCGCGGGCGGTCTGGGCCCACTTCACGGCGTCGATCGCGTTCTTCTCCGCGCTCCAGCTCGAGAGCGCCGCCCGCGTGTATGCCTCGAAATCGAGCGAGCCCTCGCCGGAGGCGAAATAGACGCCCACGCGATCGAGGTCGAGCGACGACGACGCGAGCTTCGACATCTCCCACGCCTGCTTGCACGCCGCCAGCGCGAACTGCGTGCTGCGGCCGGCGCCGGCGTGTTTTTCCGTCACGTCGCCCAGATGATCCGCCAGCTTGAAGTCCTTCACCTCCGCGCTGATGCGCGTCGGGAACGTCCTGGCATCGAAAATCGTGGTGTAGTCGATTCCGGTATCGCCGGCGAGCAACCGCTTCCACACCGGCTCAACCGCGTGGCCCATCGGGGTGATCCAACCAATACCGGTGATGACGACTCGCTTCATTTTGATTCCAGACTCTCTGTGCCTGACCTTAACAACCGACGGAAAAGACTCAGAAATTGTAGCCGCTGCTCTTGCCAAACCGCATGAAGGCAATGCCGATCACGAGCATCGCCGCCCCAATCGCGAATCCGCCGATCCATATGCGATCGGTCGTGAACATGATGAAAACGCTGATGCCCAGAAGGATCAGGCCGGGCAGCGGCTTGAGCCAGTTCGGACAGGATTCTGCAATCCACTCAAACATTGGCGTACCTTCGTCTAGTTTCGATTACGAAACATCTTTAAACACCAACGCCGCGTTCTGCCCGCCCAGCGAGTAGCAACTGGTGACGGCCGTCTTGACGGATTGCTGCCGCGATGTCGTGGAGACGTTCAGCCTGGCATCGCCGGTGTTCTTCGTGTTGATCGCAGGCGGAACGGTCTGATTGGCGATCGCGAGCACCGCGGTCGCGGCGTCCACGCCGCTGCCGGCGGCCAGATGGCTGGTCTGCGCCTTCAGCGGGGCGAACGCGGGTTTGCCGAGGTGATCGCCGAACGCCTTTTTCAGGCCGTTCAACTCCGCTTTATCGTGGGATGCGATGCCCAGTCCGTGCGGGATGATCAGATCAACGCTGCCCGCGTCCGTCTTCGCGTCCTTGAGCGCATTTTCGACCGCCTTTCCGTAGCTGTGGCCGGTCGGATCGGGCTCGGTCACGCTATACGCGTCCTGGCTCGCGGCGAAGCCCACCAGTTCGGCGTAGATCTTCGCGCCGCGCGCCTTGGCGTGTTCGTATTCCTCCAGGATCAGCAGCCCTCCGCCCTCGCCGACGACCGTTCCGGCGGCGTCGGCGTCAAAGGGTCGCACGGCGTCGTTCGGGCGATCGTTGTGGGTGGAATTCAGTCGTCCGAGCAGTTGATGCCGCATGATGCCCATGGGGTTCATGCGCGATTCGGCGCCGCCGCAGATCGCGAAGTCCGCCTTGCCGCGTTGGATCGTGCGGAACGCCTCGCCGATCGCCAGATGGCCCGACGCATCCGCGCAGGTGATCGTGTTGCTCGGGCCCATCAGCCCGTGGATGATCGTCACGTGACACGCCAGCATGTTCGGCAGGTACTTCAGCAGCCATAGCGGCGTGAGCTGCGCCATGCCTTCGCCGCCCCACTTGCCCAGGTCCAGCTTGCCGTCGACGTTCGCCGTCGCCATCGCGCCGGTCAGCTCGTCGAGTTCAGCGCTGATCAATCCCGCGCCGATATTGCAGCCGAAGCGCAGGCCGTCGATGTCGGGCGTGTCGGCGTAGGCCTTCGACTTCAGCCCCGCATCCTTGAACGCCTCGTCCGCGGCGATGACCGCCAGCTCGATATCCCGCGCCATCACCTTCGTGGCCTTCCGGTAGCTCTTGGGGACGTAATCGCCGATCTTATACGCCCCCACCTCCCCGCCGAGCTGGCAATCGAACCCCGCCGGGTCCAGCGAGGCGATCCGCCTGACGCCGCTCTGCCCTGCAAGCAGGCTCGCCCAATAGTCCTTCACGCCGATGCCGATCGGCGACACAATCCCAATTCCGGTGACGACAACGCGTTTCATGTAGATCGTTAAGCGTATCGGTGCGGAACGTGGCAGGCAAGCGGAGGCGGAAGCCAAGTCTGAAGCAGGGCTGACGCCTATGACGTGCCAACACGCTCGAACGGATTGCCAATTTCCGATTGTCGATTGTCGATTGGGGTCATTCCATCCAATGGGCAATCCGTATTCGGTTGAGAAGGCGGATCGGGATTCACCCCGACCTGCACGCCTGCGTTTCGCGAGAAGCCCTCACCCTAACTCTCTCCCGCGGGTACGCGGGAGAGGGAACATAATCGGATGTCGCCACGATCAAGTGAAATCCGCTCCGGCCCCGTAAGATGCAGGGGTTAACGCCCGCCGTCCCAAAAGAGGCCGTCTCCGCTATACTCCGCCGCTTCGATGAGTCCTGAAGCGTTTGAGGCGCATCTCCGCAACCTCCACCAGTACGCCACGCCCGTGCGCCGCGGCGCGGGGCGGGAGACGTGGCGGTTCGAATACGCGGGCAAGCCGTATTACCTCCGCTTTTATCCGCAGGGATCGCGCCTCAGCGCCAGCGGAGGGCCGCGCGAGTACGCCGGGCTCAAGACACTGCAGGACTTCAAGATCCCCGCCGTCCGCGTGGTGGCGATGATGTCGGGCTTTCGCTTCGGCGACCGCAAGGGCAACGCGGTCATCCTTCAGGGCCTCGAACCCGCAACCCGGCTCGACCAATTGAGGCCGACCCCGCGCGAACGAAGGCGGATCGTCGATCAGATCATCGCGATCCTGAGGCAGATGACGCAGCACGACCTCGGACACCCGTCGCTCTCGCTGTCGTCGTTCCTCGTGCACGACGGCAAAGTGCTGGTGCTGGACGCGGCGGACCTGAAATCGGAAGTGCTGACGCCCGAACAACTGATGCAGTTCGCCCACAACGTCGAGCCGCACGCCACGCGCGCCGATCGCGTTCGGGCCTGGCGAGCGCTGGCGCCGGAAAAGGACATCCCCGACGATCGCGTGAAGCTGAAACGCTATCGGCACGACCTGAAACGCGACGCCGTGGAGACGATCGACCTCGGCGAGTGGACGGGCAAGTTCCGCTCGCGGGCGGTCGGGCCCCAGTCGTTCTCGCAGGCGAGCCGGCTGACGATCGACGCGGAAGACTGGCAACGCGAATGGCCCCGGCTGATGGGGCAAGTTCGGGCGGATCAGCTGGAGATCCTGAAGCGCGACCGCTCGGGCGACATCCTCTCCGGGCAGGTGACGCTTCAGGGGCGGCCGATCGACGTCATCGTGAAACGGCCGCGGAATAAGTTCTGGTATCGGTATGCGCTGGACGCGTTTCGCGCGTCGCGCGCAAGGCGATTGTGGGATAAATCGCGCTGGCTCCAGGTGCGGCACATCCCGGTGGAATATCCGCTGATCTACGTGGAGCGGCGGTCGTTCGGGTACGTCGTCGAATCGATCGCGGTGTTCGAGCGCGTGCCCGGCGAAACGCTCGACAAGGCCGACCTGAACGCCATGACGCCGGCGGAGCGCGAGGACTTCTTCCGCGCCTGCGGCCGACTGCTGCGGAAGATCGAGGACGCCGGCCTGACGCACACCGATGCCAAAAGCAGCAACTGGATCTGCTTCACGCCGCACGAATCACGAAGCCCACAGCCCGTCCTCATCGACGCCTACGGCATTCGCCCGTTGAACGCGTTCCTGCAACTGTTCGGCATTCAACGACTATTGCGGGCGATGAAAGATCACCCGCAATATACGAGGGAAGACTCGCTTTACCTCTGCCAGGGCTTCTCTCCGCGAACGATGCCGCAGGAGGAACTGTGAGCATCGACCTGCCGCGCGAGCCGCGGAAGATTCTCATCGTCAAGCCGTCGGCATTGGGCGACATCGTGCATGCGCTGCCCGTCCTGCACCTGCTGCGCAGGCGGTTCAAGACCGCCGAGATCAGTTGGCTGGTCGTGCCGGCGTTCGCATCGCTGCTGGAGGGGCATCGCCTGCTGGACGACGTGCTGCTGTTCGAACGCAAGCGGTTCGCCAACCTCTGGCGCGACCCGTCGGCGGCAAAGGGGCTGTTCTCTTTCGCAATGCGGCTCCGAAGAGAGAAGTTCGACCTGGCGATCGATCTTCAGGGCCTGCTTCGCAGTGGATGGATCGCCTGGCAAACGCGCGCGCCCGTTCGCGTCGGCTTTTCCTACGCCCGCGAGGGCGCCAGCGGGCTGTATACCCACCACGTCCACACCGACACGCCCGAGCGGCACGCGGTGGAGCGATACCTCGACGTCTGCGAAGCGCTGGGCGCCGGCCGCGGGCCGGTGGTGTTCGACTTTGATCTGAAGGACGAGGCGCGCCAATCCGTCCGCGCGATGACCGCCGAACTGGGCGAGTACGCGGTGCTCTTTCCCGGCACCAACTGGGAAACCAAACGCTGGCCCGCCGAACGATTCGAAGCGCTGATCCACCCGCTCAGGGAGCGCTTCGGCCTAGCTACTATTGTTGGCGGCGGAAACCAGGAGCGCGACATCGCCCAGAACTGGGCCGGCGCGACGAACCTTGCCGGCAAAACGGACCTGAAACAACTGGTCGCCCTGATCGACGGGGCGCGGCTGGTGATCGCCAACGACTCCGGACCGATGCACATCGCCTCGGCGCTCAACCGCCCGCTGGTGACGCTTTTCGGCCCGACCAATCCCGTCCGCACCGGCCCGTACGGGCGCATGGATACGGTGCTGCGACTCGATATCGCCTGCAGTCCATGCTATTCGCGATCGTGCTCGCACCTGTCGTGCATGCGATGGCTGGACGTCGATTCCGTGCTCCGCCAAGCTGCCGCCGTCCTTCGGACATAGGTTATCGGCCGAACTGGATCCCCCGTTTTTCGGTAGTTTTTGTCGCAGGTCCACACACCGAAACTCCGATGTTGGAACTAGGTCGGACGGGAAAGACCCGGACGCCGCCATGCCGTAAAGCGACGGGGTCGGGTCGCGAAAGTTCCAGATGAAAATCGGCACAAAGATCCTGCTGGCCGCCTTGGGGGCAGTCATCCTTACGGCCATCGTCGGCGTCTTTATCCAGCGGTCGGTCATCCGTCATCAGGGGATCGAGGCGATCGAGCACTCCATGAAAGGCGCGATCATCGAGGCGGAGAACGTCCGCGCCACGATCGCCGACCTGAACACCAAGAAGGCGTTCGACATGCCTGCCCTGCTGAGAGAGGCGGAGTCGGTCGCGTCGCTGCAGGAATCGTCGCTGTACAAGACCATCCCGGTGGTGGCGGCGTGGGACGCGATCGGCAAGCTCGCCGAGGAGGAGCACTACCAGTTCCGCGTCGCCAAGGTTCAGGCCCGCAATCCCAAGAACGAGGCGACCCTCGAAGAGCGCAAGCTGCTCGAGGAGTTCGAGAAAACGGGCGTCGACGGCAAGTTCATGCTCGACGAAAAGAAGAACACGATCGCCTACGCCCGGCCGATCCGGCTGACGCAGGACTGCCTTTCCTGCCACGGCGATCCCGCCACCAGCCCCACCAAAGACGGCCGCGACATACTCGGGTTTCCGATGGAAAACTGGCGCGCCGGCGAGGTGCACGGCATGTTCATGCTGACCGCCGACCTGTCGGAGAAGATCGACCCGGTCGTGCAGGCGGGCATGACGCAGACGCTGATGTGGATGGTGCCGCTGGTCGTGCTCGTCGGGATCGGCTTCTTCGTCTTCAACCGCCGGCTGATCGTAAGGCCGCTGGCGTCGGTCATGCACACGCTCAGCCGGGGCAGCGAACAAACCCACTCCGCCAGCCAGCAGATCGCCTCGGCGTCTCAGACGATGGCCCAGGGCGCCAGCAAGCAGGCGGCATCGCTTGAGGAGACGTCGTCGTCGCTCGAGGAGATGAGCTCCATGACCCGCCGCAACGCCGACGCCGCGCAGCAGGCGTTGTCGCTGGCGAACGAAGGCCAGTCGGCGGCGAAGCGAGGCAACGCGTCGATGGGCCGCATGTCCACCGCGATCGGCGACATCCAGAAGTCCGCCGGCCAGACCGCGCAGATCATCAAGGTCATCGACGAGATCGCGTTCCAGACCAACCTTCTCGCGCTCAACGCCGCGGTCGAAGCCGCGCGGGCGGGCGAGGCGGGCAAGGGGTTCGCGGTCGTCGCCGAGGAGGTGCGCACGCTCGCGATGCGCTCCGCGGAGGCGGCGAAGAACACGTCGCAACTGATCGAGCAGTCGGTCAACAACGCCAAGAACGGCGTGGAGATCGTCACCGAGGTGGGCGAGGCGCTCAACGACATCACCTCGTCGAACGACCGCTTCTCAGCGCTCATCGGCGAGATCGCCGCCGCCAGCACGGAGCAGGCGACGGGGATCGAGCTGATCAACAAGGCGATCAGCGAGATGGACCGCGTCACCCAGGCCAACGCCGCCGCCGCCGAGGAGTCGGCCGCGTCGAGCGAGGAACTCGCCGGACAGGCCACCGAGCTGAACGTGACGATCCAGGACCTCGGCCGGCTCATCGGCACGACCGACGAGTCTTCCGCCTCCGCAGACGTCGCCCCGACCGCCAGCAAAACGCACCGGCAGTCCGACGCCAGGGCCGCCGGCATGAAGATGGCGGCCTAGCACAACATTCTCCCGCGTCCGTCCGGGTGGGGTCCGTCGTGTGAGCCGACCAGATCGGCTCATGCGGCGGACCCCACGCCGTTTCACACCACCCATTGCAACCTGTTGTCCACAAAGTGCTTACAACCAAATTGGGTTCGTTTGGCAAAAACACAACGCGCTCCCATTTCGTCATCACGCGACCTGTCAAAATGACAGTTGGGTTCGTTTGTTCAAATCGTGTCTACTGCTCTTTCCCCCTTCCTGCGAAAGCAACGAACCCTAATGTTGTAGCCGCGACGCCTGCGTCGCCCTTTCCAGTCGTTCAAGAAAACCAATGGGCGACGCAGGCGTCGCAGCTACAACAGAAAGTACGTCGCTGTAAGCGTTTTGAACGCGTTCATTGTCTTCCACTTTACGCGCAAGCCCTGCTTTCGTCGGCGGTAAAATCCGCCGCGAAGGGAGGGGTTGGGGTTGTGAAGCAGAGCGCCTAAATCGCGTACAGGCGTCAGATCAATCGCCGACCACGCGATCGACCTCGTCGAAGGTGGTTACGCCCTCCGCCACCAGCGAGAAGCCGTGCATCTTCAGCGTCTGGAACCGGCTGCGGCCGAGCGCCTGCATGACCTCGCCCTGGTTGTTCTTGCCGATGGCGGCGCGGATGTTGTCGTCCACCACCAACAGTTCGAACACGCCGCGACGTCCCGCATACCCCGTCCCGAGGCATTTCTGACACCCGACCGCGCGGTAAATCTGGCGAAGGTCGGCGTATTCCGGCCCCATATCGCGAAGCTGCTCCTCGGTCGGCGAGTTCGCCTGCTTGCAGAAGGGGCAAAGCGTGCGAATGAGCCGCTGCGCCAACAGCAGGTTCAGGCCGCTGGCGATCAGGAACGGCTCGATGCCCAGGTCCAACATGCGAAACACGCTGCCGGGCGTGTCGCGGGCGTGCACGGTCGAGAAGACCAGATGCCCGGTCATCGCGGCCTGCATCGCGGTCTTGGCGGTTTCGGCGTCGCGAATTTCGCCCACGAGAATCACGTCGGGATCCTGGCGCAACGTCGACCGCAACAGCGCGTGGAACGTGCTGCCGGTATCCTCGTTCACGGGCATCTGCGTGACGCCCTCGATCTGGATTTCGACCGGGTCCTCGATCGTCACCACGTTGCGTTCCGACGCGTCGATCGAACGAAGGATGGAGTACAGCGTGCTCGTCTTGCCGCTCCCCGTCGGGCCGCACACCAGCAGCATGCCGGCGTCGCGCTTGATGGCCTTCTCGATGGTGCGGAACATCTGCTCCGGCAGGTTCAGGTCCCACAGGTAACGCGGCGCGTTGGCGCTATCCAGACAGCGGATGACCAGCTTCTGGCCGTAGATGCTCGGGGTGATGCTCACGCGATAATCGACCTTGCGATCGGGCACGCGGGCGACGAAGTTGCCCTCCTGCACCGCGTTGCGCACCGCGATATCGATGTCGCACAGGATCTTCACCAGCGAGATGAACCGAATGCCCAGGTCCTTCTTCAGCGAGGTGATCGTGACCATCGACCCGTCCACGCGAATGCGGATGAGGTATTGCTCGCCCTTCGGCTCGACGTGGATGTCCGACGCGCGCGTTCGGAAGCAGCACAGCAGCACCAGCCGCAGGATGGTGACGGCCTCGGCCGGCACTTCCTTGCTGTCGGGCCTGTAGGCGGGATGGACGATGTCGCCGCGGGCATTGATGGTCTCGATATCGCCAACGCCGAACGGCTTGTGCGGCAGCGACTCCGCCAGCGTCATCAGTTGGCGCGCCGGGGCGACGCCCTCCGACTCCCCCGCGTTATGGAGCGGCCCTGCCGGCGCGGGCAGCGGCGCGGCGTCTTCGGTGGGGGCGGCCAGATCGGCGAGGTCGGCGTCGCCGTCGACCTGCAGCGACTCGGCGACCGGCTTCGACCCGATCGGCTTCGGCTTTCCGCCGCCGGGCACGCCGGTGTAGAAGCGGTAGACGCCGCTGCCGGCGCGGACGACGTCGCCGTGCTCGAGTTTTTGCTCGACGACCACCATCGCGTTGTTGACCGCCGTGCCGTTGCGCGAACCGAGATCGCGGACGTAGCAGCCGTCGGCCCGCCTTTCGATCACCGCATGATGCCGCGACAACCGGTCATCGTTGACCGAGATGACGTTCCCCGCCTGCCGGCCGATGGTGATCGGCTTGTCCCGCAACTCCATGCGGCGCGGGCCCTTATCTGTTTGGAATTCAATGTAAGGCATGGTCCGTTACTTCGCCTCGATCCTCGGGAACAACACTTCCGCCTTGCCCAGCGCGTGCCCGTCCGGCAGGTCGGTTTCCAGCAGTTGCCGGATGGTCTTGCCGTTCGGGTCAACGTTCAACTGCGCCAGCCCCGCCGCAGCCTTTTCCGGGAGGACCGGAAGCAGGCCGGCGAGGATGTTCTTGCACGCGTTGGCGACGAGCGTCAGCACCACGTCGAGCTGCTGCGCCTGCGCCGGATCTTTCGCCAGGCTGAACGGGCGCGTCACGTCGATGTACGCGTTCGCCGCCCGGGCCAGCTCGATCGGCAACAGCGCCGCCCGCTGCAATTCCACCGCGTCGTACGCCGACGACAGGTCGGCCGCGAGCGTGCCGATCTGCTTTTTCAGCGCCGTGTCGGCCTCGTTCAGCGTGCCGATCGCCGGCACTTTCCCGTCGCGGTACTTGCCGATCATGTTCAGCGTGCGGTTCAGCAGGTTGCCGACGACGTTGCCCAGTTCGGCGTACGCCCCGGCCAGCTCCGAATCCTTCCAGTCGAGGTCCGATCCGAACGGCGCCGCGCGCAGCAGGTAGTACCGCAGCGAATCCAGACCGTACGTGCTGATGACCGTGCGAAGGCGTTCGATATCGATGAAGTTGCCAAGCGATTTGCTCATCTTCTTCCCCTCGGCCGTCCACCAGCCGTGCGCGAAGACGAGCTTCGGCAGAGGCTGGCCAAGCGAGATGAGCATCGCCGGCCAATACACGGCGTGAAACCACAGGATCTCCTTGCCGATCAGGTGGTTATCCACCGGCCAGAACGTCTTGTACTTCTCGCCGTCGGGGTAATCGAGCGCGGTGATGTAGTTGCTCAGCGCGTCGATCCACACGTATAGCACGTGCTCCGGATCGTTCGGCAGCGGCACGCCCCACTTCAGGCTCGAGCGGGAGATCGACAGGTCTTCCACGCCCTGGCGAAGCTTGCTCAGCACCTCGTTCTTGCGAGATTCGGGGCGCACCAGCAGCTTGTCCGACTCGATCGCCTCGATCACCTGCGGTACGTACTTGCTCAGGCGGAAGAAGTACGTCGGCTCCTTGTACCGCACGAGCGGACGGCCGGAGATGGTCGACTTGTAGTCGGCTTCCTTGGCGTTGTTCTCGGTGACGAACTCCTCCTGGCCTTCGTCGTACCAGCCTTCGTACGCGCCAAGGTAGATGTCGCCGGAGGCGAGCATCTGGTTGTAAATCTTCGTCACGCCGGCCTTGTGGCGGTCGGAGGTCGTACGGATGAAATCGTCGTGGCTGACCTTCAGCTCTTTCCACAGCGATTCGAAGACCGCGACATTCTGGTCCGCCAGCTCTCCGGGCGTGATGTTCCGCTCGGCGGCGGTCTTCACCATCTTGATGCCGTGCTCGTCGGTGCCGGTGAGAAACCACGTTTTCTCGCCGTTCAGGCGGTGATAGCGGGCCAGCACGTCGGCGCAGAGCGTCGTGTAGACGTGCCCCAGGTGCGGCTCGCCGTTGGGGTAGTAAATGGGCGTGGTGATGTAAAAGCGATCGTTCATCCAATGTCAGTTATACAAGAGTTTGATCCGGCGTAGAATGGATGGCATGCTCGAGGTGCCGGAGAACTTCCAACCCGTCCTGGACCGCATCGCCGGCCGTGCGACCGATTACGACATCAACGCCGCCTGGCCCGCGGACGATCTGGCCGACCTCGCCTCCCTTGGCGCGATGGGCTGGGCGATCGGAAAGGACTACGGCGGCGCCGACCTCGACGCCATCACCCTCCACGATCGCTACGAACTCATCGCTTCGGCCTCCCTCGCCACAGCGCTGGTGCTCTCCCAGCGCGACGCCGCCGCCGGCTATCTCGAAGTCTCGCAAAACGCCGCCGCGAAGGAGGAATTCCTGCCCATGCTCGCGAGAAACGAGGCGTGGACGACCATCGGCATCTCCCACCTGACGACCTCGCACCAGTCCGGCACGCTGACCGCCGAGCGGGATGGGGACGGGCTGATCGTCAACGGGACGATCCCCTGGTCCACCGGCGGGATCAAGGCCGACTTCATCGTCGCCGCCGCCCGGATGCTGGACGGGCAGCAGGTGCTGTTCGTGCTCGACGCGAAACTGCCCGGCGTGAGCGTTCAGCCCCCGCTGAAGCTCGCCACCCTCGCCGCCGCCCCCACCAGCGCCGTCCGGTGCGCCGCCGTGCCGATCTCGAAGGACCTCATCCTCGCCGGGCCGGTGGAAAAGGCGCTGGTCGGCCGATCGCGTTCGCTTCCGATCGGCCAGGCGTTCGCCGCCCTCGGGCTCACCCGCGCCGCTCTGAAGCTGATCGAGCAGATCCCGCTGCCCAGCGCCGCCAGCACGTTCGACATGCTCACCCAGCAGTTCGCAGAGCTGTCCAACACCGTCCGCGACGCCAACGCCCGCCTCACCGCCGAGCACGATCTCCAGTCCGGCCCGCTCATCCGCAGCGAGTGCAACAACCTCGCCCTCCGCGCCGCCCACGCCGCCGTCACCTTATATAAGGGATCCGCCCTCCGCCTCGACCACCCCGCCCAGCGCCTCGCCCGCGAGGCGATGTTCCTGCTCGTCTGGAGCAGCCCCAACTCCGTCATGGACCGCAATCTCGAGCTGATCTCCGAGCCGCACTGAGTCCGGCGACAGAAACATTTGCTGGCAAATCTTCCGGATTCATATCGCGCGATTTACAGAGTTCACGTTACGCATCTCCAGCACGAGCACGTGGACGGAGAAGATATGATCCACGTTGATCATCCGTTGAGCACATGGATATGTGAACGCGCACCGGCTTTGTCGGCGGGCGCAAAAGCGGTGAGCGGGACGGGAAACAAAAAAGGAAATCGGTCCATCCTTCAACCTGGCGACTTGACACTTGGGCGGCGAACCCCAATCTACCGCCATGGCAGGCGGACCTCTCGGCGCGGAACGGCAATCTCCCTCGGCTCATCGGGCAATCACGTTTCGCAGCGTTTCGCTGGGACTGCTGATCTCGATCCTCATCGTCTGCCTCACGCCGTTCAACGAGTACGTCGTCAACAACAGCTTTCTGATCGGCAGCTACTTCCCGCCGATCGTGGCGATGGCGATGCTGGCGCTGGTGCTGCTGGTGAACGGGCCGCTGCACAAGTGGCTTCCCAGCGCGGCACTGTCGGCCGGGGAGCTGGCGATCATCATCTCGATGGCGCTGATCAGCTGTTCGCTTCCGTCGCAGGGGCTGATGCGGCAGTTCATCCCGACGATGGTGTCGCCGCTGTACTTCACGGGACAGGACCCGAAGTTCGACCAGCTGTTCACGTCGATGAACCTGCCATCCTGGATGTTCGCGACGGACGACCTGGAGGCCAGATCGTCGGCGACGGCGGTGGTGCAGTTCTACACGCGCACGCCCGAGGGCAGCTCGATCCCCTGGCACGCGTGGGTGCGGCCGCTGATCGGCTGGGGCGTGTTTGGGGTGTGCTTCATGACGGCGCTCATCTGCATCGCCTGCCTGATACGCTTCCAGTGGGCGGTAAACGAACGCCTGGCGTTTCCGATCGCGCAATTGCAGACGATGCTGATCGAGCCGCCGAAGCCGGGGAAGGCGTTCAACAGCATCTTTTCGAGCCCCGCCTTCTGGATCGCGGCGGTCGCGGTGATCGTCATCCAGAGCAGCCAGGTGCTGAAGGTGTACTTCCCGACCAGCGTTCCGGCGATCCCGAGCAGTTACGACCTCCGAACGAACCTGACGGACCCGCCGTGGAACGGCTTCCCCTATTGGCTGAAGACGGCAACGATCTACTTTACGCTGGTCGGGCTGTCGTACTTCACGCCGACGCGGGTGAGCTTCAGCCTGTGGGGCGGGGCGCTGATCATGGGGCTGATCCGCTGGCCGTTGAACCAGGTCGGCGACACCACGCTCAGCGACGCCGCGATGGCAGACCAGCAGTTCGGAGCGGCGTTCGCCTTCCTCGGCGGGCTGCTGTGGATCGGACGGCACCACTGGATGGTCATCGCCCGCGCCGTGGTGGGCCGTCAGCGCCCGGGGGACGCCCAGGGGGCGTTCCTGCACTACCGCCCCGCGGCGATCCTGCTGCTGTTGTCGATGGCGGGCATGGCGGCATGGTTCATGGTGATCGGCTGCGTGTGGTGGCTGGCGTGCTGCCTGGTGCTGACGATCCTGATGGCCCACCTGATCACCGCTCGCCTCGTGGCGGAGACGGGGCTGGCGTACGTGCGCATGCCGGTGAACTTCGACCAACTGCTGACCAACTTCCCCGCCACCGCCATCACGCCGAAGGACGCGTACGTCTACGGCCTCGGGCACTACAATTTCATGCAGGCCGCCCGCGAGAGCACCCTGGTCTTCGCGCTGCATGGGTTGCAGACCGTCAACGACAGCGACGTCCCCGAACGCGACAAGCGCCGCACCGTGCCGCTGCTGATGTCAACGCTGATCGTCGCGGGCATCGCCTGCGCGATGGCGTCGATCTGGTGCTACTACTCCTACGCCATCCCGATGGACGACGCCCAGCAAGGCGTGCTGAACGTCTGGGGCACGCAGAACTGGCCGAAGACGTGGCTGGTCGACTTCCCGAAAAACGTGGAAAACGGCGCGTACCCGAGCAAGTCGCACTCGTCGTGGACGCACATGGGGATCGGCATCGCGGTGACGACGATCCTGCAGGCGCTGTCGTGGCGGTTCGCGAGCTGGCCGCTATTGCCGGTGGGGTATCTGTTGTGCACGTACTTCTACATCACGGGGGCGGCGTTCAGCCTGTTCATCGGCTGGCTGGCCAAAACGCTGATCCTGCGGTTCGGCGGCGCGACGTTGTTCAACAACATGAAGCCGCTGTTCATCGGCCTGATCTTCGGCGAGGCCCTGTCGATGGGCCTGTGGCTGATCATCACGACGTTCCTGGCGGCCAACGGATACCCGTTCTACGTCGTGCGTTTCCTGCCTCAGTAGGCAACACGCATAGCAAAAACGCTCGGAGCGAAGGAACCAGATGGCTCCTTCGCTCCGAGCGTTTCTTTTGATCTATCGAGGAATCGCTCGCGCGTTATTCCTGCTCGAACAGCGGCGTGCTGAGATAGCGTTCGCCGATGCTGGGGAGGATGACGACGATGAGCTTGCCCTTGTACTCCGGGCGTTCCGACAGCTTGATCGCCGCCGCGACGTTGCCGCCGGAGCTGATGCCGCCGAAAATGCCCTCTTCCTTGTGCAGGCGGCGGGCCCATTCGAAGGCTTCCTCGTCGGTCACCTGGACGACGTCGTCGACGGCCGGCAGGTGCAGGTTGGCGGGCACGAAGCCGGCGCCGATGCCCTGGATCTTATGACGCCCCGGCTTTACCTCGTCGCCGGCGCGCGTTTGCGTGATGACCGGCGAGGCCACCGGCTCGACCGCGATCGCCTTGAACGAAGGCTTGCGCAGCTTGATCACCTCGCTGACGCCCGTAAGCGTGCCGCCCGTGCCCACGCCGGCGACCAGCACGTCCACCTTGCCTTCGGTGTCCGCCCAGATTTCCTCGGCGGTGGTCTGCTTGTGAATCTCGACGTTGGCGGGGTTTTCGAACTGCTGGGGGATGAAGCTGTTGGGCGTTTCGGCGGCGAGTTCCTTGGCCTTGTTGATCGCGCCCTTCATGCCATCGGCGGCGGGCGTGAGGACGAGGTTGGCCCCGAGCGCCTTCAGCAGCTTGCGGCGTTCGAGCGACATGCTCTCGGGCATCGTGAGCGTCAGCTTGTAGCCCTTGGCGGCGGCGACGAACGCCAGCGCGATGCCGGTGTTGCCACTGGTGGGCTCGATGATCTGCGTGTCCTTCTTGATCTTGCCCGCCTTTTCGCCGGCCTCGATCATCGCCACGCCGATGCGGTCCTTCACGCTCGACAGCGGGTTGAAGAACTCGGCCTTCACCACGATGTTCGCGCCCGCGGGCACAATGCGGTTCAGGCGGATCAGCGGCGTGCCGCCGATGGTTTCGGTGATGTTGTTGTAGATCTTGCCGTGCGGTTTGAGAGGCATGTTGGTCTCCGTTGTGCGATACGCGTTTGAGAATGACGACAGAATGACGACGTGTATGGGATCGTTGTAACGAAATCAAATCTTCTTTTCGACGCGCTGCTCAACGAAGGCGTTCGCCCGTTCGTCCAGCAACCACGACCGCATCTCCTCCACTCCCGTCGAGCGCGACACACGCGCGATCAGGTAGCTGTAGAACCCCCACGCCGCCTCCAGGTCGAACGCGCTGGGCTCGGCCGGGTGGTCGGGGTGAGAGTGGTAGAAGCCGACAAGGCTTTTTCCCGTCCCGTCGAGCGACCGCTCGATCCGCAACTGCTCGCGCGAGTCGAGCACGAACCGCCGGGGCTTCTCCGACTCGTCGGGCCACGCGTTGTCGACGGGGATCGCGTCCACCACGCGCCGGGCGCCGGCGGCATCGAAGCCGACCAGCACGCCGCACCCTTCGTGGGGATACGCCCTCACCAGATGCGCCGCCATCCGCCCCGCCGCCGACACGTCGATCAGCAGCGGGATGATCTGCTTCCCATCTGAGGCCGGCATCATATCTCCTATTTTTCCTACAGACAAGATAGAACTCACTCTTTTGGCCGACTTGCCGGCCCCAGATCGCGAAGAATTTGTCGCGGAACCGGATCCGTCGGGTCCAGGGCCGACCAGTGGAGCGCCGCCCGGCGGGCCAGGTCAGCATCGGGAATGCGCTGGGCAAGCGAGAATATCTGCCTCATCCGTAAGACCGGCGTGCGGTCCGACATGAAGTCCATCATCCGCCGTGCCGCTTCGCCCGCCTCGATCAGCCGTCCTTGCATTTCCAGCGATTGAGACAGGTGATCCCACGCTATTTCATCTCCTCCCAGGTCGATCACCTCCCTCGCCAGGCGTTCGCCCTCGACGGCATCGCCCCGTTCGATCGCCATCGTCGTCATCACCTGCCGCACCAGCCGTGATCGTGGCGAAGCGCGAAGCGACTCGGCCAGAAACGCCTCGCTGTCGCTCCAAAGATTGAGTTGCCGCACCGTCAATCCACCCAGCACCATCACCACGATGCAGCACGCCGGCGCAACGACGCGCCATCGACCGATCGACATCGCCAACAGCAGGCCGACCGCGAACAACGATTGATACATGTAGTGATCCGTCACGGTCGTGAACTGCTGCATGTCGAACGTGACCAATCCCAGCACCGGCGACAACGGAACCAGGAAGACGAGGCCCGCCGCCATCACCTTGCGATTGCGGGAAATCATCGCCGCGACGCCGACGATCGCCGGCATGATCCATGTCCAGGCGATCGCGCCGGACGACCGGATGAGCTCCGGCGTCCTCGCGTAATCCTGCGACAGGTTCAACGGCCAGACGAGTTTGAACAAGTAAAACGCCAGCGCGTCCAGCGCAATCAGAGGTCGCAGGAAGAAGGGTTGCGGCGCCAGGTTCGTCGCCTTCTGCACCAGGTAGATGATCCCCGCGCAAACGATCGCCGCGGGCAGGATCGGCGCGCTCGTGCGAAGCCGGCGCCCGAGCGGCACGTCTCGCACCCAGAAATCGATCGCCAGCAACGTCGCCGGCAAGGTAAGCGCCGTCGGCTTGGCGGCCATCGCTAGGATACCTGCCACCAGCACGTACTGCCCCCACTTTCGCTTTCCGGTCTCCAACCGCCGGATGTAAAACGCGATCGTCAAAAACGTAAGCCCGCCGCAGAGGATGTCCTTCAGGCCGGTCGTCCATGCGACCGACTCCACCTGCAGCGGATGAAGCGCGAAAATCAACGCCCCCAGCACCGCACCGGCGCGATGCCGCACCGCCAGCCAGATCGCCCACCACGCCGCGGCCGTCGATCCGGCGTGGGCGAGCCACGAGGCGATCTTGTATCCCCACGCCGGCAACTCGCCGTTGGCGTACGTCGCCATGCCGATCGCATACCAGATCGAGTAGGTCAGCGGCGCGTAGATGTTGAACTGCGGCTGCGCGATCTGCTGAACCAGCCCGCGACCCGTCGGTGGGTGGTAGGCCGGGTTTCGCGACAGCATCTGGTAGTCGTCCAGCGGCGAGAACGTCGTCATCAGCACTGGCGAGAACACCAGCAGCGTGATCGCGACGACGATCAGCGGATCGAGCCACAGGCGTTTTTGGGGATTGAGGGGGGTCTCCGCTGGCACGCGTCGGTAAAGCTAACCTCAACCCAGGTATCTCGCCACGATCGACCGTGCTTTGGCCGGATCGTTCGTTCCGTGCACCAGCACGCGGCCGTCGGCGAAGACGCTCAGTTCGACGTTGTCGCCGACCGCCGCGCGGACGAGGTATGGCGAGCGGTGCACGTTGGCGACGGCGGCCTTCAGGCGTGCTTCGAGTTGCTCCAGAAGCGCGTCGCCGCGTGTGGTGGAGCCAAGGTTGGCCAGCCGAACCTGCACGGTATTGCGGCCGCAAAGAGTGGCGGTGAGGGTGGCAGTGCTGTTGAGATAGTCAAACTGATGCCTCACGCACGCCGGGCACTCGGGCCGGCGCCCTTCGGTGAAGTCGATCGTGCGGAAACGCCGGGCCCACACGTCGATCGTCACCATCTCCGCCAGTGATTTCAGCGACCCTTCGACGATGAGCCGGACCGCCTCCGCCGCCTGAAGCGACGCGACGATGGCGCTGGCGCTGTTCAGCACGCCTGCGGTATCGCACGTGGGCAGTTCTCCCGGTCCGGGCGGCGAGGGGAACACGCACCTGAGGCACGGCGTGCGGCCGGGGATGATCGGCATCACGCGCCCTTCCACGCCGGTGGCGGCCCCGTAGATCCACGGCGTGTTCGTCTGAATCGCCGCGTCGTTGATGAGATATCGCGTCTCGACGTTGTCGGTCCCGTCGATGATGACCGCCGGCGTGTGAACGTACAGCAGGTCGCGAATATTGTCGGGCGTCACGTCGGCGACGCTGTGGAGAACTTCGACCCGCCGGTTGATCGCCGCCAGCCGCATGGCGGCGGCGTAAGCCTTGGGGCGGGCCTGCGCGGCGTCGGCTTCGTCGAAGAGCGTCTGCCGCTGGAGGTTGGTCTTCTCGACGATATCGCGATCGACCAGCACCAGCTTGCCGACGCCGGCGCGCGTCAGCTGGTCGGCGATGGTGCAGCCCAGCGCCCCCACGCCGATCAGCAGCACCGTCGCCCGCTGAACCTTCAACTGGCCCGCCTCGCCGATCTGTGGAAGGAGAATCTGCCGCGCGTATCGATCCATTTGGCTCCCTCGACTATCATACGGCCTCAGACAAAGGATTTGCACAATGGCAACCGACACGCAATCGATTCTCGACGCCGCCCAGAAAGTCGCCGACCTGCTGGCCGACCATCCGGCGGTGGAAAAGTACAAGCAGGCCCAGAAATCCCTTCAGGACGATCCCGACGCCTCATCGCTGCTGAAGGAGTTCAACGGCGTCCTCACGCAGATCGCCCACAACGAGCGGGCCGGCCTGCCCCCCACCGACGACCAGCGCCGGAAGTTCGAAAGCCTTCAGACACAAATCGCGGGGCACCTCAAATTTAAGGCCTACTCGATCGCCGAGTACGAGTTGACCGACCTGCTGCGCAAGGTCAGCCAGACCTGGCAAAAGCCCCTCGCCCGTCCCGGCTCCGCCGACGCGGCGCAGGGCGCAGGGCCGGCCTCGCGATTGGTCGTGTGATCGCCGCGGGGCATGGCGAGACAGAGGGATGGAACACGATGAGCTACTGGCTTCTGAAAACCGAGCCCGAGGACTACAGCTACGACAACCTCGTGGCCGACAAACGCGGCGTTTGGGACGGCGTGGGCAACGCCGTCGCCCTTCAAAACATCCGCAAGATGACCAAGGGCGACCTGGCCTTCGTCTATCACACCGGCAAGGAAAAGGCGGTCGTCGGCATCGCCGAGATCGTCACCGACGCCTATCCCGATCCGCAGGCCAACGATCCGAAAATCGTCGTCTTCGATCTCAAGCCCAAGCGAAGGCTGACGCGCCCCGTCACGCTCCAGGAGATCAAGGCCGACCCTGCGTTTGAGGGATGGGAACTGGTCCGCCTCGCCCGGCTGAGCGTCATGCCCGTGCCGCCGGCCCTCTGGAAGCGGATCGAGAAACTCTCGGAGACCAATCCATGAGCGATCATCAGCAGCAACAGAGCGATTTCGAGTCGGCCATCGACCCGCGGGCGCCCGCCCCGATGGACGAACAGGTCGTCTACTACGAAGGCTCGCCCCGCCTGCGCGGCGAGCTTGGCACGCTGGCGATCTGGACCCTCGTCGGCATCCTGATGGCGGCCATCCCGTTCCTGCTGGGAATGATGATGGACCAACTGAGCTGGATCGTCTACGTCGTTTTCTTCGCCCTGGCGATCATTTGCTGGGTGATCCCCTCGCTGCTGGTGCGGCGGAACCACTACCGCATCACCAATTACCGGATCGACTATGAGCACGGCATCATCTTCAAATCGATGGACACGCTCGAACTCTGGCACGTCGAAGACGTCCGCCTGCGCCAGGGCCCGCTGGACCGCATCTTCAACGTCGGCACGATCACCGTCATCTCCAGTGATGCGACCACCCCGTCGCTTCCGCTGATGTCGATCTCCGACCCGCGCAAGCTGCTGGAAACGCTGAAAACCCGCATCATTGCGGTGAAGCGACAGCGCGGCGTGGTGAAGCTGGACATGGGGTGATCCGCCGCGACGCATTTTTCCTCGTCATTGCGACGCCTGCGTTGCCAGTTCCCGGTTGCAGGACGACCGTGAGATGAGCGGCACAGGCGTTGCAGGCCACGTTCCCACCACTCATCGTCAGAAATATTCTTGACGGGCCATTCTCGATCCTGTAATTAACTACTAGGTTAATTAACCGATTTATTTAATATGCCGGACCAGCTCAGCCAGACGTTTGCCGCCTTAGCCGACCCGACCCGCCGGGCGATGCTTGCGCGGCTATCGCAGGGGGAGGCGAACGTCTCCGACCTCGCCAAACCCTTCCTCGGCCGGATGAGCCTGCCGGCGGTGACGAAGCACCTGAAGGTGTTGGAGAAGGCGAAGCTGGTCATCAAGACGCGCGACGCCCAGTATCGCCCCTGCAAGCTCAACGCCGAGGCGCTCAAGGACGCCGCCGACTGGATGGAGCACTACCGCCAGTTCTGGGAAGAGAGCTTCGATCGCCTCGATGCCTATCTCAAAACCGTGATGGCCGAAAAGAAGCCCAAGAAAGGAACCGCCGATGTCCGCCGCCGTTAACCATAGCCGCCCAGCTTCGAACGAATTGCACATCACGCGCGTTTACGACGCGCCGGTGAAGGTGGTGTGGGACGCCTGGACCGATCCGCAGCAGGTCGCGCAATGGTGGGGTCCGCGCGGCTTCACGCTCACCACGCACAGCAAGGACCTCCGCCCCGGCGGAAACTGGGCCTACACCATGCACGGCCCGGACGGAACCAACTACGAAAACAAGACGATCTACCACGAGGTCGTCGAACACTCACGCCTCGTCTACGACCACGGCGGCAACGACGATCGTCCGCCGCTGTTTCGCGTTACCGTCGTCTTTGCCGAGATCGACGGCAAAACGAGGATGGACATGACCATGACCCTCCCCACCGCCGAGGCGGCGACGGAGGCCGCGAAGTTCATCAGGAAGGCCGGCGGCAACGCCACGTGGGATCGCCTGGCCGAGTACCTGGCAAAGCGGGATTCGGGCGTCGAGCGGTTCGTCATCAACCGCACGTTTAGCGCCGATCGCGAAACGGTGTTCGAGATGTGGGCCAACCCCGATCACCTCGCCAGGTGGCTGCCACCGGTCGGGCTCACGATGAAGAACCGCCGTGTCGATGTTCGTCCGGGCGGAAGTCTTTTCTTTGAGATGACGGCCGACGCCGGCGCCAACCTGCTCGGCCGCCTTGAGTACCTGGAGATTCGCAGGCCCGACCGCATCGTCTATCTACAGCAGTTCTGCGACGAACGAGAAAAACCGGTGCGACACCCGATGGCGCCAACCTGGCCGGAGACGATGCTCACCGTCGTCACCTTTGCCGAAGAAAACCCGGACCAGACCCGCGTCACCGTCACTTGGGAACCGTACGGCCAGGTCACGCAGGCGGAGATCGCGGCGTTCGTCGCCGAGCGAGGCGGCATGACCCAAGGCTGGACCGGCTCGTTCGACAAGCTCGAAAACCTGCTGGCCACCCAATAGGCGGCCTCACGGCGTTCGACTGCGCACCCGCGCTTCCATGGTGAAACCTGAAGAGGGGGCGCATCGTATTTCCGGCGCGATTCGGGGGGGAGCCTGTTTCACCTGGACTTCGTCGCCTTGAAAATCGTCTGCTTAAAACGCACGTCAGCGCTTACGCCCCTTCCTGCCAGCACGTCGGCCTCACGAAAACGTGCAAAAAGGATGTGTCCAAGCGTTTCGCGTTCGTAGTCGTAGGAAATGTAAATCGCGCCGTCTTCAGCTTGGCATCCGTCGGGATAGGTGACAGGATGGCGCTCGTCGATCGACAATCCGCCGATCCACGTCGCGCCGTCGTCCTCCGACAAAAACGCGGTGAGTTCCTTTCGACCGGTGTAGGTCTTCCCGGCGGTGGTGTTGATGCCAACGCTCGATCCATGCTTTACCAACAGCAACCGGCCCGATGCGAGACGCCGGAGGAAATGGCGCGAGTTGACGTTCTTGATCGCCGACTCGTTCGGCGCCGACCACGTGCGTCCCTGGTCGGACGAGAACGACTCCCATACGTTCAAGTCCAGCGTCCGCGCGGTCATCCACAGCGTGCCATCGGCACGCTCAATGATCTGCGCCTCGTCGAAGTCAGGATGCGGAAAGGTCACCCCGCCGCGCCGCGACCACGTTTTGCCTTCGTCGATGCTGGCGATCACATTTACGCCGCGCAGCGGATCAAGATCGTGATAGCTTTCGCAAAACGGAACGTTGATCTTCACGCGATCCCACAACGATGCAGGCAAAAGCCACGTGCCATCACGAGTCACGATCGGCTTGTTCAACGAACAGCCGTGCCAGATTCGTTCGGGCGTCGTCCAGACCGGCTGGTCCGCATCGGGATTGTCGCACCGCGTCACCCACAACCCGGCGCGGCCGTCGAAGAAGGTCATCGCCTGATCGAAGAAAAACCACGCCCGCCCACGCGGGTCCGTCCAGAGGGTCGCGACGAGCGATCGCCGCTGCAACGACAGCGCCGGGTCGTGCGGATCGATGACCAATCGCGTGTCGGTCCACGTTGCGCCATCGTCGTCGCTGGTGGCCATCGCCATGAAGGCCCTTTCGCTATCGCCGCCGCCCACCCAACACGCCCACAGCCGGCCCGCCGGCGTGCGGGTAATGCCGATCTGCATGGCATAATCCATCTCCTTCGCGCTGTACCGCGCTGCAGGCGCGGTATCAATGCGCGGCACCTCCAATGCCGGGGCGGCCATTTCTTCGGTGTTCGATTGCGAAACGGTCATTTGATTCCTTGTAAAGCGCTTCTGATTTTCGGGCGTTCGCCGCGGGCAAGGCGCGCGCGATATTCGCCGGGGCTGGTGCGGTAATAACGTTTAAAAAGTCGGCAAAGATATGTCGGATCGTTCAATCCCACCTGCGCGCAGATCGATTTCAGTGGGAGGTCGGTGGTCTTCAGCAGGTGAACGGTCTGAGCCATGCGCAGGACGACCAGTTTCTGGCCAACCGTCGTTCCGGCGTATTGGCGATAGCGGTGGATGAGGCCGCTCATGCTAATGCCCATCGCGTTGGCGACATCCTCGAGACAGATGGCGTGTCGAAGGTTGTCAGTCAGAAACGCATCCACCTGCGTCACGAGCTGGCCAGCCGGGCGATGGAGTTCCGTGACGGCGAGCGGCAAATCGCCCAGCGCGACGATGCGCGACAGGATCGCCCCCAAGCGCGCCGCGGCCTGGTTTTGCCAGCCGGGCGACGGCTTGCGAAGCAGCGCAAGTAATACGCGCGCATCCAGGAGCATCTCTGGCAGCATCGGCCATGACGACGGCGTAGGCAGGACCACCGAAGGCTCAACTGTGAACCAGAAAATCAGCCGCAGGCATTCGCTTTCGTTGCTGGTCCAGTCATGCGGGACATGCGGCCCGTGAAAATACAGATGCCCCGGCAACAAGGGCTGCCTCGCCGGGCCAGAGGGATAGCGGGTCGACCCGTCGATCAGCAGGCTGGCCTCGTAAAAAGCGTGTTCGTGCAGGTTCACGCTCCATCCAAGCGGCATCCGGTATGGCCAGATCTGAACGATCCGAAATCGATGCGTTGGCAGCACGATTTCCGGCACAGCGGCGGTCAACCGACGACAACCTTCGACCATGTCTGACCATGCGGGAAGCGCCACGGATAAATCCGCTCCGACGTCCTTTTCATTTGACGCCACCCGCCTTGTCATGCCGCGCGTCTCCGACCTCGTATCCTGCTTGTTACCCTCTGCCTCCGCCTAGCGAAGGCGCTGGCACGCCGGGCGAAAAAGCTACATCGACACTTCACCATGCACCAGCAAGAACCTCAATTTTTGCCGGATCGTACAATCAATGCCGAATCTTCCATTTCGACATGCCCGAAGCTGACAAGAGACGCTTGGCGGCCCGGGTTCTGATTCGCGCGCAGCTACTTTTTTTCACGAAGTCAGACTGAATATGCCGTAAACGGTTCCCGGCATCGCCGGGAACCGTTTGCATCTGAGAGAGAAGACAGGATCAATTTGAAACGAAACTACCGTACATTCCTGCCCGGCCGAGGCGTCGGTTCGTCGGGGAACCAACTGCTCTCAAACCCTGCCTTGTCGACCGCAGTCACGAAGTAAAACATCTCCGGCGAGCCAACGGGATCATCGTAGCTCGTATCCTGAATCAATTCCGCACGCCTGCCCGGCACATACGGGGAATTCAGAAACGTCAGAGGCAAGCCAATGCGGTCGGAGCGGTACACGCGGTAACCAACGGCCCCTTCCACCGGCGACCACGTTATGCGCACCCCACCAGTCCCTGCTGACACGACTTTCACATCTCCAGGCAACGCTGGCAGGGTCGGCGGCGCGTAGTTGTGACGGGCAACCCGCAGGTTGAACATGGGATGAAAAAAGTTCATCAACGTTGACCAATTGGGCTGTTTTCCGAGGCGAATTAACTCGTCGGCCTGCCGTTTCGAGTAATAGATCGCCTCAGTAATGCCCGCCGGCACCTCTTCGTCGGCATACTCTTGGAGAATGAGGTACGGCATCGCATCCCACGACTCCCAGCGATGGTCGTGCTGCTGGCCGCGGAAGAAATTACCGCGATATTGCGACCAATGGGTTTCCGGCGTCAGGGTGTGATGTTGAAGATCACTCGTGACGTCGATCGTATCGGTGAACCGCGCATAGGCCGCGGGGTGAATCGACAGGTTCTCGTTGCAAACCAATTCGATTGCCCTCAGCCATAGATCGCTGATAGCCTGATATAGCACGTCCGAGGTTGCGCCCTGCCCCATGTTGCCGGAATACGCGCGCTCGCCATGACCATAAATATTCGCAGTGCCGTTGGCCTTATTGATATCGCGGTAGAACAACGTCATCCACGGGTCGTTTAACTTCTTGCCTGAGTAGATGCCGAAGTAGACCGACCCAATTTGCATGTTGTAAGCATTGGCAAACGACTTGATGTACGGAAAACCTTCAGGGTAAACCTGCCCGTTGGTCAGCATCGAACCGCGGCCGATGGCGTAACACATCTTGTCGAGCCGTTCGCTTGGGCCGAGGTACATCGCGTATGGAACGATGCTGCTGTTGGCGTAGCCCTGGTTGTAAGGATCGAGAGCGATGTTCTTCCACTGGAAATCCTTCGGCGCCTGGAGTGGAGGTTTGAAGTCGGCGGCTTCCATCTGTTCTTTGACCCAGTTGGGAATCCAGCCTTCCAACGTGGCCGGATCACCGCGGCGGGGATCGATTTTGGTCGGCGTCTTCGCTTGGTTTTCCAGCAGGCGCTTAACCCCCTCATCATTACCGGTGAGGTACGCCATTGCCGCGTCCTGCTGCCATCCGCGGCCCCAGTGCTTGATATCGTAAAACAGCTTGCCGTTCCGCGCGAACTGCTCGCCCAGGTCTTCGATGGTCAAGCCCGGCTCATCGACGATCGCAGTAAGTCCGTTCTGGCCGGATCGAACGGCGTTCCAGATTTTTTCGGGATCGGTCGTCTGGGCAAACACCATTCGAGACTGCGTCCAGAACGCCCGGATCGAACCGCTATTACCGCTGCCTTCGCGTTTAAGTGTGCCCGGCCCCATGTAATGCATCGTGAACTTGGCCTTTGGCGGCGATTTCTTGGGATCGTTTTGCGGTGCGGGGTCCTCTGTCTGATAGTGAATTTCGCCGCCGTTCGACACGATTGGAACGTTGATGACGCTAAAACCGCTCGCCGGAGCGATTACTGCTTCGACCTTCTGTTTCTGCGTCTCACGAAGGATCTTCCGTAATCCCGTTGGAACATCGATGCTTGTGGCAGCCTCGGCACTATCGCCAAACGTCACCCGGCCGCCCAGTAGTACCGGCCACTCGGATGCGACCACATCGCCGGTTTCCGGGTCTTCGGGAAACGTCCGCTGCGTGATGAACAACAGGCTGCCAGACTTCGGAATCATGTACGTCGTCTCAGCCGAATCAGGCACGCCAACGGGCCCTATCTTCACGCGAAGTTTCCCGAACAGCGGGCCGGCCGCGCATTTGATTTCGCGAATCTCAAACTTGTCTGGCTCACTGTATTTCAGCTCCGTACGACGCAGGACGGCGCACTTCGAGTTCTGTCGAACCAACCGCACCTCTGGCGCAACAAACCGGTCCAGCAGGTTCAGCTTGCCAAAACGCGTCTCAAGCTTCGTAACCGCGCCGGCCGTCGCACCTTTGGTGACGAAGCCAACCGTGATGTCATCCCCTTTGAATGTCACGCCATCGCCGCTTTCCTGCATCGATACCGCCGGCAGGTCGGCCGCCGGGTTCTTTCCCTTGATCACGGCGAACTGCTTCCGTTCCCACGATTTCAGATCAGCATAGAAGTAAACGTGCATACGCGCGACTTCGCGCCCGTCGGCATCCTTGCGAATGTCGTCAGCCTGGTAAGGGATGGGCTTCCTCGTGGGATCGGACAGATCGTAGATCGTCAATCCCTGCGGATCGGCGCACTCGCCGGGATGGAAAAACAACGGCACGCGAACAAGCTCGCCCGTGCGCGGCAATCCAACGCGCTCTGCGACCGTGAGCCGCCGCAACGGCCCATCCCCCGCCGGCACGCCCTCTCGTATCACCGGGATGAGCTCCGCCGGAACCGAATCGAACACTGTGAGATCGGCGGCGTATGCCCGGTTCACGCCGACGCACCCAACTGCGCATACGCAGGCCCACAATAATACCCGTCCACATTTCCACCCATTGAACAACATCATTTCCACCTGACTTTATTAACTACAATTGTTAATTATATCTCTAATGTACTAACGTTGAATTCTCTTCGCTTGACCGACTGCGCGATCACACGCCATCGTCGATCGCCATCGCTCGGGCGCCGGTATAGTTCGGCCCAGTGATGGTAATGAAGCCCTTCCTGCTCGTAGTACTTTCGAAGGTGCGAAACTCGACATGCCCGTCGTTAAACAGGAAGTTTACGCCCCTGGCATGATTTGTCGCGCGTACGCCTTCCCGTCCACGGCCATCGATGTCCCAAGCGTTGTTCACCCAACGGGCCTTGTCGACGGCAAGGACGCGACGCGCCGGATCTGTCGTCTTCGCAGCGATATACTTTCTGTTGTTGGCCCCGTGCGAGCCAAATTGCGAAAAACCACCAGCGTTGAATTGGAGGTAGCTTCCCGTTGCCTTACCGCCCCCGTTGTTGTTCCACCAGTTCACGTTGTCGACGCTGTTCATCCCCTTATTCTGATTGGGGCAGTAAAAGACGCGAAAGTTCGCGATGTACTGGGAGTTCTGCGGATCGTTGGCCCGGGCAAGTTGATAGCCGAATCCCACGCGCCAATTCTCTGGCTGATGAGTTACGCTGTTGCCGACGAACCACCACGGATTACCGCCGGCGGCATCGGTGAAGGCATAACCGCCCTCGCCGGTATAGCCGTAGAGCGGATACCAGTTCGCGTTAGACAACGCGTACAGGCGCGCCCCAATCCCAATCTGCCGAAGATTAGAAATACACGTGACCATCCGCGCCGCCTCCGCCACGCGCTGCACGGCCGGCAACAGCAAAGCGATCAAGACAGCTAAAATAGCGATTACAACCATCAATTCGATCAGTGTGAAGCCCCGAAACGCCTGATGGCGGTTCGCCGGAGAATGAAAATGGCATGTCATCACGCGTCCTCCAGTGTGCCTAGTAAGCGAGGTGTCCCGTTGAGGTGGCGGTGGGAAGCATCAGGCTGTCATGCGCACCGCGGGGCGGCCAGGGTCCCCAGGGTTCGGCGGCATCGCTTGCCTGGTCTGCGGGCGGTTGTAGCGCAGGATTGCTCGCGTCGTTCACATTCGCCTGGCGTGTAAAGATATTATCCTGCCGGAGCCCGCAGAACGGCGTTTTTGCCCATTCAACCCGGCCGTCAAAGTAGAGGACGTTCTGTCCTTCCTTTCGGTGGTTCGGGCTATTGCCCTGCCGCACTTCTCGTTCGGATGAACTCAGCGTCAGCCCGCTGACGCCCGGTGCATCGCCGCTGGTGCCGGGGTTGATGTCTGACATCAACGGCAGGTCGGGCTTCATTTCCACGCCGTAGTAGTAACCCCACTGTCTGTCGTCCGGCGGATTTGGCCCTTGATCCCAGCGGTTGTATGGCAAAGCAATGCTGTACGAAAGATTCTCGCGTGACGAGAAATTGCTCCGCTTGGCCGGCGAGCCTTCGTCCATGTATGTATCAGGCGTGTCGTCCGTTTCAGGACAGACGAGCACGGCGCTGGTCTTGAGATAGTTCTGCCTCAGCAGCAGGTAAATCGCGGCCGTCACATCCATGTTGAGCGGACGCTGATTGTTCGACCCGACAACCTGATTGCTGGAGGGCTGATTACCAATAAACGGGTCATCCCCCATGTAACAACTGAAGGCGTTAAGCGGCCCGGCGTTGTTCCACGTGAACATCGTTCGAGGCAGATCGCGGTGCTCCTGGGCGTACATCGAAATCGCCAAGCCAACCTGCCGAAGGTTGTTGCTGCACTTGTACTTTCGCGCAGCGCGTACGCCCCTGGACACGGTCGGCAAAAGGATCGCGATCAGCACTCCGATAATGCCGATGACGACCAGCAACTCAACCAGCGAAAATGCGCGAGGCTTGTTCCGGGACATAAGACCACTCCCGCCATCGCCCAATCACACGACCGCCAGCGCGGCCGACGGATCAGGCCGGAACTCTTTACCACCCAACGACGTGTAGCCCACCAGTTCGAAGGCCCTCTTCCACTATCGGCGACGGCGGAACAATGGCATCACGGACAACGCCAGCATTGCAACGCCGGCCGGCTCTGGGACAACCAGCGCGATCTGGGTTCCATCGGCGTAATCGTAGTCAATGGTGTACCCTGCAGGCAGATTGTGAACGGATGCAAATGCGCCTCCCGTTAACGCTGAATATCTGGCAATCACGTAGACGCTATCGTTCAGCGGCCCAGTTGTATCAAAGCGGACCACCCCATTTGTGATATCCAGCCCGGCCGCCAACAACAGTCCGGCCGATCCCGTGCCGGACGGGTTCAGTTCGAAGGTGAACGGCTGAGCGGCATTCAGGACGTAGGCCGACTTCGCCTCCACGTCTAGTACGGCATCGGCTGAGATATTGACGAACGAACTGCTATCAATCGAACCCGTAGAACCCAGTTCAAGCGTGCCGTTCTTAATGAAAGTTCCGGCGGTATAAGTGTTGATCCCCGTCAACTTTAGTGTGCCCGCATTGGTTTTGGTCAGCTGGCCAAGCGGACCACTACTCCTTTGCACCGCGGCGTCGCCGATGACGCCCGACACTTCGAGCGTGTTACCATCAGTGACGTCAATCGTGCCACCGCCGCCGCCGAGTAGCACAGCTCTCTTGTTCTCACCCGCGTCGTCAAGCGAAAACGACGCGGTTGCCTGAAGGATGCCGCCATTGATATTGATCGACGCGCCATAGGCGACATCACCCAGGTTAACGTTGCTGGAAACGCCAAGCATACCCTGGTTGATGTGAGTTACACCTCTATAAGTGTTTGTACCACTTAAAATTAGTGTGCCAGTTCCGGTTTTGACTAATCGAGTCGATGCTGAACTATTAAGAACGGTCGCGCTGATCGTCAGCTCACCAGTGCCCCATTGGTGGATGAAAAGCGGGCCGCCGGTAATGTTCCCCCCTCGCAAGCCGCCTGTACCGGAACCCGTAATCTCATAATCATGCGAACCGTTAAACAACAGTCCGCCGCCATTGCCGCTGGCATTTCCGAACGTCAAGGTCTGATTGTTGGCCAAGGCAAGCGACTGCCCCGACGCCGTGGTGTCGATCTTCAAGTTATAGACATTCTGCGATGCGGCGAGCGTCGAACTACCCGTCAGCAGGTAGTTGGTCGAACCTGACGCCCCCGATGTTATCCAAGCCGTTTCTCCAGAATAGGCGGTAATCGCGCCGTCCGACGCGTTCGTGGAATTCTGAGCCCACGAGTACGCCCCCGCAGCACTTCCGACAGTGGCAAAGCCACCAAGAGTGCCGGCCGCGACATTAGTGCTATCCGTCGTCGCCAGCGAATTTCCTTCAAAGTTTATCGTCCCGCCCGCCCCTCGCGATATCGCATTCATTTGCAGCACAGACGTTCCGCCGTCACGCTTAATCGTCGTGGCCCCTCCCCCGGTGAACGCCGCCGCACTTTCTCCGATTTGAACGCCGCTCACCGTTTCCGTGTGGCTTCCGCCCTTGAGAACGAGGGTCCCGCCAGTAAGGATAATGCTGCTTCCATCGCGGAACTTCGACGTGTTGTTCGTCCCGTAATCCAGAACGAGGACCCCTCCAGTCAATGCCGTGCCATACGCGCTAAACTGATTAGCGTTATTCGTGCCCGTGATCGTCAGCGAACCGGTGCCGGCTTTAACGAGATTCAACGTCCCGCCCGCGCTCGCGTCCCCAATATAAGCCGTGGCAATCGTCGTATTGCCGATGCCTGATACCGTCACCGTTCTGAGGTTGCTGCTGGTAGAGGTCGAGCCGTTTTGAAAGTTGGTGCCGGTGAACGACAGCAGGCCCGAACTGTTATTGACGAACGAGTACGTAGCGTTGTTCTGATTTCCCGTCGGCCCGACGTTAAAGTTGACGACGTTGATCGTCTGGTCCGCGCTGACTCCCTGTCGGATCTCAACTTTTCCGGAGTTCGCCAGCGTGACAGTTGTGCCCGAGAGGGTGTACGCACCTGCCCCTTGATCGACGAGCAGGCCACCGATCGTCACCGCCGCGCCAACATTGGCGACCGTGTTCGGGGGCGAAAAAGCACTAAAGACGGCCGTATCAGAACTACCGGGGACGCCGTTATTCCAGTTGTTCGGATTTGACCAGAATGCGTCATCGCTCCCATTCCAAGTCGAAATCGCAGCGCACGCCTGCTGCGACACCCCTCCGATGATCAACCCCAATACGGCCATGCCTGCGACGGCATCCAACACTTTCGACCGTGTGCCAATAAATCCCTCGGCTATGCGACCCGAACTATTCCTCCGCTCCGCCATAAATCACCTCCAACCGTTTCTCACCCCGTGCCGGCCGGTCTTTCCTCAAAAACCATTCGACATGCCACTACACAAATACGACATGCTTGTATCATAAATTCAATCAGATAATCTGTAATATACATTCGCTATTTAGTTGCGACAACCTATTTCTTGTAAAAAGAACGTTTTTGGTCGTGATGCTGGGCAAAATCGCGTCACCACTCGAGCATCACCCCCATTGCCTTATCACGGTTCGCATTAAGCAAGCGGTAGGCCTCGGCGATATCACCGGGCTGAAAACGGTGTGTAATGAGCTTCTCCACCCGAATCTGCCCGCGGGACAGGTAAGTCAGGAAGAGGTCGTACATCTGGAGCGCCGACCACCGCTCCCACTCGTTCGGCGTCTGCGGCGGGAGGTTGTCGTGGGCGCCGATCAGCCGGATTCCTTTGGCCATCAAATCCGGCGAGAGCGTTTGCTTCCCGGGGGTGCCTGAGTCGCCGAGCAAAACAACCGTTCCACGCTTGCGCGTCAGCTCCAATGCGGATGCGAGCACTGCGTGATGGCCCGTCACGTCGTAGACGACATCCGCCCCTCGGCCGGCGGTCAGGCGGAGCACCTCATCAGCTGCTTTGTCAGCGGTGGTTTGAAGGACAATGGTGGCGCCGTGGGCCGAAGCAAGTTCAAGCCGCATGGCGGCGGTGTCGATCGCAATCACTTCCGCCGCCCCCATCAGCCGGGCGTACTGGACGACCAGTTGGCCCAGTAACCCCAAACCGATCACCACCACCACGTCCCCCATCACCTGCTCGGCGGCGCGGACGCCGACCTGCACGATCTTCCCGAGCCCCATCCATGCGGCGGCGTCATCGCTCACCCCATCGGGGATACGCGCTGCCTCGTGTGGCTTGGCGAACGTCAGACTGGCATGCGATCGGCGCGTAGCGATGCGGTCGCCTGCCTTCCATCCCACCACCTCGCCGCCCACCTCGACCACCCGGCCGCTCAGCAGATAACCGGGCGTAAACGGATACGTCACCCACTTGTCCCAGTGCGTCCCGGGATCAAAGTTGCGATTGAAGATCGTCATCTCCGTGCCGGTACTGATGAGCGAACGACTCGTCTCAACCAGCAACTCGCCGGCGCGCAATTCCGGAAGGCGCTCCACGCGCAACTCGACTTCGCGCAGGCCCGTAAAAAAAACGGATTTTCTGTCCATAGACATCACGGATAGAAGTGAAATTCGCCCCAGTTCTGTGGGGCCATCTGCAATTCGAACACTTCATCGCTGACGATGCCGGCGTCCTGATTGCTCCAATACGTTCGCAGGGCGGTATCGGCTCCGGCCTTGTCGCTGTGCGTCGCGCCAAGATCGCCGCGTAGCGTTAACCCCGCCTTCGGCTGTATCCCCAGTGCTGAGAACGGGATCGCCGCCTCGACGACGTACAGTCTCCTGGCCTGGTCAACCGCCACTTCGATCTTCGCGTCATCGATCACCGTCACGCTGTCCATCGAATAGTTCGCGACCACGCCGGAGTGAAACGCTTTCGGATTCTTACGTCCGTCCGTCACCTTTCGATAGAGCACCGCCGTCGGCCTGCCTTGGAATGGGCCGATTGACAGGCGCAGGTCTCCTAACGCCGCCTCTTTCTGCGGTGTCAGATTCGTTCCCAATTGCAGATCGACGGTGTCGCCGCGCGCATAGAGGTATTCCGGCGCGTCGGCTGCGTTGAGCCAGGGAGTATCGTCGCGAACTTCCCAGGCGACATACAAATAGTGATCGTCCCAACTCACAGCCGAGCGGATGGCCGCACCGTCGTTTTTCTTGAAAGAGGCGATCTCCGCTCCCTTGAAATCGACGTCCATCCTGCCGGTAAACTGAGGCGTTGCACGGCTCACGATTAGCCGTTTCAAGCCCACCGCGGCCTGCAAATAGCCGGAGCGAAACTCCTTCGCCACGGCGAGGTCGGCCTCGCTGATGCGAACTTCTCCGCCGCCCGCACTCAATGGCCGTACCGAATCGAGCCCCGTCACTTCCAGATTCCAGAACGACGTGTGCCCACATTGGATGTATACGTTGCCGTCCACGCCCTGCGTCACACTTCCGCCGAACGCTTCCTCGCCTGCGCCCGGCGGCACGTCGTCGAGAATCGCGCCCGGCACCGCTTTGTCCGGCCACGCCCACTTCATCGGGTCGCTCTGAAAAAGCGGGCTGAGGTAATAGCCCCGCTGGGTCAACAAATGCCACTCGCCTTTATTGCTCGGCACCACCCACAGATTACCGATCGGCTCGGGCAGCCTGACGGAGCCAACAACGTCATACGCCCCTCGAATCAATCCGCCGACCGGGCCCGGCGCTCGGTGTGAGCCATGGACCCCTGTAAAGTTGTTCGGATACGACCACAGCTTCTTTCCGGCAACGATGTCGAAGCAATCGAACGTGGAGTGATCCAGGCCATACTCGCCGTTGTAGAGCATCAGACGGTTATCTGCCGAGCCATGCCCTTTCTGTGCTCCCATGCCGCCCCTCCCTTTGAGCGCAGATGGAGCGGGCATTTCCACCAGATTGCCGAAGTCGTATTCAGGAGCGCCGCACGAGGTCCAGCCAGACACCTTCAACTGATACTGAGAGCCGTAAAAAGTCAGATCGCCGGTCATCGGCATGTACCAGCCGGTGATCCACCCTGCGTAGCCCTCCGGCAGCGGCCATTCCCTGACCTCGTCGGGCTGTTCCTGCGAGTCGTCGTTACGGTCCGCCCATACGATCGCGATGCGCTGCTTTTCCTTGCCCTCGCCGCGTGCTTCGTGACGAATAACGGTGCGGAGCCTGTATTCCGCGTCGCCCTTGCGTTCGTAGATCCAAACGGGATTGATACCGTGAATCGCGTCGTTCGTGGTCGCAAGATAGAGGCGATTGTTCGGCCCGAAGCCGAAGCGCGAGTTGGACATCGTTCGCGTGGTGATGGTCTGCACCGGCCTACTGCGGCCGGTGGTGGGATCGATGCGCCACTCGATGCCCTGGCCGACCATCAGATTCGGATCGACCGGGTTGATCGCGCCTCCTTGTGCACCATAGCCGGTCGGCCCCAGATACTCAGTGACGAACTCTCCTCCGGCGGCGTTCCATACGCTCACGCGGCGGGGCGAGCCGTTGTCCTCCATCACCCACAATTTTCCGGCCGTATCAACCGCGATGGCAGAGATATCGATCATGCCATCAGGCCGCCAGGGGCCTTGCAGCGGTCGCCCTCCGTTGCGGCCGATCGTGCGGACAAGCTTGCCGTCCCGGGCGTAGACGAGGACCTGGCTATCGCCCTCGCGAATGCCGACGTAAACGTTCCCCGCACGATCCGAGGTGACAGCAGAAATCCAGCTTTTACCTGCTAGTTCCGGCCTGACGAACGACGTTGCAATGCCCGACTCGACGTCCACAGCCAGCACTTCCGCGCCGCGCGAGACAATCAGGAGCTGCTTGCCGTCCCGCGAATGGATCGCCGTCGGCGCAGGCACGTTGAGACGTTTCACGAGTTCGCCGCTTTCGGCGTTGATAACGAGGACCGCATCGAGCGATGAAATGCTCGCAAATACCTTTCCACCCCCGGCCGATAGACCGCTCGGTTGCGCGATCTTTTCAGCCGCCTCGCCGATGAGAGATTTGAGCGGCAGATCGGTGCTCCCGCTCGCGCTCCACTCGGTGTATCGGCCCGTTCGGGCGTCGAGCCGGTAGATGGATACGGGAGCAAACCGCCCTTTGCTGTTAAAGACGTATACGGTCTGCCCATCGGTTGCGACGAACCGGGCATCGGCAATGCCGCCGCGGATGTTTCGCCACAGCACGTTGCCCGCCGGATCGATGGCCATCAGCGGCTTCGACCCTTCGCCACCGTTCCAGCCGAGATAGGTTCGCTCGTCGTCCGACGCCACGCTGACCGGGTTGCCGTGATCTCCGCCCCACCCTTCCCATGGCGGCAGGTTTCCCGCCGCCGCCCATCCGCGCAGACGCAGGCCGAGGCCCGTATGGAAGATGCCCTCCCAACGATACGCTCCTTCCGGCACCGGATCGGCAGGCTGTTTGTATGACGGAGTGCCAAGCCCATCCCACATGACCTCATGCTCGCCTTTGGCGAAATAGACGCAGTTCAGCAACTGCCGCGCAACCGTTCCGTCCGGCGCGAAAAGGTTGAGCGATACATACCCGTCCGCCGGCACAGTGAAACGGATCGGTTTGAATCCCTTCGGCAGATTGCTGGCAACCAGGCCGGTCCAGTCGACCTTCGGCGCGCCATCCTCCATGCGGACCACAAATTCGCGTGTGTCTGACAACCGCACAGGGGTGGCGTCGACCGCGTTCTCGCGTTCGATCGTGCCGGTGCCCCAGCATGTGCTGTCCGAAAACGTGAATACTCGGTTCGGAACGACGCCGGCCTTAAAGATGTCCTTGATCGTCAGCCGCCCGTTGCCGGCAATGGTGAAGTTTAATTCCACTGTGATCCGGATGTGCTCGCCGGGAACCGGCGCCTTGCCGTCAAGGGTGATCAGCGACCAGGGAATCGCCAGTTCCTGGGCATAGCCTTGTTGATCAGCATCGACCGCGAACGCCTGCGCGCCGCCCGCGGCCTTGATGTCGGCACGACCTTCGTTGAACTTCTTGCCATACTCACCGGTCGCGATGTCCAGCCCGTCAGCGTCACGCCAGCAGGTCCAGTGCGAAACCCGTTCCGCCGCCTCACCGCTGCCGGTAATCACCCGGAACTGCAGACAGTCCCCCTGGAAGCCGGCAGAGCCCTTGATGCTGCCCGGATTGTTCATCGGGGTTTCGTCTACCCACCGCGCCAGGATGTAGAGATTCTTCGAATCCCACATCGCGTGAAACCACGCGGCACACCGCCCCCGCTGCGCCTCGACGTCTCCACAAACAAAAACGCCGGCAACCAGGTTCCAGTCGTCGGTCTTCCCATCGATTGTGACGGACTGAGCTGCAGGTAAAACGCGGATACCAAGATGCTCGGTTTCCGTGGCCCGGGTGACCGCCGTACACCAGCTGAACGCGCACAGCAGCGACAAAATCTTCCGTCGTACGCCGGCCATCAATAAATCCCTCCAAAACGTCTTATTCCAGACGATCGACGGTCAGCCAACCGTGATTATTTTTTCAATTTGAATACCGACTATCGCTAAAACAATAATATTGATGCTAAAAGGGGGCCGCTCCCCCTTCGACCGGTTTCCACTTTCCTCGGCACATCACCCGGAATCCGGTATTTCATCTTCGAATACCGCGTTGATCTTCGTCACCTCTGGAACAGGTTCGCCCCGCCGTTGTTGATCGATCACCTTGAGGCACGCCTGCATGACCTGTCGGGCGTCATAACCGAGACGGGCGACCGGAACGGCGCTGGGCGTCGGCCAGGGGAAATTGCAGTGCGCCACGACGGCAATATCGGTGGGAACCCTCACGCCGGCGTCGATGAGCCCCGTGGCCGCCTGTTCGACGAGATTGTCGTCGCAGACCAGCAGCGCGTCGGGCCGCTCTTCGGGCGGAAGGCGCATCAGCAACTGAGCACACGCACGCGTCGTCCGAGGAACGCTCTGATTGGCCTCGATCCGCCAGTACGGCCGCGATTCCATGCCGTTCTTCGCCAGAACGTCGAAGAACAACTGGTTCCACTTCCGATCCTCTGCCATCTCAGGCGGAAGGATCACCGCAACGCGGCGCTTGCCCTGCTCCGCAAGTTTTCCCAACGCCTTACTCATGAATGATGGGCCGTCCACCTCCACGCGCGGCACGCCGGGCATGCTGAATTGATCGCTCATGATCGCCACACGGGCGATGCCCGGCTCGTCAAGCAAGGGCGTATCTTTCACAAGGCTTGGCACGGTCGCGAAGATCAGACCCGCCAGCCGGTGCGCGCGAACGTCGGCGACCAGCCGATGAAAGTCCTCCCGGCCTGAGTTCTTGTCGATTCCGTACCAGATGCTGATCGTGCGCGGCAGGGTGACGTCGCCATGAATGCGACGGCCTTCGTTCGACAGCGCAGTCCAGAACCGACGCCAGCCCGTGACCTCATCAGGCAACGTAGGAAAAACGACCGCATAGTGCGTGAGATGCGGCGGATTCGCGACGACGAACGTGCCCTTTCCGCCACGGCTTTCGATAAAGCCGTTCTGCATCAGACTATCGAAGGCCTGCTGAACGGTAACCGGGCTGGCATCGAACTGCTCCGCCAGATCACGGCGAGTCGGCAAACGCGACAGTGGCCCCAAATCGCCGCTGACGATTCGATGATGAAGGTGAGCAATAATCTGACGCTTTTTAAGCGGCGGACGCCCAATCGAATTTGGACCAGCAATAGCCATAATATACTTATCCGAACCCTCAATTCAGTTACTCAAGCCAATTTAATGTATTTTACATAACAATCTGTTGAAGACAAGCGAATTGTGGGCATTAGCCGGGCTTTCCGGAGTTTATTGCAGGCGGAACGTCCACGTTCCCCAGAGGTGTGGCAGGAGTTCGGCCTCGCTCGGGATATCCGAAACAAGACCGGTTGCCTTGTTCGACCAATACACCCGCTGGAGCGTCTGGAATCCATTGCCGCGGAGAATGCCGAGGTCCGCGCGGATTGACTCGCGATCCGCCGGACTAAGGTTGATGGCGGAGAGGAGGATCGAAACCTCGTAACATACCTGTTTCACCGCTCCCCTGTCATCACGCTCCACCGTCGAGGCGGCCATCACCGCGTCGCTTATGTTGTCAACTCGATCGATCTTCACTGTTCTCACCGGTGAACTAAAAAGCACCGGCTCGCCGCTGCCGGGCGATGTGGGGGTATAACGAACTGCAACGGTTTTGCCGTTAACGATCGCGATGAGCACCCGTTGATCACCCGCCGCTGGCGATCGCCGCTTCGGATCGGCGGCGGAGTCGGCGCCGATCATCAGATCGATCGCCCCGCCAGTTTTGAAGAGATTTGTCAGACTGTCGCCACGATTGGCGAGCAGGTCGGCGGCGTCGGTCTTAATGGCGAGGTACAGCCGCTCCCCGGCGACGCGCACCGCGCCAGCAGTAATCAACTTTCGCTTGCCCCAGTCGCCCACCTGCACGGTGCGCTGGTCGATCGTCAGCCACGACGCTTTTGCCCACTCGTCGATCTTCCCGTCCACCGTCGGTTCGGCCGACACGAGCGGGATCGTTGCCACCGCCGATTTGGCCTGCTCTTCCTGGCGTTTCGCCTCGGCGGCAACGAAATACCGCTGTGCTGCCGCCAGATCAGCGTTGCTGACGCGCAGGTTGACCTCCGGCAATCTTCTGATCGAATCCAGTCCCCGCACATCGATCACCCGCCCGCCACCCTGCAACAGCACTCGGCCATCGCGTGCTCGCGTCATCGTCGGATAAAAACACTCCTCGCCCAAGCTCAAATCCCTCACCGACATGCCGGCGACCGCCTGCGGCGCATTCCACGATCCCCTTCGCACGTCGTTGAACAACTGCGTGACGTACAGGCCATCCGTGGTGAACAAGTAAACCACGCCTTTGTTACCGTTGATCGCCACCAAATCGATATCGCCATGCATCGCGATCGCCGGTCCAAGCAAGCGTGTCGTCCCGACCAGCCGGCCGGGCTCGTCGATCAGCGGCGCGATGTGCGATGCGTGCAAACCTGGCCACAGCGAAGGATACGACCACGTCGTCCCGCCGATCGACTGAGGCGCAAACGGCTTTGGCGCGGTAGTAAACAGCACCTTTGTGTTGCGTCCCATCGCCGCCTGCCCCCCGCCCGACGATGGCGAAGCTTGCGCCGCCGTGGCGGGGATCATCTCGACCGCCTGCCGCACGTCGAACACGGGCGTCCCGCCGGCCGTAAAGCGTTCCGGCTTCAGCAGCCAACCTGAACCCCCAAGGGCCGACAAGTCTTCTTGAAACGCGACCGACATCGCATTTCCGAGAGCGGCCGTCACCTCGCTCGCCTGAACCTGGCCGTCTTCGTTCAAGTCTGACCAGGCGAACACGACGCGATCTTTCTCAAGATCCACGCCGGGCAGCGTTCGCCCAAGCATTTCTCGGGCAGACTTCAGATCGAAGGCCGCGCCCTTGCCCCAGTTAAAATTGATCTGAGCATCAACACGCGTCCCGGCAACGTGCCCGAGCGTTTGATCGCTGAAATACGTGACGTCCAGCCCCCGTCCATCGCCCTTCTTCGGCGACAAAACTTCAGTCGGAACAACCTGACGGCCGATCTTGTCCTGCGACCACGCCAACTGAGCGCGGGCCGGCCCGTCGCGGTGATACATCTCCATGACGAAGTCGTACCGCTTCCCGCCTTCAAGCGCAATCTTGCCAGAGGTGTCACCACCCCAGTTATGCCAGTTGAGCACGACAGGTTTGCCGCCGACCCACAGCCGCGAACCATGCGTTGATCCGACGTAGAACGTGTACTGACCCGTCGATGGCGGCGTAATCGTGCCTTCCCATCGAGCGGAAAACTCGCGGCTGGGATTAAGCCCCGACGCCTCGTTCGCCTGCCCCACCATGGCAACCGGCCGGATTCTGCCATCTTCATACAGCCAGACGCCCGACACGCTGACGCCTTGTGTCGGACTGACGTTGTACGAATCGACAAGATACGCCTTTCCATTCAAATGGATCGGCGTCTGCGGTGCCGCATAGCGATCGCCGCGCAGGACGCGCAGCGGATCGCCCTCACCACCATCAGCGTACGGGCGGGAGTAGATGGCGACCGGCTTGCTCGCTCCAGTCGCGTAATCGAGCTTCAACTCAATCCCACCGGCGTTGGCAAGGAAATATCGCGTCGGGTCAACCGGATCGATGCTCCCGCCGCCGCCATATTGGGGCGGGCCGTAGTACGCACGATCGAGCGATCCGTCGGCGTTCCAGATGCTCAACCTCTTAGGCAACGCGTCGTTCTCCGCCACCCACAACTTGCCGTCAGGCGCGATCGCCATGCCCAACGGGCGATGCATCTGGTTCTCATCGTATGGGCCGAGCTGCGGCGTGCCGCGTCGGCCGACCGTGCGAACCAATTTTCCTGCGGAAGAGAAAACCGTCACCTGATGCGAACTGCCCCACTCGCTGACATATAAATCGCCATTCGGCGCAAGGCAGAGTTGGCGCGGATCATCAAGGCTGGAAGCGATCCTCTCTGTGCGCGGCAGCATTATCCTGGGGGTGTTGGCGGTCGTCGGCTGTGTCGTCGTCGCGACGGCGGGCAGCGATAAACGATCAAACCGCAGCACCTCCTGCCCGCTGATCACCAGTAGCCGGCCCGAAGGATCAAAGCACACTCCTCTCGGTGATGCGACGGCCGCCTGTCCGATCACCTGGCCGGCACGCGCATCGATAAACAACAGTCGCTCGTTAGCCGTCAGGCTAACCACGATGATCCCGTCAAACGCGGCCAAACCGCCCAGCCGCGGGGTTTTACCGACGCCCGGCGGGACTTCGATCTTAAACGTTGGCTTCAGGATCGGCGCGTCTTCGCCGGTTCCGAATCGCGTGTCCTTCGGCGTGCGTCCTGCGTCAACCGATCTTCGCAAACCGTGAAGCCTCAGTTCCGACTTGAACTCGTTGAACTTATCTCCCTCACAATAGGCGGCGGTATAAGCGTAGACGTCTTCGGGGGCGCCGGGCGCGATATCACGCGTGATGAACTGCGCGCCGGTCCACACCCCGCCCACCCATTCCTGACCGTGGAGCTTCCGACCATCCAGGCCTATCCACGCCAGACCGCTGCCGCCCTCCGAGACATAGCTTCCGACGAGCATCTGATCGGGCGAAACGGCCTCGCCTTTCCGCGCTGGCACCTGCCCAGCCGGCACGAAGCAGACCGCGCTCGGCGGCGTATGGTTCGCCAGCCATCCGCTCGATCGAGCGGCGGTCATCCATGGCGGATCACCGGGGAAATACGGCGTGTGCAAGTAGGTAAGATCAACCTCACCACGCGCAATTCCCCTCACGCGATATGCCCCTGCCGGCACCAGCTTGCCCGGCACGTGATACACCCCGTGCGCCGCCGCATCGAGGTCACGGCCAACGTCGTCCAGCCCATCCCACCAAACCACATTTTCGCCAGGAGGAAAAAACGCGTCGCTGATGAGATTTCGAACGCGCGTCCCCGTGTCGTCCTCAATCACCATCGATACCGCCGACGGCTTGTCCAGCGTGAAGCGTACGGGAATGGGCGGGTTATCCTCCTGCTGTGCAAACGCAACGCTCGTTAGTAACAGAATCGCGACGATGCCATGCTTGTTACAGAAAGTCACTGTACCTACTCCGATTACACGTCATTGGTCCGCTCGAAAACGTATACCGTTTTTCAACGACCGCGTTGTTCCATCAAAACGCAGTCGACTCACGTCGGTACAAGTTGTACAACTCCTCGCCGAACAAGGCGGCCGATCGCATGCGGAAGATGCGACCGGGCGTTTCTCGTCCAGCAAGGGGCACGTCCAACAAAGGAAACACCCGGAATGCCTTCCATTTTTTCAGATGTCCATTCCCGAAATGTGTTTGAGCTCGACAACTCGGGATACTTCACCCGCGGGGGCGCGCGGTTCATTCCGGTCGGCGTCAACTACTGGCCGGGCTCCTGTGGCGTGGAAATGTGGCAGGCTTGGCCGGAAGCGGAAATTCAGCGCGATCTCGACGTGGTTCGACGACTGGGGTTGAACGCAATTCGCTTTTTCCTTCGCTGGATCGATTTTCAGCCCCAACCCGATTCGGTTGTGCCGGCGATGTTGGAACGACTGGGAAAATTCCTCGCCTGGTGTGCCCAACGGGACATCGCCGCCCATCCCTCGCTTTTCGTCGGCTTCATGAGTGGCGGAGTCTTCTGGCCCTCCTGGCACGCCGGCCGAAACCCTTTCACGCATGATACGGTAATCGATCACACGTGCCGTTTCGTCCAAGCCGCGACGCAGGTGATCGCCGAGCACCGGTCGAACGTTCTGGCGATCGACCTTGGCAACGAACTGTGCTGCCTTCCCGAAAGTTGGGCCGCCAGTCCCAGGCAAATCGCCAATTGGTGCAGGAAGATCTGCGGCGTCATCCGCAATGTCTGGCCGAGCGCGCTGATCGTCAGCGGCAACGAGCAGGCCCAGGTTCTGCGCGATACGCCGTGGCAGCTCGGAAATCAACCCGACTGCGATTTCTACAGCATGCACGGCTATCCGGTCCCCGGCTGGCACACCGTCGGTTTCGACGGCATGACCGATCCGTTCTGCCAGGGCCTGCTGCCCTTCTACACTCAGATCGCTCGCGCCTTCGGCCCGGTCATGTTGCAGGAGTTCGGCACGATCGCGACGCACGGCCCGGAACAACAACGAAGCTATCTGACGTCCATGCTTCGGGGCGCATGGGAAGCCGGGGCGAACGGTTTTTTGTACTGGTGTCTGCGAGATATCACCGCGAATGCATATCCCTATACCAAGCATCCGTTTGAACAATCGCTGGGCCTCATCGATGCCGGCGACAAGATCAAGCCAGGACTGGAACCGTTCGTCGACTTTGCACGGAACATCCCACCTCGATCCGCCATGCAAAATAAGGCCGGCCTCTATTTCCCGGCCAACTACTATAAGCGCGATAATCCCCGCAATCCCGGAAACGACCCCGAACGACTCGCGCCGGCGCTGATCGTCGCTAACCATCTCCTTCGGCAACTCGGTCGCTCCCCCGTTATCGTCCGCGGCGGCATCGCGATGGACGGATCACCAGACGTGCTTTTCATTTGCGGCGCGATCCTCGACCTTCCCGAGATCGACGCCTTGGCTCACTGGGTAAAAAACGGCGGCCGCGTTGTTTGGCACGGCGTTGATCCGCACGCATGGGGACCATCGCTTTCAGCGCTTCTTGGCGCCAAGCCCATCGACTACCGCGCTCCCGCCGCCGCCACGATCAATCTGTTCGGACGCCAGTGGACTCTCGGCCATCATCCTCGAAATCAGGTGACGGAAGTACGGCCGGACGATGCTGAAGTCCTCGCCCATGACCAACGAGGAATACCGATGGTCCTTCGCCGAACGCTCGACAAGGGAACGGTCGTCTACACCATTCCCAAAGTTGAAGATCAGATCACCGCGAGATCTTCAGATCGTAGCGAACGGGATCGTTGGACTGACTGGTTTAGCGGAATGCTTCAGGCCGCCGCACGCTGAAAATCCATCTCGTTCCAACGAAAACAATGGAGACCGCTCGCCCTGCCAAACGGTGACTACTAGAAAGACAGAAGCGTCCCGCGCGACAACTCCTATTGCGGGGCAACCGTCGGCGAGACGGCCGGCGCAGAAGTGTCTGCGGGCGACGAGGGCGTGGGACCCGGCGCTACCGTTCGGGCGTCTTCCAGGTTCTGATGATCAACCACCATGCCGTCATCGAGCGAATCGCGTTGCGGGTTGCGCAATCGTGCGAAAAGCCGCCGCAGGTCGCGTACACAACCGATGGTGAACCAAACGGTCGTAATCGCGCCGATGACGATCGGCAGATAGACATTGTTGACCAACACCCATCGCCACCACGCCCGATCCGACCAAGGGCTGACAAGATTAATCGTCGTGACGATCAGAAAGGCCGCGAAGACAACCATCGTCCAGGTAAACAACGTGGCCGACAGCCAGCGGTCTCCCCGGGAGAAATTGTCATCGATGCCCAGCAGCAGGCGTCTCCAGTTCCTCAGCGGCCGATCTTCCGCGGGACGTTCGGCGACGTCCTGCTTCACGGCGTAGGCGCCGCGATGCAGCATCCGCTGCATGTTGAACGGTTGTCGGCAGGTCGCCAGCGATACCACCACGAACACCGCGATCGCCGACACCATCGCGATGAACATCATCGTCGTGCCATTCAATGGCCAGCCCTCGACAAACTGCTGCACCAGAATGCCCGCGACGGCCAACCCCGATCCGACGATCATCGCCGCCCACGCGCCGGCGGTCGTAGCGCGGCTCCAGTACAGCCCGCCGATGATCACCGCCCCACTGCCGCCAAGGAAGATCGCGCCCGTGATGTTAAAGAACATGAACACGTAGTCGGTCTGCGGAAAAACCATGCCAAAGAAGAACGCGAACA
>JBBCIV010000259.1:0-5882 GCA_037189665.1 Phycisphaerae bacterium | reverse complement strand
TGGGCGACGCTGGCGTCGCAGCTACAACAAGAAGCAAGTGACAAACAAAAAAGGCTGAAGAGAGCGATCGCGCGTGCAACGCGCGACCTTCTCTCTTCAGCCTTCAATCGTTTCAAAGGACAAATACTTGTCCCTTGCCCCTCCTTGCTGACCGCTCGCCTACTTCTTCGCGTACTTCACGGTGCAGCCGTAGGCCTTGGTTTCCGGCTGGCTGACGGACTTGCCGTCGAGGAGTTCGTCGAGGGCCTTGGCGACGTAGTTGGTCGCGCCGGCGACCTTCGCGGTATCGGCGGACGAATCGCTGTCGATCGCGCCGCGGTAGGCAAGCTTGCCTTCCTTGTTCACGATGTAGAGGTGCGGCGTGTTGGTCGCGCCGTAGTCCTTGCCCACTTCGCCGTCGGCGTCGAGCAGGATCGGGCCGGCGATCTTCCAATCACCGGCGATCTTGGCGTTGCTGTCCTGGGTGGCATTGCTGGTCGAGTTCACGCGAAGCCATACCACGCCCTTGTCGGCATACTTGCCGGCCAGCGTGTTCATGTGGCCTTCCTTATAGTGCTTCACGACGAAGGGGCAGCCCTCGTTGAACCATTCAAGCACGACGATCTTGCCCGAGTAGTCGGACAGGCTCACGTCCTTGCCCGATTGATCCTTCAGCGTGAACGCCGGGGCCTGATCGCCGAGGCCCAGCTTGGCATGGTTGTGCCCGGCGTGCTTGTCATCGGCAAACAGGGTCAGCGACGTAACGGCCAGCAGGCCCAGCGCAACGGCAAAAGAGAAAAACGCGGTCTTCATGGAAACCTCCCACGAGAGTTAAAAGAGAACCAGAGCAGAACATCACTTGACGAAATCAAAGCGAAGCGAAATCAACGTTCCGCGCCGCCCGCCTTTATCATCGATCCGAACCAGCATCGCATCGCCGACGACGGGCTCCTTCATTCCCGGCAGCACGCGAAACGGAACGGCGATCGCATTTCCTTTATCAGTGGTGACGACCGTCGGCTTGCCGAACACGGCAAACTCGACGGCCGGGGGAAACAGGTCGAACTTCGAGGCGTCGATCGGCTCCTTCGAGACGTACGCGAGAATGCGGCCCTCGGATTTGTCGGCGTTCAATTCCACCGTCGCCTCAATAGGCGAAGCAGCATTATAAGTCGCGACCGGCTGTACGACCTCAGCAAACAACGAGTTGGCCTCAGTCTGCGCTCCTACTGGGACGGAAACCGAGACGGCAGCATCTTCTGGAATGCACGTATCAGCGCAAACCAGCCAGTTGAGCCTGGCGTCGATGCGAATCGGTCCGGCGACGGCGGAATCGGTCGTGACGTCGGCGAGCAGGACGAGTTCGTCCTCGTATCCAAAACTCTCGATATCGCTCCCCACCGCAAGCCGCCGGGGCGGCGGAAACTGAAGGTCAGGAGCGATCTTCACGCCATCTGGAGCGGTCCAGGCGGCGGCCGGAGCGAGACCGGAATCGCCAGGGTTGAGCCAGTAAAGATGCCACTTCGGTTTAATCTTGAATCGCAAGGCGATCTGGAAGGAATCGCCCGGCTTGACGGATGCAACGCTGGGCACCAAATCGACGGCCACCCTTTTTTCCTCCCCAGCGGCACTACGAACGAGGCCGCCGGTGGCGAGGCACAGAGACACGATCAGCGCAGCAGTCCGTACCTTGGGCATGGAAACACGATAGGAGCAATCCTTAACTGCCGGCAAGTGTAAATCGCCTGCATTTCCAAAATCTTCGGCTGCATCCCTCTCCGACGATTTTTATCGATCGAGTTCGCCGAACGGCAGGTGCGCCGGCATTGCCGCCGGGCGGGTGTACTGGACGGTGGGCGTCACCGCCTGGCCCGATTTGGACGAATCCAGGAACGCCTGCATCAGGTCCAGCACCGCCAGCGCCTGATTGCCGTTGCAGCGGTCTTCGCGCCCGCTGCGGATGGCGTACGCCAGATCCGCCAGCCCGATGCTGCGGCCGTAGCCTTTCACGAAGGTGTGAGGCTGTTCGACGAACTCGTCACCCTTGCCGTCTTCAAAGCGGCAAAGCTTCACCGGACCATCAAACCCGTTCGGATCGGGCACCTGCAACGTCCCTTCCGTGCCGTAAACGACGATCGGACTGGCGGCTCCCGAGCCGGCGCGCATTGCGAAACTCTGGATAATCGAGCCGACGCAGCCGTTCTCAAATTCCATCATGCCCAGTACGTGGTCGGGCGTTTCGACCTTGATCTTCTGCCCAAACTTCGGCTTGCTGGTAATCGTGCGCTCCGGCCGGGTGATCGAGGCCATGCCCATGACGCGCTTCACGCCGCCCAGCAGGTTCAGCAGCGCCGTGAGGTAGTACGGCCCCATGTCGAACATCGGCCCGCCGCCCACCTGATAGTAGAACTCAGGCGAGGGATGCCAATTCTCATGGCCACGGCTGATCATGAACGCCGTGAACGCCACCGGCTTGCCGATTGCGCCGTCGTCGATCAGCTTGCGCGCCGTCTGGATGCCGGCGCCCAGGAACGTATCGGGCGCACATCCCACGCGCAGGTTCTTCGCCTTGGCGGCGGCGAGGAGTTGATGGCCTTCTTCACGGTTCACGCCGAGCGGTTTCTCGGCATAGGTGTGTTTGCCCGTCTCGATCGCACGCAGGCCGATCGGCACGTGCGCTTTCGGGATGGTGAGGTTCAGCACGATTTCAATCGACTTGTCGGCGAAGACCTCATCGACCGTGCACACGCGAGGAATGCCGAACTCATCCGCCTTCTTTTTCGCGGCATCCAGGTTCACGTCCGCGCAAGCCGCGATCTCAACGATCGGGAAATTCTTGGCCATGCCAAGGTACGCCCCGCTGATCGCCCCCGTTCCAATCACACCGATCTTCACCTTGTCTGACATGCTCGCACCTATTGAACCAGATTTTGTATCCACGAATCGACACGAACGCGTGCAGAAAAATTAAATAGCCACAGATGGGGCGAGGATTCACACGGATTGAATTTCCTACCTGTGTAAATCTGTGTGCCCCATCTGTGGCCAATGATCATCTCTGCACGCATTCGTGTCGATTCGTGGATGAACTTTTACATCACCATACCGCCATCAACACAGATGACCTGACCCGTCACGTAGCTGGCCGCCTCCGAGGCGAGGAACGCCACCACGGCGGCGATCTCGTCGGCGTTGCCAAAGCGGCGAAGCGGGATGAAATCCTTCACCTTGGACTTGATCGCATCGGGAAGCACGTCGGTCATATCGGTGACGATGAAGCCGGGAGCGACGACGTTGCACGTCACGCCCTTGCCGGCCAGTTCCTTTGCGACGGTCTTGCTCAGGCCGATGAGGCCAGCCTTGCTGGAGGCGTAGTTGGCCTGCCCCGCGTTGCCGGCCACGCCCGCGACTGAGCTGATGTTCACGATGCGTCCGCCCGACTTGCTCCGCATCAGGTAGCGGGCGGCGGTGCGGGTGGCGACGAAGGCGCTCTTCAGGTTGGTGTTGATGACTTCGTCAAAATCGGCGTCGTCCATGCGGAGGAAGAGTCCGTCCTTGGTGATGCCGGCGTTGTTGACCAGCACGTCGATGCGGCCGTGCGCGTCGGCGACCTTCTCGATCGCCTCGGCGGTCTGGGCGGGGTTCGCCAGGTCGATCACCAGCGCCTCGGCACTTCCGCCGGCGGCCTTGATCTCCTCGACGACGGCGTTCAGCTTATCCAGCGACCGCGCCGCGGCGACAACGTGGGTGCCCTGCCTGGCCAGGTGCTTTGCGATCGCGGCGCCGATGCCGCGAGATCCTCCGGTGACGATTGCTACGCGTTTATCTGTCATATCAATAGTGTCTGGTGTCGAATGCTAAATGTCGAATCCCCCGCGCGCCATCTCCGGAATGGTGCGCCGCGCGGTTACTTGATTGTGTCTGCCGTCGCCAACGTTGCAACCTCCGCGCGGCGATTCTGCTTTTTCAGCAGGCCGGTCAGCACCTTGCCCGGGGCCAGCTCGATGAACTTCACGTCGGCATTGTTGGCGACCTGCGCGATCGTCTGCTCCCAGCGAACGGGCTTGACGATCTGGTCGACCAGCAGCGATTTGATCGATTCCGGATCACCGTGAAGCTTAGCGGTGACGTTGGCATAAACAGGCGACACCGGGGCGTTAAGCCGCACCTTGCTCAATTCGGCGGCCATCCTGTCGGCGCCCGGCTGCATGATCGGGGAGTGAAACGCGCCGGCGACCGTCAGCGGAATAGCCCGCAAACCAGCAGCAGTGGCGGCCTCGGTGAAGCGGGCGCAGGCAGGCCTTGTGCCGCTGACGACGATCTGTCCCGGGGCGTTGAAGTTCGCGGGAACGAGCACCTCGCCCTGGGCCGATTCCTCGCACAGCTTGGCGATCTGAGCCTCATCGCCGCCCATGACGGCGACCATCGTGCTGGGCGTGGCGACCGCGGCATCCTGCATCGCCCGGCCGCGCGCGGCGACGAGCTTCAGGCCGTCCTCAAAGCTGAACACGCCCGCCAGATGAAGCGCCGTGTACTCGCCAAGGCTCAACCCTGCGTACACGAACGGCCCTTCGCCCAGCTTGCCCGCGGCCTTGGCGGCGGCGTGACAGGCCACACTGGTGACGTAGATCGCCGGCTGGCTGATATCGGTCTGCGTCAGCTTGTCTTCGGGACCCTCGAAGCAAATCTTCGCGAGGTCAAAGCCGATCACGTCGTTCGCCTTGTCGAACACGGCCCTGGCTTCGGGGAAGGACTCGTAGAAGTCTTTTCCCATTCCAACGGTTTGAGCGCCCTGTCCAGGGCAAAGGATGTAGGTGGTTGCCATGTTGAGTAGAAGGGCGTCTCGCCCGTTTCCGTGAAATCCACGGGCGCGAGACGCCCGTGCTACTGTAAGCGTTACATGCGAACGACGGCGTTGCCCCAGGTGAGGCCGGCGCCGAACGCGACAAAGACGATGCTGTCGCCCTTTTTCACCCTGCCCGCCCGCACTGCTTCGTCCAGCGCGATCGGGATCGAAGCCGACGACGTGTTGCCGTAACGATCGATGTTGACGTACGCCTTCTCCGGCGGGAGCGCCAGCTTCTCCATGGCGCTGTCGATGATCCGCTGGTTGACCTGGTGCGGAACGATGAGGCTAAGCGTCTCCGGCGTCAATTCGCAGGTGGTCATCGCGTCGCGAATCAGCTCTTCGAACTTGCTGACGGCGAACTTGTAAACTTCGCGGCCCTTCAGCTTCATATACTGATCGCCAGCGGCGATGAGCTCGGCATTGATGGGGTGACGGCTGCCAGGCTTGAGGAGCATTGCGTCGGACATAGGGCCGCCGTCGGAATGAAGCTGGCCGTGGATAAAACCGACGTTTGGCTCGTTCGACCGGCTGAGCACCACCGCCCCGGAGCCGTCGCCGAAGAGAATACAACTGCCCCGGTCGGTGTAATCGGTTACACGGCTAAGCGTTTCGGCACCGATGACCAGCACGTTCTTGTACTGGCCGCTACGGACAAACGCCGCCCCGGTGTGGAGGGCATAAACGAACCCGGTGCAGGCGGCCGAGAGGTCGAAGCCGGCGCGGTTGGGGCAACCCAGGCGGCTGGCAACGACGCACGCGGTCGCCGGGAACATCATTTCGGGGGTGATGGTCGCGACGATGACCAAGTCGATGTCGGACGGCTGAAGTCCGGCAGCCTCGATCGCGCGCTTGCCGGCATTGGTGGCCAGGGTGGCGGTCGACTCGTCCGCCGCCGCCATACGACGCTCGCGAATCCCGGTACGCTGGACGATCCACTCGTCGTTCGTCTCGACCATCGCCGACAGGTCGGCGTTGGTCAGGCGACGTTCCGGCGTGTAAGAACCGGTCCCGGTGATAATGGCGGAATATTGAGACATAGTTGCCGGTTGCCAGT
>JBBCIV010000258.1:0-13475 GCA_037189665.1 Phycisphaerae bacterium | reverse complement strand
CGGGAGTTATCATATCAGTTGGTGAATTGGCTGATATGATAACTCTGCGTTCTCCTCTCCGCTTTGCTACGAAGTCCAAGTGCTCATTTGTGGGGGAAACCCGCTGGCACGCGAGGTCAGGGAGCGCGGGCGGCGAGGGTGGAAAAGGCGTTTGGCGAGGCGATTTTTCCGCCGACTTTTGTGAAGGACGGCGGTAAATAATCAGGGGTCGCTGCGCGCTTTTGCGCGGCGTTGATCTTTGGCAATCGAAGAGAAGGGCGGGGTTTTGATCGGAATTTCCGGCCGGGATGGTGGGGAATGTTGCAAAATGTAGCGCGCTCAAAAGTGCGTGGCGTGGTGCGGTGTTGTTAAGTGTTGGTCGGGCCAGTCGTTGGGATGGCCGGTGGTATGTGCGCGGGATGTAGCGCGCTACATTGGGAAGGCTGTGGACTCCGCGGGAAGGCTGTGGACTCGGCGTGTTAATCTCCCTGAATGCCGGTGGCGTGAAACCTCGCCGCTAAGTACCTTCTGGCGCATGAGCAGCATTCCTTCCGCCGTTCACATTCGGCGCGGCCAGCCAAGCGATATGACCGTCGTCGCCACCTACAACATTCAGATGGCGATGGAAACGGAACAGAAGAAACTCGATCCGTATACCGTCACCGCCGGCGTGAAGGCAGTGCTGGGCGACCCGAACAAAGGCGTGTACTTCGTCGCGGAAGTGGACGGACGCGTGGTGGGGCAGTTGATGATCACGCTGGAGTGGTCCGATTGGCGCAACGGCGACATCTGGTGGATTCAGTCCGTTTATGTCCATCCGGACTTCCGCAAACACGGTATTTTCAGGCAACTTCACGCCCATGCGAAAGATGAGGCCGTCAAGGCTGGCGCGGTGATGTTGCGACTGTACGTGGAGAAGGAAAACCAACGGGCTCAAGATGTCTATCGCGGCCTTGGCATGGATGAGGCGCACTACGTCATGATGGAGCAATCGCTGCCGCGCGAATAATATCGTGTAGCTGCGACGCCTGCGTCGCCCATTCCAGTCGTTTGACGAATCACAATTGGCGACGCAGGCGTCGCAGCTAAAAGAGGCGTTGGTTTACGTCGTTACGATCGCGGTGAGTTGCTTGAGGCCCGCGATCGCGCCGGCGTGCGGATCGTTCAGCTCTGCCGGCTCGAGGGTGATGGTACCGGTGTAGTCGGCGTCGTCGAGCGTTTGCAGCACGTCGCGCCACGCCACGTCGCCCCGGCCGACGATGGCGGGCTTGGTACGGCGGTCGTCGCCTTTGACGGCATCGCGGGCGCGAACGTGTCGCATCAGCGGTCCGGCGTCGTCGAACAGCTCGCCGAGCGACCACTCGTCCCGAAGCAGCAGCGACGGATCGAAATCGATGCCGAACCACGGGCAGTTCACCTGCTTGATCAGCGATGCGAGGCTGGCGTAACTGCTCAGCGTGCTGCCCATCGCGAGCATGGCGCCGTAACGGTCGGCGATCTCGCCGAGCTGGGCCATCACCTGTTGCCAGTGCGAGACGAGCGCGGGGTCGATCTTCGTCGCGACGGGCTCCGGCTCGGGCTCAACGGGCGTTGTCGGCTCGGGGAGAATCAGCAGGCCAGCATCGGCGGCGGTGACTTTGGGGCGCGGTCGGGCGACGCGTTGCACGGGCGGCAGCCGGCCGAGATCGATGCACACGACGGGGCACGCCAGTTCGGCGGCGGCGTTGAGGATCAGATCGACGCGGTCGAGCGCGCGGTCGGTGTCGGCAGCCGGCCCCAGGCCTGCGCCGGCAAAGTCCACCCGGATCGACGTCAGTTGAAGGTCCACCGACGCCAATAGTCGCCTCACGTCGCGCCGGCCGGAGGAGGAAAGCTCGGTCAGGTTCAGCATCCGCGATCCCGCATCGAGCTGAACGCCGTGAAACCCCGCCTGCCTCACCCGCGGCGCGATCGCCCGCAGGTCATGGCCGAACGCGGGAGCCCACACCGAAAAGCTGACACGGGACGTCATATCGTGATTGATGGCATGTTTTGTCGCCGGATGCAAGTTTCGCCCGTTTTGCCTCGGCCGCGGAACTTTGGCGGGCGTCGCGCGTCTAACCGGGAAGCTCTTACCAAAGGAACTCTCCTATGCGCTCGATGTTCGCGATAACGGTGCTGGCGATGGCGTGCGGTTCGGTGGCGTTGGCGGCGGACCCGGTTTCGGTCAAGGGGCGGGTCGATTCGGTGACCGTCTATCGCGGGCAGGCGATGGTGACGCGCGCGATCGACGTCCCCAAGGCCGACGGGTTGGTCGAATTGGTCGTCACCGATCTGCCGCAGAGGGTCGTTCCCGGCTCGCTCTTCGCGGAGGGGGCCGATGGCGTTCAGGTGCGGTCGGTCCTGTACCGCACCCGTGCCGTCGCCCAGGACGTGCGCGAAGAGGTTCGGAAGATCGACGAGCAGTTGCAGTCGCTCTCGCGCGAGGCGACGGGCGTCGAGCGTCAGATCGAGGTCCTCCGCAAGAATGCCGAGTATCTCGGCAAGCTCGAGCAGTTCGTCGCGACCAGCGTGACGACCGAACTGAAAAACGGCGTGCTGAACGCCGACACGCTCGACAAGATGACGACCACGGTCTTCACCCGCCGCGAGCAGCTCTCAGGGGACCAACTGGCCGCCGAGACGAAGTTGGCCGACCTGAAGCAGCAGATCGAGCTGACGCAACGTCAGCGCGCCGAGCTCACCCGCGGCGCCGCCGATACCGCGCGGGAGGCGGTCGTCCTTCTGGACGCGAAAGACGGCGGCGCGAAGACGATCAAGCTGAACTACCTGGTTGACGGCGCGAATTGGGCCCCCAGCTACACCATCAACGCCTCAGCCGGCAACCCTGCCGTCACCGTGCTGTACCAGGCGGCGATCTCGCAGATGAGCGGCGAAGAGTGGGGCAACGTCACCATGACGCTTTCGACCGCCACGCCGTCGGTCGTCAGCCGCGCCCCGAAGCTCGAGCCGCTGCAACTCACCCTTCGCCGCGATATGCCCGCACAGCAGGCGCAGCAGGATCAGAAGGGATACGTCGAGCAGTTAAAGCAGCGTCGCGACGTTACGCTCCGCAAGTTCAACAGCAATAACCACGATGCCGACGGCCAGAACGCGCTCTACGCCGACGGGCATGCGAACTGGGGCATTCAGGCCGACATCAACGCCGGCAATCTGAAGGAGATGAACGGCATCGCGCTCGAGATGCAGATGGCGGAGATATCGCTCACCGACAAGCTGGCGGTGCGGTCGCTCGGGCGGAACGAGGAGTCGATCACCGTCACCTACCAATTGCCCGGGCGCACGACGCTGCAAAGCCGATCGGACCAGCAACTGGTCGGCATCACGACGGCGCAGATGAAATCGTCGTTCTACAAACTGGCGGTGCCGGTGCTGACGCCGTACGTCTACGACGAGGCGCAGGTGACCAACGACAGCAAGACCGTGCTGCTGGCCGGCCCGAGCGTGTCGTACATGAACGGTCAGTTCGTCGGCCACGGCGAGGTGCCGACAACCTTCGTCGGCGGGACGTTCACCGCGGGGTTCGGCATCGATACGTCGCTCCGCGCCCAGCGGGAACTCGTCGAACGCGTTGAAACCACGCAGGGCGGCAACCAGATCGTCACGTTCGACTACCGCCTGAGCGTCGAGAACTTCGGCGCCGCGCCGGCCAAGGTTCGCCTGCTCGACCGCATGCCGCAGAGCAGCGGCAACCAGATCAAGCCCACGCTCGTCAGCAGCACCGCAGATGTCAGCAAGGACGCGGAGTACGAACGCACGATCAAGAAGCAGGGCTTGCTCCGCTTCGACATCGACGTGCCTGGCAACGCCACCAACGGCGAGGCCAAGACCGTCGATTACCGCATGACCATCGAGCACGACAAGCAAATGTCGGTGGCAGGGGCGCAGTAGAGGGCTGTGCGCTGCCCATCTTTCTCCTCCCCCGAAGGGGAGGTCGGGAGGGGGCTTTGAACGTCGAGGCGCTTGGCTGCAACTTGGTGCTCAAGCCCCCGCCTAACCTTCCCAGAAGGGGGAGGAATAAGAGACGTTACATCGCCGCAGCTTCGGCGGGCTCGAGGGTCGCCGGGACCGCGGCGGCCTTGACGATGGCGTTGCGTTTGGCGGCGTCGTAGAGCGCATCCATGATCGTCGAGAGCACCACGCCGTGTCGCGGCGTGAGCTGCAGTTCCTCGCGGCCGAGGATCGCGTTGATGAAGTTGCGGTGGGGCGTGAACGCCGCCGGCGTGGGGTCGGTTGGGATGTGGGGGTAGCGAAACTCGTCGTTGCCCTTGATCTCAAGGAAAGCGCCGTGCGGGTCGGTGTGGATCGACATGACGTCGGTTTGCAGCATCACCCGCACGTCCCAGCCGACGCTGTTGCCGCCGATCGCCAGCGACGCCATCGCGCCGGAGGCGAACCGCAGGATCGCGACGCCGTTGATGTCCACCGGCGTGCTGCAGTTGTTGATGAAACAGCCGACCTCGGCAACGGGCTCGTTCATCAGCCACAGGATCGCGTTGAGCACGTGCGATCCGCTGTCGTAGAGTTGTCCGCCGCCCGAGAGGGAAGGATCTTGCCGCCAGGTGAGCAGGGTGGACTTCATCCAGTCCTGGGCGAGCCATCCCTGTACGATCTGCGTCTGCCCGAGCCGTCCGCCTTCGCGGAGGGATTTGAGGTATTGGTATTCGGCGCTGAACGGCGCCTGGAACGTGATCGACAGCACCTTTTTTCGTTCCTCCGCCAATCGCCAGAGGTCGTAGGCGTGGTCGGTCTGCGTGACCATCGGCTTTTCGGTCAGCACGTGCAGGCCGGACTCCAGCGATGCCTTGGCCTGCGGGTAATGCAGGGCATGTGGCGTCAGCAGCAGGACGGCGTCGAGTTGATCGGGCGGGTCGCCGAGGAGGGCTTCGAAATCGGTATAGGCGCGGGCATCGGGGTAGTATTCGTCCTGAAACCGCCGCACGTGCGCGGCGGTTTGGCTGACCAGCCCGGTGACGGTGCACTCGGGGATCGATTTGAGGATCTGAGCGTGGCCGTGCGCTTCTCCGCCGCAGCCGACGATCGCCAGGTGAATCATAACGCTCCTGCGAACACGCATCCCCGCGTGCCGTCGAACGCCTTGATGGCAGGCGTTGTTCTAGATCATTGTAGGCACAGCAGTTGGAGCGACGGCAACAATGGGGTGGCGCAGGATACCCCGGCTGGCAAGTTGATCGAGCACGCCCGCATATCGGCCGCGAACGTTGCCGGTGGGGTTGCGGAATTCCAGCACCAGCCGGCGGTTCACCATGTGCATGTGATCGGCGGGCCAGGTTTCCAGGTGGGTGGCCCACGTTGCGCTTTTGACCGACACGACCCCGTCGTTCGGCCCTTCGGCGCGGGAGACGACCCGATGCGAGTGCAGTAAAAACGCCGGCACCCGATGCCACGGCCGAGAGGCGGAAATGGAAAAATAGGCAACATCGGGATGATCGGGAACTTCCTCGTTGAACCGAACCGCGGCCTTTCGCGTCAGATCGCGAACGCCATCAAGTTCCAGGCGGATGAACCGCAATAACATCTGTGCTTGCCGGCTTTTATCGATGTTCCGCAGCATCCAGTCCGCGTAGCTCGACCCGTGGTGCGGCGTGGATAGCGTCACCAGTGCCGCCACGCGGTGGGCCATGTCAAGCTTGCGGATCATGTAACGGGCGTCGAGCCCGCCCATCGAGTGGGCGAGAATGACGATTCGCTTGCCGGCATCGCCAAGCCGATCGACGAGCGTCTGCTTCAGTTCGGCCGCTCGCTGGGCGATCGAGCCGGTTTTCGAGACCTTTGCCATCACCAACGGATGACCACGCGATGCGATTTCACACTCGATCCCACCGCCAAAATAAGACCATCCGATCGGCCCGAACCGCACGCGGTCGGTCCCGAAAATGCCATGATGGAGCACGATGGGAAGCATCAGAAGTACGCCCAGAATAGACGCCGGCGGCGCGAACGCCAAACTTAAGCGCAAGGGTAACCTGCGTCGCTGTATTCACGAATCAAGTTCCTGTATCCTTCCCCCCCGCAATGCCCCGCAGAACCGACATTCACTCCATCCTGATCATTGGCTCCGGTCCCATCGTCATCGGCCAGGGCTGCGAGTTCGATTATTCCGGCGTCCAGGCGTGCCGCGCCCTCAAAGAAGAGGGCTACCGCATCGTCCTCATCAACTCGAACCCCGCCACGATCATGACCGATCCGGAGTTCGCCGACGCCACCTATATCGAGCCCATCACGCCCGAATCGGTCGAGAAGATCCTCGCCCGCGAAAAGGCCAACGGCACCCCCATCGACGCGCTCCTGCCCACCCTCGGCGGGCAGACCGGCCTTAACACCGGCATGGCGTGCTACGACCAGGGCATCCTCGACAAGTACGGCGTGCAGATGATCGGCGCCAACCGCGAGGCCATCTTCCGCGGCGAAGACCGCCAGCGGTTCAAGGAACTGATGGCCGAGATCGGGCTGAAAACGCCCACCAGCGGCGTCGTCCACAACATGGAAGACGCCCGCGAAACCCTCAAGATCGTCGGCCTGCCCGCCATCATCCGGCCCGCCTTCACCCTCGGCGGCACGGGCGGCGGGATCGCGTACAACGTTGAGGAATTCGAGGAAATCGTGCAGCGCGGGCTCGATGCCAGCCCCGTCACCGAGGTGCTCATCGAGCAGTCGGTCATCGGCTGGAAAGAGTACGAGATGGAGGTCGTCCGCGATAAGAACGACAACTGCATCATCATCTGCTCCATCGAAAATATCGACGCCATGGGCGTCCACACGGGCGATTCCATCACCGTCGCTCCGATCCAGACGCTGACGGACAAGGAATTCCAGAAAATGCGCGACGCCAGCTTTGCGGTTATCCGCGCGGTGGGCGTCGAGACTGGCGGGTCGAACATCCAGTTCGGCATCAACCCGAAGAATGGCGACATGGTCGTCATCGAGATGAACCCGCGCGTGTCGCGTTCGTCGGCGTTGGCGTCTAAGGCGACGGGTTATCCGATCGCGAAGATCGCCGCAAAGCTTGCCGTCGGCTACACGCTGGATGAGTTGCCCAACCCCATCACCAGCAAGAAGGGCAAGGACGGCAAGTACGAGATGTACACGTCCGCCTGCTTCGAGCCGAGCATCGACTACTGCGTCATCAAGCTGCCGCGGTGGACGTTCGAGAAGTTCCCCGATGCCGACGAAACGCTGACCACCCAGATGAAGTCCGTCGGCGAAGCGATGGCGATCGGCCGGACGTTCAAGGAGGCGCTGCAGAAGGGCATTCGCTCGATGGAAGTGAAGCGCTTCGGCTTCGGCCTCGATAAGAACGACAAGTGGCTGATGAGTAGCACGGGCGTCTCGCCCGTGGAAAATGGGCGGGACGCCCATTCTACCGAATCACAATACCCGATCCCCGAAGACAAGCTCCGCCGTAAGCTGGCCGTGCCATCGCAGGGGCGGCTGTATTATGTGCGGTATGCGCTGAAGATGGGATGGACGGTCGATCAGATCTATGCGTTGACCCATATCGATCCGTGGTTCCTGGCGCAGATGAAGGAGTTAGTCGACGCGGAAATCGCAAGCGACGACTACTTCCAGATGATCTTCTACGCGGACCGCAAGACTGGACGACGCGACGAAGCAATGCGCGAGTACCTGTCGAACGCAAAGCGACTCGGATACAGCGACGTTCAGATACTCGCTAATCTGAATCGCATCACAACTTACTTTAACGAATGGTCGGGCACTGATTTCCGCGAGTACAGGCAATCGCTAGGCATCAAACCCGTCTACAAGCTCGTCGACACCTGCGCCGCCGAGTTCGAGGCTGCGACGCCGTATTACTACAGTACCTACGAAACGCCGATCACCGTCAACGGTAAACCGCAGTTCGAAGACGAAATCCGCCTTTCCGACAAGCAGAAGGTCATCATCATCGGCGGCGGCCCGAACCGCATCGGGCAGGGCATCGAGTTCGACTACTGTTGCGTGCATGCCGCGTTCGCGATGAAGCAACTCGGGTACGAGTCGGTCATGATCAACTCGAACCCGGAAACGGTTTCGACCGACTACGACACGTCCGACCTGCTGTTCTTCGAGCCGCTCACGCACGAAGATGTGCTCAACATCTGCGAACGCCTTAACGGCAAGCCTTTCAGCGAGCAGGGCGGGTTGGTGAAGGGCGTGATCGTGCAGTTGGGCGGCCAGACGCCGCTGAACCTGGCGCGCGGACTGCACAATGCCGGAGTGCCGATCATCGGCACGTCGATCGACATGCTCGAAGCGGCCGGCGATCGGGAGAAATTCCGCTCGCTGGTCGAACAGGTCGGCCTCAAGCAGCCGGCCAACGGCATCGCCCGCTCGATCGAAGACGCCCGCAAAGTGGCGGCCGAAATCGGCTATCCGGTGCTGGTGCGGCCGTCGTTCGTCCTCGGCGGCCGGGCGATGGAGATCGTCTCGGACGAAGACCAGCTCAACCACTACATGGCGATCGCGGTGAAGGCGGAAGGCGACAACCCGATCCTGATCGACAAGTTCCTTGATCACGCCACCGAGTGCGACGTCGATTGCATTGCCGACTACGACGAAACCGGCAAGGGTCGAAGCGTCATCTGCGGCGTCATGGAGCACATCGAGGAGGCCGGCATTCACTCCGGCGACTCCGCCTGCGCGCTGCCGCCATACAGCTTCAGCAAAGAACTGACTGCCAAGCTGAAGGAACACACCCACAAGCTCGCGAAAGCCTTGAAAGTGCGCGGGTTGATGAACGTTCAATACGCCATCAAGGACGGCGAGATTTTCCTGATCGAGGTGAACCCGCGTGCGTCGCGGACGATTCCGTTCGTCGGCAAGGCGACGGGCGTCCCGTGGGCGTCGCTGGCCGCCAAGGTGATGGCGGGCAAGACGCTGGATGAGCTGGGCGTGCAGGAACAGCCCGATCCGAAACACGTGAGCGTGAAGGAAGTGGTGTTCCCGTTCAGCAAGTTCCCCGGCGTGGACGTCATCCTCGGCCCGGAGATGCGATCGACGGGCGAGGTGATGGGCATCGACGACGACTTCGCCACCGCCTACGCCAAGGCTCAGATCGCCGCCGGCGCGGCGTTGCCGATGGGGGGGACGGTGTTCATCAGCGTCAACAATCGCGACAAGGCCGAGATCGGCGAGATCGCGAAGATGTACGAGCAGTGCGGCTTCAAGATCCTCGCCACCGGCGGAACCTACGACGCGATCGCGGCGGCAGGGGTGAAGTCGGCCGAGCGCATCAACAAGCTCGCCGAAGGTCGGCCGAACGTGCGGGATTATATGAAGAACGGGCAGATCCAACTGCTCATCAACACCCCCACGAAGAAGGGCCCCGCGACGGACGAGGGCAAGATCCGCGCGATGTCGGTCATGCACAAAGTGCCGATCCTCACCACCATCACCGCCGCCCGCGCAGGCGCTCGCGGCATCGCCGAACTTCAGAAGGACGGCTGGGCGGTAAAGCCGTTGCAGGAATATCATTGAATGGTGCGTGTGACGTGACGAGCGTTACGTGAAACGGATGCCAGTCTTTCACGCAACGCTCGTCACGCACCACGAGCCATTTAGTACCAGACGTTCAACACCAGCGCCGGCTCCTTGACCTTGCCGTCGAACATGCCCACCGTGCTGGTCACGAACTTCACGTCCACCTCGGGGTTGTTGTCCAGCCATTCGTTGATCGAATCATCCAGGAACGCCAGGCCCTGGTCGGAATATTTTCCGTGGAAGCTTTTGACGCGGGTGGCGCCGTTCTGGCTGGCGTGGAGTTGGCGTTTCCACTCGTGATGACGATGCTTGGCGGCCTCGTCGTAGGAGCGGATTTTCTTCTGGTGCTCCGCGACCGCGTCGACGCCTGCTTCTTCCACGAGCAGCAGCGGCTCGTCGGCTGAAAGGTGGGCGGAATTCTCGGCCAAGGGATCGACCAGATCGTTCAGCCGGTTATCCGGCTTGGGTGGATTAATATGGACCTGCGCCGATCCGACAGGGCGGATCATGGGACGAGCCTCGTTCATGAAACCTTCTCCTTTCGCACATGGACGTGCGTGTGACCCTCGAAATGAGCCCTTAGTTTACCCCGATCCTGAACTGGTCAGGTAGAGAAATCCTGCCGCATGGAACAATTTCCGAACATTGGGTGCCCGTGAGGGGGGCAATTTGTAATAGGCGAGCCAAATCGATATATTCTCCGCCCCCTTGCTCGCCTCGGCGGGAAGTGGAGTGGCTAAGCCAAGTGATTGCACGCAGGATGGCGGCGGACTTGAAAAAATCCGCCGGGAGGATCACTTGTAATCAGTCAAATCCTGCGTATGATGCCCGATTCCCTTATTTTGGACTTAGGTGTGCCATGAAAGTGCGCTCGAGCGTTAAACGTATTTGTGAAAATTGCAAGGTCGTTCGGCGGAAGAACGTCGTTCGAGTCATTTGCACGAACCCCAAGCACAAGCAGAAGCAAGGATAGTGCTCAGTGAATAAGGGGCAGGTCATGCTTGCCGTTACTCGTCCCTTGCCCTGACCACTTACTGCGAAGCAAAGCGGAGCAAAAATGCCTCGTATCGCTGGTATCGACATCCCCAACGACAAGAAGATCAAGATCTCGCTGCGCTACATTTTCGGCATCGGGCCGACGAACGCCCTGCAGATCCTCAAGGAAGCCGGCATCAACCCCGAGCTTCGCGCGAAGGAACTATCAGAAGAAGACCTCTCGAAGATCGTGACGATCATCGATCGTAGCTTCCTGGTGGAAGGCGCGCTTCGCCGTCAGCAGCAGCAGAACATCGGTCGCCTGAAGGAAATTCAGAGCTTCCGGGGCAACCGTCACCGTCGCAGTCTTCCGACGCGCGGCCAGCGCACCCGGTCGAACGCCCGCACCCGCAAGGGACCGCGCAAGACCGTTGCCGGCAAGAAGGGCGTGAAGGAACTCGGTAAGTAAGACGGGGTTGTTCCGTGGGGCGTTGCCAGTGCGGCGGCTGGCTGCTGCTTCTCTGGCAACTGGTAACTAACAACTGGCAACTAGGCCACCGCGGGTAGAACCTCCCGGTTCGACGATCCGCAAGTGAGGAAAAATGGCAGATGCAAAGACGTCCGGCGGCAAGAAGTCCGGCGCGACGAAGAAGATTCGCAAAGGTGTGACGAAGGGTATCGTCCACATCAAGGCAACCTTTAACAACACGGTTGTGACGATCACCGACACCAACGGCGAAACGCTCTCCTGGGCGTCGGCCGGCTGCGTCGGGTTCAAGGGTGCCCGCAAGAGCACGCCGTTCGCCGCCGGGCGGGCTGCTGATCGTGCCGCGACCGAGGCCAAGAAGTCGGGTTTGCAGGAAGTCGAAGTCCGGGTCAAGGGCCCGGGCGCCGGCCGCGAGCAGGCGATCCTGAATCTGCAACACGCGGGCCTGCGGATCAGCTCGATCGAAGACGTCACCCCGCTCCCCCACAACGGCTGCCGGCCGCCGAAGAAGCGGCGCGTGTAATCAAATTGTCGAATGCCGATTGTCGATGCCGAATGATGTTCGGCGCCCGTCAATCGGCAATTGGCAATCGAAAATTGGCAATAAAAGATCATGCCTCGCTCGACGAGGTGGGAGTACAGATGGCCCTCAACTGTGAGGGCGGGAACTTCCCGCAATTCGAGATGCAGGCGTAAGGAGAACTGATATGCGTATTCGCTGGCGCGGTTTGGAATTGCCCACCCGGGTGATTCGTGACAATCAGATTTCGACCGACACCTTCGGGAAGTTCACCGTCGAGCCGTTCGAACGCGGCTTCGGGACGACCGTCGGCAACAGCCTCCGCCGCATCCTTCTCAGCTCGCTGGAAGGCGCCGCCGTCACGCACGTGCGGATCAAGGGTGCGGATCACGAGTTCACCAGTCTCAAGGGCGTTGTCGAAGACGTCTGCGACATCATCCTGAACATCAAGGGTCTGGTCGTCCGCCTCGATTCGGACGAACCCAAGACCATGAAGATCAGCACGAGCAAGGCCGGCCCGATCACCGCCGGCATGTGCGAAGGCGATCCGGCGATCACCGTGGTCAACAAGGATCACGTCATCGCCACCCTCACCGAAGATTATCCCTTCGAGATCGAGTTCACCGTCGGCAAGGGTCGCGGCTACCGCACCAGCCAGGAAAACCAAGTCGAAACCGATGGCCCGCAGGACACCGGCGTGATCGCGGTCGACTCGATCTTCTCGCCGGTCACCCGCGTCCGCTACAGCCACGAAGATGCCCGCGTCGGCCAGCGCACCGACTACGACCGCCTGATCCTCGAAATCTGGACCAACGGCACGATCTCCGCCGAGATGGCGCTGGTCGAGGCCGCCAAGATCCTGCGTAAGCACCTGAACCCGTTCGTTCAGTATTTCGAACTGGGCTCGGAACTGGTCACCGAAGACGCGATGGAATCGCTCCGCGAGGCCGCCCGTCCGACCATCGATCCGGACCTCGAACAGAAGCTGAACATGACGATCCAGGAACTGGACTTGTCGGTTCGCGCCAACAACTGCCTCGAATCCGCCAAGCTTCAGTCCGTCCGCGATCTCGTCCAGAAGACCGATGGTGACCTGCTGAAGGTTCGCAGCTTCGGCAAGACGAGCCTTCGTGAAGTGAAGCGTCGCCTCGCGGATCTGGGCCTGAGCCTTGGCATGGACCTCGACGCCTTGGCCGCCGGTCAGGTTCAGTCGTACACCAGCGAAGACCTCGACGACGACGATGACGAAGGCGACGACGACGAGTCGGAGACCGAAGAAGCAGCAGGTACGGAACAGCAGTAAGACATTGCCGAACGTCGATTGCGGATTGCCGATCGAATGGCGATCTGACGTTCAATCGAAAATCGGCAGTTGGCAATCGAGAATGATTCGGAGTTTGTCATGAGCAGTCACAGAATGCGCGGCCGGCAGCTTAGCCGCGATACGGAACACCGTCTGGCGCTTCGGCGCAACCTCGTGCAGTCGCTGATCGAGCACGGGAAAGTGAAGACCACGCTTCCGAAAGCCAAGGAAGTGCAGGGCTTCGCCGAGAAGCTGATCACGATCGCTCGCGTGGGCACGCTGACGGCGCGTCGCCGCGTCATTGCGGCGCTGAACGACCGCCGTGTGACCGACGAAAATCAGGACTTCATCCTGAACGAGAAGGGCAACCCCCGCACGGTCGTTCAGCGCCTGTTTGACGAGGTCGCCCCGCGCTACAAGGGTCGCAACGGCGGGTACACCCGCATTATCAAGCTGGCCAAGTGGCGCATCGGCGACGCCGGCAGCCTGGTGCAACTGGAACTGATCACCGATGACCAGAAGGCGCCGACCGGCACCATTCGCCGCTCGTCCGGCCTGCGTCGCAAGCGCAACGAGAAGCGCCAGGCGTTCGCGTCCAAAGCTCTGAAGAAGGGCCCGGAAGGCGAATCGACGGCGGCGGCTGACAGCGCTTCGGCCGACGAAACCAAGGC
>JBBCIV010000257.1:0-5855 GCA_037189665.1 Phycisphaerae bacterium | reverse complement strand
ACACATGCGAAGACATCGATCTACATTAGCAACGCTCCTGGGACTATCCGTGTTCGTACCGTTGGCCTACGGGGGCACCTCTACTTCGCAACCCAATCTGACGTACAACGGCCGATCGTACCAGGACTGGAGCTACGACTTTCAGGACAACGGCTCGATCGAACTTCCCGGCCGCCTTTATACGCCTGTAAACTACGACCCGACGAAGTCCTATCCGCTGGTCGTCTTTTTCCATGGCAGCGGTCAACAAGGCACGAACAACACCAGCCAGGTCAACGGCCCCGTCGCCAACCTTCTGAGCCGGGCAGCACAGGAAAACTTCTTCGTCTACATGCCGCAAGCCAGCTCAGGATGGGGCAACGCCGTCCTGGAAAACACCGCGCTCCAGATCGCCAACGCGCAAAGACGTTACTCGATTGATTCCGAGCGTCTTTATCTCACGGGCTTCAGTCTCGGTGGATTCGGCGTGTGGGGCGTTGGCGGGATGAACGCCGGCGCGGTCGCCGCCCTGGCGCCGATTGCGCCGAGCATGGGACGATTGGCGGACATCAACGCCAAGGAACTGGTCGGCAAGCCGATCTGGATCTTCCGAAATTTCGACGATCCGCAGGTCGGCAGCAGCCATCCGCGCAACCGCGCCCGACAAATCCTCCGCGAAGGCGGGCTTGCGAACTTCAGCTACCCGTCAACCGCCGCGTCGTACCCGATCTACCGAGAGCAGAACAACCTGCGTTACTCGGAAAACGCCACCGGCGGGCATGCCAGCAATCCGACTTATGGTCGAGATGACCTGTACGAGTGGATGCTCGCCCAGAAAAACACGGCCGGCTACCTGGCCGCGGGCGAAACGCTCCGCTTCGACTTCGGAAGCCAACAGGTCGCCGCCGTGACCAGCATCGAAACATCGAGTTCCACGCCTTCCGACTCCTACACCGGCCGGCGCCCTGACAGCAGCGGGAAAATCTGGAACAGCACCGCGTCGGGGTTCAGCAGTAACAAGGATGCCGCCTTTGCCTTCGCCAGGACCACCGAAGGCCGAAGCACATTTGTCTCCCTGTTCGTTAAAGACGCGTTCACCGACTACAACCGCACCGCCAGCCCGCAAACGCTGTTCGACGCCAATATCGGCCGGGATGGCTGGAGAACCCCTTCCAATCAGAGCAGCACCATCGTGCTCGACGGGCTGACGCCCGGCGGGTTGTACGATGTCGAAATCTTCGCCTCGACGGAGCAAACCACGGCCGACGTTCGGTTTTCGCAGTACCAGATCGGCGATGAGCTTCGCACCCTCGAAATTTCAGCCAATCGCGAAAACGCCGCGCTGTTCAAACAGGTTGCCGCCAACGAACTCGGAGAGCTCACCCTCGTTGTCACGGGTACAAACGGCTCGACCTACGGCCATATCGGCACACTGACGATCACCGCCATCCCCGAACCATCCGCCGCCCTCGCGGTCATGACGGGCGCCTCCCTTCTATGCCTGACTCGCCGCCGAAAACCGCGCGGCACGACAAAGGCGCCCGCCAAATGACGTAGCCTGTAATCTCCACCCGTGGGGCGGCGTCTTCTGAGACGGAATATCAAAAGGGAGTCGTCTTGGGGCAGATTGAGGGACTGGAGCCGCGGCGGATGATGTCGGCGGCGATGTTCAAGGATGAGCGGTCGTTTGATCAGGCGGTGTACGAGGCACCGCTGGAAAGTTGCCAGATTGTTTACAATCGGCAGACGCGGACGTTGGCGGTGCTGGGAACAAGCGAGCCGGACACCATCGCCCTGCGGCTGGACGGGTCGAAGATCACCATCAGCGCTACGGCGGGATTGCTGACGAACATGCCGGATGTCAGCGCGGTGTCGGCGGGCGAAGCGGAGGCGAAAGGCGCTCGGCCATCGGACGGCACGAACGGTCTTGTCTCCACACATCACATCTTTTCCAAAGGGAACTACGAAGTACCGCAGACGCTGGCAACGATCGACATCACGGCGGTGGATGAGATCATCATCGACGCCGGCGATCAGTACGACACCGTGCGCGCCGACCTGTCCCTGCACGGCATCACGCAGACGCGCAACGTGGAGCGACGTCGCACGAACACGCGCGTAAACCAGCGGCCGATCGACGACTTCGCGACGGCGGCGCTACCCGGACAGTTCGCCGGCAAGATCGACAACTGGCTCAAGCGCCACAACGCGATCAAAGCGACGGCACAGGCAAATCGCAACGCCGACCTCGTCTTCCTCGGCGATTCAATGCTGGACTACTTCGATCAGACGGGCGAAGCGTTTTACAAGGAGAGCTTCGGCGACCTGACGCCGCTCAACTTGGCGCTGGCGGGCGATACGACCAGCCAATTGCTCTATCGGATCAACGACGGCCTGCTCGACGGCCTGCGGCCGAAAGTGGTGGTGCTGGCGATCGGGACGAATAACGTCGGCCTGAGCGACGACCCCGATCAGACCGCCCGCGGCATCGCTGCGATCATCGCGGAGGTACGGAAACAGCTGCCGCAGGCGAAGATCATCCTCAGCAGCGTGCTGCCACGTCTGACGAGCGTGCAAAACAAGGTCGTCAACAAGCTGAACGACCGCCTGGCACAACTGGCAGACGGGAATGAGGTGCGGTTCGTCGATGCCACATCCACCTTTTCAGGTAAGCGAGCCCGAGCGGCGTATTACCGCCCCGGTAATCTCCATCTTCATGCCCGAGGTTACCGCGCCTGGGCCCGCCTGCTCGAGCCGGCGGTTCGGGAAGCGATTGCGGACGTAATCAGTCGGTAACGGACACCGGGCAAGTTTCAATCCGGGGCACTGTTTCACGAATGGCGTTCTTTGAACGGAAAAATAGCAAAAGGAGTACGTCTTGGAGCAAATTGAGAGACTGGAGTCGCGGCAAATGTTGTCGTCAACGACCACGGCAGCAAACATGGCGGTGGGTTTCATCAACGCCCGTGCTACCGTGATCAGCCAGCCGCGCTTCAAGCATTCTGCAATCCTAAATGACCGTGGATCACTGCTGATCAACGGCACGAGTGAGAACGACTCAATCCGACTGGTGCCGGCGGCCAACGGGATGATGCGCATCATGATCACCACCGATCTGGATGACGAATCGATCGACACCGTCACGACCGTCGCTGCAAAACCGGATCGCGAATCTCATGTGATCCGCGGCCAGTCCGTCATCATGGTGGCAGACGAAAACCACGGCATAGAGATGACCACCTACTTCACCGTGCCGCGCGCCTCGATCAAGCGCATCTTCGTCGCCGGAGGCAGCGGGGACGACTCGGTGAAGGTCGAGCGTCTCGGTTACGTGCCGACCACTCAGAACGTCGAAGAAGTGCAGTTGCAGCAGTCGCCCGCGCCAGCGGAAGGGAAACCGTGGATGCCGGCGGACTCCGGCGTCGCTCGCAACTGGGAAACCCGCGTGGCCCGCGAGCGCCGGGCGGTGCGCGACGGCGACGCCACGCTGGCATTCCTGGGCGATTCGCACGTTGAAGCCTTCCCGTCGACGGGCAAACGCTCGTGGAACTCGCTGTTCACCGGCGCCGCGGCGCTGGGCATCAACGGCGATACGACCAGGCAGTTGCTGTATCGCATCGAATCGGGCCTGTTCGACCGTTTCAGGCCAGACCGGATCGTCTTGATGATCGGCACGAACAACCTCAACGATCCCGCCCATGCCGGCACCGACGACGAAATTGTCCGCGGCATGGAAGCGGTGGTGAACGCCCTGAGGACGCGCCTGCCCGAAACGAAGATCGTACTGGTGAGCATCTTCCCCCGTCGTGAGCCGGGCATGAACACGCGCATCGAAAACGTGAACCGCTCGATCGCGAAGCTGGCGGATAATCAATCCCTCTTCTTCCTCGACGTATACGGCCACTATGCCGGCGCGCCGATCCGAAAGGAGATGTTCCTCGTCGATGACGGTCACCTCAACGACCGCGGCTACCGCATCCTCGCGGCGAGGCTGGACGAGTTGCTGGCACGAATCGAGCCATTTCCTCCCGGCACGTGACGTCGCCCGATCGGCGCGTATGCTTGCCCGCCTGTGGAATTCGTCTCCCGCGGCGGGCTAAAGCTGGATCACGCCATCCGTACGTTTGAGCTGGACGTACAAGGTCTCGTCTGCGCCGACTTGGGCTGCTCCACTGGCGGATTCACAGATTGCCTCCTAAAGCACGGCGCAGCCAAGGTTTATGCGGTTGATACCGGGTACGGCGTCCTCGATTGGAAGTTACGGAAGGATGCCCGTGTCGTCGTTAAAGAGAGACAAAACGCGATGCACGTCGAACTGCCTGAGAAGGTAGACATCGTCGTCATCGATTGTGCCTGGACGAAGCAGAAGCACATTCTTCCGAGTGCGAAAAGGATGCTCAAGCCTGCCGGGCAGGTCGTTACGCTCGTCAAGCCGCACTACGAATCGGCCCCGAGCGTGTTGAGAAAGGGAATTTTGCCGGAAGATCAGGTAGAACCTGTAGTTAGCGACGTATTGGCGTCCATTGCCGCCGACGGATTCGTTATACAGAATCGGGTCGAAAGTCCGATTAAAGGGAGCAAGGGCAACGTCGAGGTGCTGGCGTTGCTTAGGATTGGTTGAGAGACAATGCCGAAGATCAGGATCGCCATCGCGGGTATTGGAAATTGTGCGAGTTCGCTCGTGCAGGGCATTCATTACTATGCGCAGGCGCAAGGCGATGCCGCCGTTCAGGGGTTGTCGACACCGCTGCTGGGCAAGTACCGGGTGAGTGATATTGAGGTGGTCGCCGCGTTCGACATCGACGCCCGCAAGGTCGGCCGTCCGTTGAACGACGCGATCTTCGCGGCGCCAAACAACACCAAGATTTTCCATCGCCCCCCCGCCGGCGTCGGGCCGGTGGTGCAGATGTCACCAGTGCTGGATGGCGTCAGCGAGCATATGGCCGACTACCCCGAGCACATGCGCTTCGTGCCATCGGATGCCCCCGCCATCGATGCCGCCACCGTGCTTCGCGAATCGGGGGCCGAGGTCCTCGTCAGCTACATGCCCGTCGGCTCGCAGAAGGCGACCGAGCATTTTGCGCAGGCGTGTCTCGACGCCGGCACGGCGTTCGTGAACTGCGTGCCCTGCTTTGTCGTGTCCGATCAAATCTGGGCCGAGCGATTTCGTCAGAAGGGCCTCCCCTGCGTGGGAGATGACATCAAGGCGCAAGTGGGGGCGACCATCACGCACCGCACGCTGGCGAAACTTTTCGCCAGCCGGGGCGTGCGCATCGACAGCACCTACCAGCTCAACACCGGCGGCAACACCGACTTCCTCAACATGCTCAACCGCTCGCGCCTCGCGAGCAAGAAGGCCAGCAAGACCGAGGCCGTCCAGAGCCAACTCGACGTGCCGCTCACCAGCGACAACATCCACATTGGCCCGAGCGATTTCATCCCGTTCCTGAAAGACAATAAGGTCTGCTTCCTTCGCCTCGAAGGCACCGGCTTCGGCGGCGTGCCGCTGAGCATGGAGCTGCGCCTGAGCGTGGAGGATTCGCCCAACAGCGCCGGCGTCGTGGTCGATGCCATCCGCAGTTGCAAGCTGGCGCTCGATGCCAACATCGCCGGACCGATCGAACCTGTGTGCGCCTGGACGATGAAGCACCCGCCCCGTCAAATGAACGACCCGGAGGCGCAGGAGGCAATGGACCAGTTCATCGCCCGGGCCGAACAGCTGATCGCGCGCAAGACGCTGAAGGCTTCTTGAGGCGCGGGCGGAGCCAACACGCCATCAATCCATTGCGCGGCATCGAGGTCCCGTTCAGCCACTACAGCGACGCGATTTTTGTTGTAGTTGCGACGCCTGCGTCGCCCATTGGTTTTTCTGAACG
>JBBCIV010000256.1:0-12835 GCA_037189665.1 Phycisphaerae bacterium | reverse complement strand
GCCACTACTCTGGCCGAACGGACGCATCAGGGTGACGTCAAAATTGCTGGCGGATGCGTCATTGACAAACAAGGTGCCGAAGGAGGCGCTATTGATGGAACTGGCATCCGTGTCGATTCTGGCAGGATTTGGAAAGACGCTTGTAGCGTCTTCACGGCGCACCCAGAAATTCAGTGCTTGCAAACCGTTCTGCGATGCAAGCGTAAAATCACCCGTCTGAACAAAGCTCAGCGATACACTTGTCCTCTGACCTGGCCCAAGCATGATCTCGCTTTGATCTACACTAAACGAGAACGAGATGGCCGCCTTTACTTGCGTGCCGAACGACGTGGCGATCAGGGCGACTGTCGGAAGCAAAAATCGCTTGAGAGTCATGGTGGTCCTCAGTAGGTGAGCTTGGCGCGATAGTTAGTGTTGAACAGGGCCGCATCGATGCCATCGACGTCGTTGTCATTATCAGAGTCGAAGTACCAGAGGTAACCCGTTGAAGTCGAGAGCTTGCGGTATGTGCTGTTAAAAGCGACCGAGTCGACTCCGTCGACGTCCCCGTCGCCGTCGGCATCGCCAAACAGGCGGTGGAACGTGTACGTTGTGCCCATTGCGATCAGGTCGTATACGCCGTCGGCTAACGAGTTGCCAGGGAAACTTGCGCCTGTAAAAGAGAGGACTTGCGATCGTCCATCATTGCTGGTCGTTAGCGTGAAGCCGCTAATCTGTGTTGGCGCGCCACCGGCGATAGCAGAGCGACGGTAGAGTGTAACGGCGGCGGCCGCAGGCGTGATGGGTTGGTTGAAGCTGACCGTCAATGAGCGGATCATCGACCGCTGCGTTGCCCCGTCGTTCACCGCCAGGCCTACCACAATGGTGCCGGCAAGCGTGCTGACCTCAGAAGCGCTCATCGCTCGGGCGTAGATCCGAAAATCATCGATGCTTCCGCGGAGATACGGGTCGGCGGAATACTGCGACCTGCCGATGTAGTTCTGCGTCGTGTTGCCGAGCAAACCCGGCGTAAGCATCATCAACGTATTGCGCCCGACCTCAACACCGTTCACATAGAGGATGCCGACACTGCCGCTTAACGTGACAGCGACGTGCGTCCAAACGCCCGCCGGCAATGCAGCCGTGCCGTTGATCCGCTGTTCCGCATTGCCGCCGCCGGTGGTAATGGCAAACCGGACAACGCCGGAACTGCCCCTGGGCGTCAAGAACATGTTGACGCCCGTTCCCGTGCCGAAGTCAAAGATGCGACTCCACGTGGTAATCGCGCCCAGGTTCACCCACGTCGCAATAGTGGCTGTCGCGAGCGAACTGACAACGCCTGCGGATATCGAAAGATAGTCGTTCACGCCGTCAAGAGAAACGGCCCCGCCCACCTTGCCTGACGTGGACCATATCGGCCCGTTGACAAGCGTTGCGTTGCCTCCGTTTCCAGTTGAGTCAGTCGCAACCGTACCAGCGCTGTCGTCCATCTTCAGGTGAGCATGCAGATCCGACGTGGTGGCAATCACCTGAGTCGATAGTGTGCCCTCACCCGCCATATTCGTGGCGGCGACGACGTAATAGTAAGTCGCGCCGCTTTTTAGGCCCGAATCAACGTAGCCGGTACCGGTAATGCCATTGGCAAGAACCGTATAAGGCCCTCCGCTGGTCGTAGCTCGCTTGATGACGTAACTCGTCGCACCGGCGACTGCAGACCACTGGAGACGGACCTGATTGCCTGCCTCCGCAGACGCCGTCAGACCCGTCGGTGCGGCAGGCGGCGTGACGCCGGTCGCGAGCGTATAGACTTCGCCCGCTTTGAGCGCCCCTCGATAGATCCCGAAGTCATCCACCCGCCCTTGTAGATACGGATCGGCATCGAACTGTGACCGGCCGATCCAGTTTTGAGTGGTCGCGCCGATCTGGAACGGTGGAAAGTCCATCTCGCTGTTGCTGCTGACGGCGACGCCGTTGACGTACAGCGTAGCGGTACGATCGGCAAAAGTGACCGCGACATGCACCCACTGGTTCGCGGGCAGCGCCGCGTTGCCGACGACGGACTGCTTGTTGTAGCCGTAGACTGTGCTGGTCGCGAATTCCACCACACCGTTATTGTTCCTCGGCGTCAGAAACATCCAACGGCCGCGTTCGTCCCCAAAATCGAAGATGCGCGACCACGTCACGGCGCTGTTGAGGTTCACCCACGCGGCAATCGTAAAGTCACCCAGATCCTGCGCGATTCCCGCCGGCAGGCTGACGTAGTCGTTCACGCCATCCAGCAAAACCGCGTTTCCGCTTTTGCCGGCGACCCACGTGGCGCCGTTATGGAGCGTTCCCGTATGACCATTGCCGGTTGCGTCGGCGGCAGCCGTTCCACCGGTTTCGTTGAAGCGCAACTGCGCGTGCGAAAGGCTGGCCGACGTCGCGCCGACGACGTTCGACTTCGCCGTTTCGCCGGATCCGCTTACCCCGGATACGGAATAGTAATAGACCCCGCCCGCGAGATTGCGGTCGGCATAGGTCAGCAAGTCGGAAATGCCGGAGGCGACGAGCGTGTAGGTTCCGTTGACGCTCGTTGAGCGGTACACGTTGTAGCTGGTGTTGTTCGCGCCGCCGAACCAGCTGAGCTCGATGGTGCCGGCGCCTTTCTCCAGCGCCGTGAGCCCGCGAGGCGCCTGTGGCACGGCCGTGATGTCACGCGCGTAGGCAAGCGTGCCGAAACCCATGTCGTCGCCGCTGCCGCGGCCTTCGGGACGAATGGAAAGCACGCGTTGCGTCGTGTACGGCGCGGCCATTCCCAATCGGCCGACGTAGTGGGCATAGATCAGTTCATATCCGACATCGCGATCGCCGCGGCCGGCAGGGCTGATCCCCGGCTGTGTGGACCAAGTTCCGCTCTGGCCCGTTCCCCAACTGTATCGCGTGTAAGGGACGTCGTAGCCGAGGTTGTACTTCGCAATGTACTCCGCTGCCGCCAAGAACTGGTAGTTGTTGTAGGCAAACAGATCGTCGCCTTGGTTCCACGCCATCTGCGCGATGTGCCCAAACAATTGCATGCCGAGAATCGTGTGTCCCTGATCGCGACCGGCCTCCTGCCACTGAACGAGATGTCCCGGATGACGGTAATAAAACGCCTTGTCCAGCGCGCCATTACCGCCGCCGGTATGCAAATAGTCCATCGCCTCGTCGTATAAGTCTTGCCGGCCGGCGAAAATCCCGACGGCCATCATGCCCTGGATGTTGGCCAAATCCCAGTTCGCCCAATAGTTGGTAATGGAAGCGCCATTGTGATTGGTCAGAAAATCACGCTGGAGCGGGGTATAGACGTTCACCAGGTAGTCCTGGAACGCGTTGACATCCGCCGCGGCCCAACCCGAGTAGCTGCGCATGATGTCCGCCGCCACCGCCCAATCATAAGCGTAAAGGCCAGATGCGAGGAACCGATCCGCATTGCCCGTTAGCATGGTGTGCGTGGAAGCCCAGGCATTGAGGAACGTTACCGCCAGATCGGCATAGCGTGTATCCCCGGAGACCTTCCATCGCAGGGCCAGTTGATAGGCCCTCTGGATGTCGATCACCATTTGGTTGAAATTCTGCCCGGTGCCACCGCGCACAACCGTTTGCAGCGTCCTGGGACTCGCGCCCAACTGCGAGTATCCATCGCTGATCAGTACATTCCATCCATCAAGCCAGGGCTGCTCTCCCGCCTCGACTTTCGCCGCCATGCGATCAAAGTCGGCCTGCGTAAGCAAAAGGCTGGGTTGAGCGACCGCGGCTGCAAACGGCGCAGTGCTGCTGCCAACACTTGTTGCAACAAGCGGAACAGAAATGACCGTCCTGTCATTAGCGGCCAGCCCCGCCAATGCGGTCGTGCTTACCGCTGACAGTAGACGACGCGCTTCCAGCACCTCTATGGCATCGATCCAGAGGTGGCGCGCCTGGCTGCGGCGATCACGCATACTTTCCTCCACCTATAGCTCGCCTCCGAGGCTGCGTGACGCGACGTCAGAGCGGTACCCAACTGGCGAGGCCGAAGGATGCTGGATGCATTGAATGAAAAGTGCTTCTGCCGATCATTGAATTACACAGCATCCTTGTGGGTAATGCGATTCAACGACGATCAGGCGACCATGCGGCGGCGACGCAGCATGCCCATCGCACCCATAGCGAGAAGGGCAAAAGATCCCGGCTCCGGGACGACCACCGCGAGAACACCTGTCGATTCCGTGAAGGTATAGGTCGTTCCGTCAAGCAGACCAGTCCAAGTTCCCGAGCCGCCCGCCGTCAGGCTGAGATCGCCGACAGAGACGTTGGCGAACGTGCCCAAGGCAGTGCCAAAGTCAAACAGATCATAGGACGCTGTTTCCTGGGTAAGGTCGTAACCGTCGATGTCGCTGATTACCAGGCTTCCGCCATAGATCAATGCCCCGCTGCCCACGTTGATGTAGTCCGAAGCTACGCCCTTCACGCCGCTATTGCTCGTCAACTCCATGGCCGTCGTCTCACCGAGGGCAAGACTACCGATGATGTTCAACGTGCCGATGCTGAAGCCAGGCGACGTGACGCTGGCGATAGTGACCGTCTTGCCCGCGCCGATGTCGATCGTGCCGGAACCCGACACGTTGCCTTGGCTGTAGGCGCTCTTTGCGGTGACGTCGAGCGTGCCGGTTGTGCCACCGCTGGAACCCAGGACCAAGGTGTTGCTGATGGCGCCATTGGCACCCAGCGCAATCGTGCCGGATTGGATACCTGTCGAACCGTTATAAGTATTTATTCCGTTTAGAGTAATCACACCGTTACCTATTTTCGTCAAGCTACCGCCGGCGACGGTGCTACTGAGCACACCGCTGTAGGTGGTGCTTTCGTTATTGCCACCTACTGTGAGGGTGACAGCCTCGGGTATCGTGTTGTTGTTGCTCAGGTTCAAGTTGGCATTACCCGACAGGCCGCCAAACGTGTAGGCGGTCTGACCGCTGGTGCCGCCATTACCGAACGTCAACGCATAGGCGCGCCCCGCAACGTGGTTGAGCGTTGTGTTCTGTAGCGCCAGGGAGTTCAGCAGGCGGACGTTCGTATTGCCGCCGTAACCGTAAAAATTAGTTGTTCCTGTATAAATGTTGGCACCGGCGAGAATCAGCGACGGATCGCTGCTCGAGCGGAACCCAACGTACGTCAGACCACTTGCACCGGAAATCGAACTGTTGATCACGAGCGTGCGCGAATTGCGTGACGTCAACTGCCCCTCGGCGGATCCGAAGTTCAGCACACCGGGGGTTGCAGCATCACTACCGATCGTCAGGTTGACGTCGTTGACGATCACGCCGCCGGTAACGTTCAAGGTGTTGCCCGCCATGGCGAAGTTGCCCGTGCCGACCAACGAGTTGATCGTCCGCTCGCCGGTGAGCGCCGAACCATTGTTGTCGAACACGTTCTGTCCTGACGTTGCCGAGTTCAGGTCAACGGGCGTGGTGGAGATCTGCACGACGCCGAGCGTCGCGTCATAACCGTAAAGCGCGCCACTGCCGCTAGACGCGCGGAGCCAGGGAATAACGCTCGCCGTGCCGCTCGCAGGCATGCCGCCGGCGCCGATCAGGTTCTGTCCGGACAGGCCATTGGTGAAATAGATGTTGGCGTTGTTCGCGCCTGGCGTCGCGCCAAGATTGGTGGCGTTCAGCGCCACCCAACTGCCTGCGGTGCGCGTGCCCATGTTGTCGAAGGTCAGCTTCGCGTTCGTGGCTGCGTTGGGCGTGACGGTGAAGGTGCTGTAACCCTGCAGGTTGCCAGCCGAGCCACCACCAAGGTTTAGCGTGCCGAAGACGTCATTCGTGTCCTGGGAGGCCGCGCCAGTTACGGTGAAGTTGCCGGTGTTGATCGTAAGGCTGTTGCCACGCATTGTGGCAGCCGCCGGTGTGCCGGAATTGCTGTTCATCGCCAGGCTCGCGCCGTTCAGGACGATGTCGGCCGAACTGGCATGGGCATTGAAACCGCCCAATGTCAGCGTGCCGCCCGTGCCGGTGCTCGTACCCGATTCGATCGTGAGTTGATGGTTGCCGCTGATCGTACTGGTAATGGTCCCGCCTTGGGTGGCGGTGCTCCACCAGTTCTGCATCCGAATCCTGGCGTCTCCGTTGAGCGTGATGGCCCCCGAGTAAACGCCGTTACTGTTATTCTGAAAAGCCAGCGTACCACCTGCGTTGACTGTCACATCGCGGGCGATGTTGACGCCGGCCACCGACAACATGCCGTTGTTGTTGACTGTCACAGCACCGCCTGTCGCAATAGCGTTGGCGTTGGCGTATTCCAGAAGCCCCCCCGCCTGGACAACAATATTGCCGTTGTAGGTATTCGACTGGTTCAGCACGACAACACCACCAGTCGCGGTGGCAGGCGTGATCGTTCCGTTACCGGCAATAGTCAGCGTACCGCTTCCAAGCAGCGTATTGGCCGTGTTAAAGATGTAAGTGCCGGTAGACGTATTCTGAATCGATCCGCCACTCGCGCCAACGGTAAGCGGATGCGTATTGGTCATCCCCGCGGTCGCGCGCAACGTGCCGCCATTGAGCATGATCGCGGACGCATTGGCACCGATGCCGTTGTTTCCGCCAATCGATATGATACCGGCGTTGATCGTTGTGCCACCGACATGTGTGTTAATGCCGGAAAGCGTTAGAATGCCACTTCCATTCTTAACCAACCCGTCGGATCCGCTGAGGACCGCGCTGATTGTCGCGTTGTTGCCGCCGGTATCGATCGTCGGGATGATACCGGATAGGATCAGTTTCGCGGTTCCGCTCGCGGGAGCAGCAATCGTGTAACCGGTCGCGCCAAACGTGATCTTGTTGATGTTGATGTCGCTCGAATTGCCGTTCAGCGCAAGGGTACCGGCCGCTCCAGCCAATACCGCTTGGTCGGCATCGGTATTGGGCCAGGCAACGAGAGCTCCGGTGTCCGATGAGTCGCGCCAAAGCGACGAAGTAACGTCCCACGTACCGCCGCCGCCCGTCGCCGTGCTGTTATCGGCGTCGGCATCCCAATAATACGTGCCCGCGTGGGCAAACGGAGCACCCAACCCACCGAGAGCCACGGCTGCGGCAGTAGCGAGTGCGAATGATCGGCCACACAGAACCGAGGAACCAATATCCAACTTTCTTGTCCGCCACATTTCGTATTCTCCTATCCGCCAAAACGATTTCGTGTGCCCCACAGGGACCAGCACCTCATCCGGGTTGCACTTGATATAAAAACGATCGTTAAAGTCGCCAGTTTCGCCGACCCTCCGAAGCCCATAGAAAACCGGATGAGCAATACTGCCTTTCTGCGGAAACGGTAACACGGCTGTTTTGCGGTATTTTTTGGGAGTTTTGCGACACTCCTTGTAGGTACCATTTCGAATTAGTTCAGTCATGATGTGCCCTGTGGGGAACGGTTCGTACCGACCGGCCCTAAACTGATGGAACATCCCGAAGCGAAACTCGCGCGGCTCACCGGCAACGGTCGTACCCGGAAGATGTTCGACAAGGTCTGCGAGGCCGTGAAGGTTGAGAAATGGGAACGTATCTTCCAAGACCCTGCGTTCGTCCTGCGAGAAGCATTGGGCAATGAGCTTCCCCGAGTATGCCGTCGCTGCCTGGCTCGGTCATAGCCCACGGGTCAGCCGTAAACACCACACGCAGCACGTGCCGAAGGAACTCTATAAACGGGCGACGGCCAGCACGGCAAAATACGCTGCAGCACCTGCAAGCACGGAATCGCAGGCGACTGCAAACGGTGAGTCAGGTAAGACGAAATCGTCGGAGAAATCAGCACCTGTAACCGGCAAACAGAAATAGACCGGAATTAACCGTGATCAACAGCAATAGATACCCGGAAAAACCGGGCGATTCTCGCCGGTGAACCCGGCGGTGGAGGTTTTAGACTGCAAAGCTGTCCGGCGCGAGTTCTAGACCAGCGCGCGCCTTGAGACGCGAATAGTGGGCTAGCAAGCGGAACGGTAAGGCGCGCGCTTCGATTGATGGACGAACGCCGCGCAAAGCCTACTCGAATGAGGCCCTCAGTACCCCTCGATCGGCCGGAGACATGAGCGGTCGCAGTCTTGCGGCGGCGCCCTGGAAGATATCCCTGTCCTTCTCGATGCCGATGAATCGGCGGTCGTGCATCAGGGCCGCTTCGCCGGTCGAGGCGCTCCCCATGAATGGATCGAGGACGGTCGTGCCGGACCGGGTATAGCTGAGCACCATCCACGAGAGCAGCGATGCCGGCTTCTCGGTGGGATGCCGGCGATGCTTGCCGACCGGCTTTGCATGACGCAGAATTGACGTCGGATGCCGGCGGCCAGGGTTGTCGATCGCGATGGGCCGATGACGCCGGTAGACCGAACAGCGGTCGGCCTTCGCCTTCATTTTGTATGGCTTGCCTACTGTGAACTGCGGGTTGTACACGGCCTTGCCTGGTCGGCGGCAAAAGATCAACAGCAGTTCGTGAACGCGCATGGGTTGGCGGTTGGCGTTCAAGAATCCCACCGGTGCCAGCTTGTCCCACACCAATTCGTAACGGAACGTCTTCCGCCGGCCGTTGATCAAGTCGGTCGCAAAAGGCTGAGCCACGAAGCACGCGACGACCGACGTTTCCGTTGTCACACGATCGATCTGATCCCACCAGGCGGGCAGATCGACGCAATGATCCCATGCACAATCGGTCGAACCGTAAGTCGGATCGGTCAGTACGGCATGGACTGAGCGGGCAGGTAGCGAGGCCAACACACGCAGGCAGTCGCCGCGGTACAGGCGACATCGGGCAGAAGATTGAAGCATCGCTGCGAACCATAATTATCCGATCCCGCGCCAGTTGTTTCATCCGGGGTTAATTCAGTCCGGTCAAAACCGGCGACTAACCGTACTACTTCGCCGGCGGTGTTCATCCTCGGGTTCTTTCGGCGTTCGCCGGTGTTTTCGATGAGCTTGAGTTGTCGCATCTCGGTCAGCCGGCCGCTGACCTGGTGGAGCTGGCAACCGAGGGCGGCGGCGATCTCCCAGCCGGCCAGCGGGCCGCGCTCCTCCAGGAGCTGCGTGATCTGGCGGTAGCGGGCCTTGGCCGTCCTGGCGGCGGCGAACAACCCTTGCCGCCTGGTCGGCGGTTCGGCCGGCGGAAGAAGATCGAAGAGCGTGGTTTCTCGCTTGGCAGGTTGGGCAACGTCGGACATCCTTGTCCTCGCTCGTCAAAAAATCTCGTCCGGCGGATCGCCCGCCGAATCGACGCTCACGACAGTAAAATCCAAACTCTTCTTTAGCTCCGTGATGATGTGTGATTCGACGTCAGGGATATGACCGCCGATCCGGATAGCATTGGTGTAGGTTTGGAGCACCTTCAACAACCCTGGGTTCGCGCACGCCCACTGGTTGAGCTTCAGCGTGGCTGGCACGCCGCTGACTTCGATCTCGGTCATTGAAACACTCCTCGCATCGCGCAATAGAGGAACTCGAAGAAATCATGATCCAACTCTGCCAGACGGAACGGATCCATGTAGATCGACTCCAGCCCCATCGACACAATCTCCGTCGCACGGCGCTGGTAATCCTTGCCCACATAAGGATCAAAGAAATCGTCCGGCCTTGTCATCTCTCGAACGCCGTACGCAATTCCAGTGAGCCTCCGAAGGGACTTTAGCGCCTCGCCAGCCGTGCGGCGATCATAAAACGCCAGCGCAGCCTGGTGTAGTTCCGGCGAGGCTTCTTCCAGCAAGTGCCCCAGCTCGTGGACGACAACGTCGGCTTTCGACGCCTTCGATAGAAAAACTTTTTCATCGTGGTAGTAAGACCGGCCGCTGCGGGCGTGTTTTGCTTCCGGCGTGCGTACAACGGCGTTGACGCTGCGAACCAATGACTGATCCACCAGCGAAGCGAAGGCCTCAATCCCCGCCTCTGCGGCCTGCTTTCGAGTGACGCCCAACGCCCCATCGAGTATCGATTGAACGGCGATCGGGCGGTCAGCGCGGATCGTCGCCATACCGAGTTGCCGGCGTTGCTGGGCGGAATCTTGGAGGATGACGTGGTTTCTTTCCCACCGCTCACTGAGTTCGCCGGCCTCGGTCCATCGCTGGTCCATCGCTGGTCCATCGCTGGTCCTTCGCTGGTCCTTCGCTGGTCCTTCGCCAGTGTGTGGATCTGGCGTTGCAGCTCGACCTGCTCGACCTCAATCCGGCGTTCGGTTTCTTTTGTGCCCTGGTCGATCTCACGTAAGCGACGACGTGCATCTTGCGCCTCGGCCCGGACGGCCAACGCGCGTTCTTCGGGGGATGGCGGCGGCTTCGGCGTGGCCTTCTTCTCGGCCTGATGCGTCTTTTCGGCCTCGGCCGGCGTCTTGTTGAGCAGCTCTTGCTCGTTCGGCTTGAGCTTGGCATCGTCGATCTCTTGCGGTGTCGCCATCGACGGGATGAAGGCGACGTAGCGTTTCGTGCATCGCGGGTGAAACGGCGCGCCGCCTTTGGGGAGATCGCTGATGTGCGGGAACAGGCCGAGCGGGGCTTTGCCCGGCCCGGTGTAGAAGACGCGGCCGACGAACGCGGTACAGAAATTCCGCGAGTTCGAGCTGATGATCTTGACATAGAAATCCCCTTTTCCTGCAGCCGCTGGATCGTGGCGACGTTGGCGGTTTCAGCCAACTTGGTCGCGAACACCATCTCGGCGTAGTCGTCCGGCCGGAAGTGCCGTACGGCGCCGGTCTGCGTGTTGACCGTGACGACTTTACCCTCCACCGCCGCCTTGTTGATGAGCGCCTTCAGGTCGCGCAGCGTCTTCTTCGGCACGCCGTCGATCGTTCCGCCGCCGAGCAGGCGGTTGACGTCGCGCGTGTCAAGGTTCGCGGACATCACCGAGGCCGCACCATGCTTCGAGGACGCCGAAACACCATGTGCGGTGTGCGACGACCGCACGCCGCTCTACGTGGATGTGTCCATTGCGGACGTGGTGATATGCGATTGCTGGACAAATGGTTTCGGACGTTCGGTCAAACACAATTTCGGCAGTATCGATGGCACTTTTCGTCTGCGGTTTGCCGGATCAAAATATGGCGCGGCATGCGTGTGGGAATTGGTCCGGGATGATCTGGTCGGCATGACACAGTATTCCAACCCGGATTGCGCCACCGGCACATCTGTTTCGATGCCGTACACGCACTTTTTGTACTTGCTGTACTTCGACGGAGCCAAAATGGCGGCCTCTATCGGAGTAGTGCAGTCCGAATCGAGCACAAATCCTTTCTCGTCGTTGGCCAGCAATGATCTGTTTTGCACGACTGATCCGTCTATCTCCGTGATCGGATGCAACCCGATGGCGGACATCCCGCGATTGTGCAGCGGGCGTGTGCTGACCCACTACAACCGGACCGACGACGGATGCGCGATATGGGGTCAGCGGAGCACCATCACGGATACGCAGTGAGCGCGATGTTATGAGCGCGACCAACTTAGCAATTTGTCTCATGTGTCCCCGCCGACAGAAGGCGTGTAACGGCCTCTGCGCCTGTACGGCAGACGGTCGGGATGTTCAGGAGCACGCCCGATCGAGCGATTGCCCCGATGGGCGGTTCGACTTGCCCTCGGCGGCCGTGGTTGCCCCATCCGACCAGCGATGCCTGCATCGCGGGGAATTGGTGAAAAAGGTGTTGTGCTCGACGTGCTCGGGCAGCGTGTACGCCCACATTGATAAGTGTTCGATTCACGGCCTCTGCACCAAGTTCACGCGTCCGATCGACGGTGTTCGCTTTTGCGGCGGCTGTCCGGATCGTTCGCCCCCGTCGAGCTGACGCCGGCGGGAGCGATTGTTCGACTGGCTATCGAAGGCTGGTCGAACGACATTCAAACCGCCTTGGGCGGGCGATCGAAAATGGCCTGTCAAACGGCAGGCTCAGTTCGCGCGCCGACTTCAAGTCCAAAATCACTTGCCGTCAGTCCAGAACTTTTTTGCCAGCTACAACAGTTTTTGCCAGAAACAGCGTTTCCAACATGATGAACAACGGAGGCGGAGGGATTCGAACCCCCGGCTACCTCACGCATCTCCAATCGGAAATCGCACATTTCCATAGTACGCGCTGCAGAATCCGGTGCAATTGACACCGATCTCGCCTTTCTGAAGCATAAATGGCATCAAATCCCTGCCGGGATACGTGCTGTGATCATACAACTCGTCCGCGAATCGATTCCCGATTCCGCCGCGGCCAATCTGCGCTCCCAATCGAGAGCCATCAATCAACCGGAGGTTTTCAGTGAAAACGACTAGCATTGAATATTCGCGTTACGAACCGTCGGATTTTGACGCGATGGAACACGACCGCCCGATTCGCTGGGCAAACTTCGCCGCAACGGTCAGGCGTGTCACCAGGTGGCTTCGCTGGCGCGAGGTTCATGAAGACCATGTTCTCAAGCTCTTTCGCATGGGCTTCTACCTCAGCATGAAGTACAACGACGACTACGTCTCCGACGCTCCGCGTCGGTTTGGCGAACCGTACTACATCGAGAGCGACCGGTACATTCAATTGGCTGCCGCGGTGGTCCACCAGTTGACGCAGTTGATTTCGATGCCCGACCTGCGCCATGGCGACTACGACATGCTTTTCATGCGTCCCCATGAATATGAAATGCCCTGGTTGAAAAGCGATCTGCGGTTCGCGCCGCTGCCGCCCTCGAACTGGCCCGCCGATCCGCTCGTGCCGCCGTTTATCGTGCGTACGCGGTATTCCGTTTTCTCGCCCGTTCCGATCGACGGACTGACAGTCAGCAATAACGATGTCTGGGCGCCATCCCCGTACCGCATGACGACCCTGGAAAATCTGGTCAATGTCGGTGGCTGGCACCGCATCAAAC
>JBBCIV010000255.1:0-50506 GCA_037189665.1 Phycisphaerae bacterium | reverse complement strand
ACCTACGACCTCCAACCCACGACTCACGAAACGAAAGAGTGTTAAAGGATCAAGAACAACTCGAGTTCGCCATCAGCCAGTACCTCGACGGCACGCTCAGCGATTTTGACCGCCGGGTATTGGAGGAGCGGCTTGCCCGCGACGCCGAGGCGCGCCTGCTGGCCAGCGAGCACGCGCACCTCGACGCGCTGCTAAAGCGATCGCGCGAAGAGCCGCCGGCGGAGGTGAACTTCGACGCGTTCGCGGCGCACCTGTCGGGGCTGATCGAGAAGGAAGAGCCGCACGTCGCCCAGCCGATCCGCATGCCCGGCGTCTTCGTCCGCTACGCCGCAATCGCGGCTGCGGTGGTGTTGTTCGCCGGCGTGGGGCTGCACTTCATGCCCTTCGCAGGCGACAATAATACGATGGCACAAGGCACGATGGACATCACCGTTCAGCTCGCCGAACAGCCGACGGCAGCCCCATCGGTGAACATCGCGGTCGGGCCGACGCAGGAATTGCAGGACGCCGGCTACGCCCAGGGCATTTTCGACGAATCGCTCATCCCCCGCGCCCCGCGTTTGGTCATCTCCGCCGCCGACCAGCCCGCGATGACGGACGATCGTCTCTATTGATCTTTCCCTTCTGCGATTAGATTAGCCTCCACCACGTACGGCGGGAACGCCCCCTCGTTACGATGGGTGTGACGACATGAGGTCCGAGACATGCTGAAAACCAAGTCCCTGCTCGCCGCCGCAACCCTGCTGTTCGCCTCCTTCGCGCACGGGCAGGCGTCAAGCGCGCTGATCAACGAGGCGCTCGACAAGATCGTCGAACTTGACCTCGACACCACGCTGCCGCAGGCGCTGAAGACCGTCGAAGACAAGACCGGCGTGCCGATCCGCGTGTCGCGGCAGGCCTACGACGTGCTCCCCTGGGGCGAGCAGACCAAGCTCACCGCCAAGATCAGCCAGCAGACGCTGCGCAACTCCCTCACCGCCATCTGCAGCAAGCTGGGCCTGCGATACACGGTCGGCGACCAGGAAGTCGTCATCGAACCGCTGTCCGCCCTTGCCCGCGTCGGCCGGCGGGCGACGGTGGACGAACTGACGATCACGGACCTGCTCGCCCAGGCGCCGTACAAGGGCGCGGGCAAGGACACGTCGCTCCAGGAACTGCTCACCGCGATCGACCAGCACTTCGTCGAGGCCCAGCAGCCCTACTCCCTCGAAAATCGCACCGAGGCGGCCGCCTCCGTTGTGGTGAAGACGTTCAAGAACCAGTCGCTGCTCGACGTGCTGGAAGAAGTGCAGAAGCAAACCCGCGCCACGTGGTATCCGTGGGGCAAGGGCATCGTGGTGGTGTCAAAGGAAGACCACGTCCGCACGCTGCTCGACAAGCCGATCACCCTGCGGTTCGCCGGCGTGGACGTGGCGCAGGTGCTGACGGAGCTCTCCCGCCGCAGCGGGGTGGACTTCACGATCGAGCCAGGCGCGGTGCAGCGCGTCCCACAGGAAAGCCGCACGATCAAGCTCATCCTGGAAAACGTCAGCACGCGGCAGGCCCTGGAGAGCATCAGCGGGTTCACCGGGCTGGGCTACGTGTCGAACGAATCGGGCGTGTACATCTGGAACCCCTCCGGCGCCCCCGCCCGCCGTCCAGACCGGGTGATGACAATCATGACCATCGACGGCGTGCAAGTCCTCCTCCCGAACGACGAAATCCCCGCCGACGTAAAGCAGTACCTCCAGACGAAGCGCCAGAAGGCGATCGACACGCTTCGCGAACAAATGGAGAGGGACGGCTTCAAGCCCACCACGCAGCCGGCAAACCCGGACCTGTGATCTCCCTATCCCAATGTCCACCATGCGGCGACGATGAGCGTGCCGAAGAGCAATAGCGCGACGACCGACATGGCGATATTGAACCCGCTGCCGCGTTCTTCGAACGGCATGGAGTAGAGCGGGTCGGTCGTGGGGATATCTCCGAGATAACGGCTGTGATGCGTTCCCGGCTCCTTGTCATTCGAATGCGGCCGCAAGTGATGCCGGCCGTTGACGGTCGGATCGTTGGGTTCAACCGGGGGTGGACGGATGTCGTTCAGCATCGCATTGGCTCCTGCGGGTTGCTGGCTGGTCACATTCCTTACCCCACATCGTAAGTCTCCATCGCACGGCTGGCATTAAAATTCACATGAAATGTCAGGCATCAGCGGCGTGCTCGGGCATGCTCGGGCGTGCTCGCCTGCTAAATCAGACGGTGAAATCCCAGGTGGTTCGGCATTCCCGCCACTTCGCGGGATCGGAGGAAGCACGTATGATCCGAGCCCATGGCCAGCTTTACGCCGATCTCCGACGGCATTCGGCACATCAATCGGTATCGCGAAATTTTGGAAGTCCTGATTTCCACAGGACTTTCGGACATCGTCCAGGAGCTCGGCCTCGACCGGCTTGTCACCCGCGGCCTGAACCTCGTCCGCAGCCGGCCGTCGCCGGAGGTAGCACAGCAAACGCGACCCGAACGCCTTCGCCATGCGATGGAGCGACTCGGCCCCACGTTCATCAAGATGGGCCAGGTGCTCAGCACCCGCCCGGACCTGATCCCGCAGGAGTTCGCCGACGAGTTTGCCCGCCTGCAATCCGATGCCCCGAAATTGTCGTTTGAGATCATCCGCGCCGAACTCGAATCCGCCTTCCCCGGCCGAGTGGATCAATTGTTCAAGTCGATCGACGAAGCCCCCCTTGCCGCCGCGTCGATCGCGCAGACGCACGTCGCAATCCTCCACGACGGCGCCGAGGTCGTCGTCAAAGTCCGCCGGCCGGGCATCGACGACATCACGCGCACCGATATCGAAATTCTCCGCACGCTGGCGAAGTTCGTCGAAAACCACTTTAACAATCTCGGCTACAGCCCCACCGAGGTGATCAACGAGTTCGCGCGCGAGCTGGCGAAGGAGATCGACCTCACCCACGAGGGCCGCGCGACGGATCGGCTGCGCAACGCGTTCGCGAACGATCCGCTGGTCGTCTTTCCCGAGGTGCACTGGGAGGCGACGTGCAAGACGATCCTCTGCGTGCAGAAGATCAACGGCACGCTGCTGTCGAACCTTCAGGACTCGCAGTTCACCGATGCCGAGCGGCGGCTGATGGTCAGCGCCGGGGCTCGCGCGGTGATGCGGCAGACGCTGGAGCTGGGCTTCTTCCACGCCGACCCCCACCCCGGCAACCTCATCGCCCTCGAAGGCGGCAGGATCGCGTTCATCGATTGCGGGATGACCGGACAGCTCGATCGCCACACGTCGGAACTGCTCGCCGACCTCGTCCACGGCGTCGTTGCGGCGGACGTCGACAAAGTCGTCCGCGTTGTCGGCGAGCTGGCCGACGCCGAGCCGAAGGTGCTCGCCAACCGCGTCTTCCTCGCCGACGTGCGAGATTTCATCGGGCATTTCTCGTCCACCCCGCTCGACCAACTCGATCTTGGATCGCTGCTGCTCGAGTTCTTCCACAAGCTGCGCGAGCACAACCTGCGCTGCCCCGGCGACCTGGTGTTGCTGATCAAGGCGCTCACGACGATCGAGGGCGTGGCCGAGCGGATCGACCCGGGGTTTGACCTGATGTCGGTCGCGCAGCCGTACGTCGAACGGCTGGTCCGCCAGCGCTACGGCTACCGCGCCATCCGCCGTCGTCTGCAAAACATGGCGATGAGCTACACGCAGCTTGCCGAGCGGCTGCCGACGGACATCAAGCAGATCGTCGATTCGGTCAACCGCGAGCGGCTGACGATCAACCTCGAACATCACCGGCTCGACAACCTCACGGAGACGATCGAGCACGCCAGCCGTAACATCGCCTGGGCATTGGTGATCGCGGCGTTGTTCGTCGGATCGGCGATCCTCGTCCTCGCCAACCGAGGCGACACGCTGTGGGGCGTGAGCACGCTGGGCATCATCGGCTTTGTGAGCGCCGCGGTTATGGTCGTCGTGCGCGTCGCCGCAAACCAGATCGGCCGCAGGTGAGGCCGATCAGCGACAGGATCGCCATCGCGCTCGCCGGCTCGGGAACGTAGGTCAGCAGCAGGGTCTGGCCGACGATGTCCACGCGGTAGCCTTCGGAGATCGAACTGAACGAACCCGTGATTCCGTTGACGGCGCTCAGGATCGTCCAACTCGCTCCAGGCTCAGGCAAGTAATCGCCGAGCAGCACGATATCCAGATCGCCGGCGAGCGCCGCACTGCCGGTAACGGTGAGCAGGTCGTTGCTCACCGACGAGGCGAGTTCGATATCGAGCGTACCGCTGTTGATAATCAGGTCGCCGACGATCTGCGTCGTGCCGATGCTGTGGCCGGGCGCGATCGTGCCGCCATTGTTGATGAGCGAGAAGTTCACCACGTCCGCGCGCAACTCACCGCCTGTGAAGCTAAAAGAACCGCCGAACGAATCTTTGGTCAACAGCAGGGTATCGAGCACCCCGCCGCTGAGGTTGTATGTTCCGGCGGCGGTTTTTCCGATGATGACCGAGTTGGCGACGACCAGCCCGTCGGCGTGATCGACGGTCGCGCTGTTTTCCAGCGCCCCGGAAATCTCAATCCACCCCGCCGTTACGCTCAGCGTGCCGCTGCCGGTCACCTGGAGCGTGCCTGCCGCCTGCCCGACGGCATCGACGACGACCGCGCCGCTGGTGATGCGGGCGGTATCGAACCGGCTCGGCTGCCAGACGTCGTTGGCGGTCGGCGTCGATAGCAAATGCCAGTTCTGGATCTGAGCATAACGATTGCTCACCGACGGGCTGAACGTGATCGCGTTCGGCGCTGGCCAGGCGGCGATGTCGTTAAGGTATTCCTCAAGATCGGTGTAACCGTCGGAATCGAAGTCGCCGTTGTTATTGGCGACGAACGGCGACAGGCCGTGCTTGATCTCCCAGAGGTCGGGCATGCCGTCCTGATCGGTATCCCAGTCGGCGGCGCGGGAGAACGGGGCCGCGCCGGTGCTCGGATCGGCACGGAGCGCAAGCATCGCTCGCCACTCGGCCCCTTCGGTCGGGCTCGAGTTAAACGGATCGTCCGCCCACGCCGTGATTTTGCCCGTCCCAGTGCGCGTTTCGTGAACGAGGCGGGCATCGACGGCGCTGCGGTCCCACCACGTCGCGCCGACGTAGTCGAGCACGCGGCTGTACGCCACGGTCGCCGTGTCGGTCACGCCGTGATACGTGGATGTTCCCCCCGACCACAGCGGCGCGGGCTGGAAGCTGGACGATCCGAAATCGGCATTGGTCAACCCGACGCCATCGAGGGCATCGCCATCCTTATTGGTGTCCTTGAGATTGCCCAAATGATAAACGCGCGTGCCGGTCGAGTTGGAGCCGTTAAAAATGCCCGTCCCGCCGGCCACGTTGTTGACCGCGGTGCTGCTTCCGCCGGCGGGGTTATCGCCGCCAGGCCCGGCGAGGTAGAAGTTGTTGACGAAGTTGTTGTAGCTCGGCTGCCCGCCCGCGCCCGTGCCGGCGGTGCCGAGCCAGTTGTAGAAAACATTGTTGCGGAAGTCGTTGTACGCGCCCGTCCCGTCCTCGCTGCCGACGCGCGGCAATCGCCCTTTCTGGTGGGCGTAGAGGTTGTGGTGAACGCTGATCTTCGCGTTCGACCCCGCCTGCAAGAGCGATCCCAGCGCGTGGCCGGTATAGCCGCCGCCTTCGGCGTCGCGCTGCGGGTAGTTCTGGCCCTGAGAGATGTTGCTGTACTGGATGGTGATGTTGTTGGCGGTCTCGTTGGCGGAAATGGTTTCGTCGGTGGCGTAAACAGTGGTGACGTGGTCGATCATCAGGTTCTGGCCGGAGATGTCGAGCGCGTCGAAAACGTAGCTGTCGGGGAACGTGCCGGGCGTGGGCGTGGCGCCCGTCTCGGGGGTGTAAAAGCCCCGCAGGCCGTAGCCGGGGGCGATCATCACGTTGCGGAGAACGACGTTGCTGCCCCCCATTTTGACGACACCGCCCATGATGTTAACCGGTCCCGGCGCGGTTTGGCCGGCGATGGTGACGTTGCTGCCAATGTTGATGCGCGACTGGGTGTCCCAGCCGTTGTCGTGCCCGCGCTCAGCCCCGTATCGGCCTAGCCAGAACGTGCCGGCGACGTCGAAGACGATCGTTCGCTTCGTGCCTGCCGGAAAGTTGGAATCGGTCAGGCCGTAGCGAAGCGTGCCGGGGCCGGAATCGCTGAAATTCTTATCGAGCTTGGTGACGTGATAGACGATCCCGCCGCGCCCGCCTGTCACATGGGCAGCCGCGCCGTCGGCGCCGCTGAACGCGGGAATCTGCTGTGCAAGGGACGATTGCGCCGCCGCGGCCGCCAGAACCGAGGCCGCCGCAAGCCGCGCGGGGCGGCTCATCTTGGTGTGAATCAATGGAGAATCCTCTGCCTTCCTCCCCCCGACCTGAATTTTGGCACACGGGCCCGCTTCAACGATGGGCAAATCACGCCCGAATCGTTGCAAACTTCGCCAAACTGTTTTCAGTTCAAGTTCAGCGCCGACCGAGTGCGGAAAGAAGGCCATCGCGGTATCCTTTTGGCGCATGACGGTTGTAAAGACGATTGCCGACCTCCGCGCCGCACGGGCCCGACTGGGCGTGATCTCGTTTGTGCCGACGATGGGCGCGCTGCACGAAGGCCACCTGTCGCTCGTACAGGTCGCAAGGCAGTACGCGCGGCACGTGGCGGTGAGCATCTTCGTCAATCCGACGCAGTTCGGCCCGCGCGAGGACTTTTCGAAGTATCCTCGTCCGATCGAGGCCGACCTGGAGATGTGCAAACAAGCGGGCGTGGAACTCGTCTTTAATCCCGATCCGCCGGAAATGTATCGCGCCGGCGTGCCCGGCATCACGATCGACCTGCCCGAGCTGACCCAAGCCCTCGAAGGCCGACATCGGCCGGGGCACTTTCAGGGCGTGTGCCAGGTGGTGGCGAAGCTCTTCAACCTCGTCCAGCCGCAATACGCGATGTTCGGCCGGAAGGACTTCCAGCAGCTTCGCGTGATCGAGGCGATGGCCGACGCGCTCGACTTCCCCATCCAGGTCGTCGGCTGCCCCACCCTGCGCGATCCCGACGGCCTCGCGATGAGCAGCCGCAACCGCTACCTCAGCCCCGACGAACGCGCCCGCGCCCTCAGCATCTCCCGCGCCCTCTTCGCCGCCGAGGCGGAGGCGAAGGCGGGCGCGCAGGTGACCAGCAAGCTCGTCGCGATCATGCAGCGGATGCTCCTCGACCCCGGCAAGCTCGGCCACGTGCAGTTCACCATCGACTACGTCGCCTGTGTCGATTCCAAGACCCTCAAGCCGACCGATACCTTCGACAACCTCGTCACGTGCGCCATCGCGGCCCGCGTCGGCACCACGCGGCTGATCGACAACATCACGATTGGGTCATAAAGCCGCAAGTTCGCTCTGCGGCTCGCCTTTTTTCACTTTCTCCCCCTGCCGGACGCGATGACATTATCGGCTATGCCGATGTCGCTTGTGGCCTTGGCCGGATCTGTCGACAAATCTTAAGGTCAGCTCGTAGACCAAGAGATTGGGGAAGAAGATGAGCACACCAGAGCCTGTCAATCAAGGCCCGCAGCCTCCGCCGTTGCCCGGGGCATTCCATTGCAGCCAATGTAAGGCTTCGTTGTTTCCGACCGCGAACGTCTGTCCAAGTTGTGGAAGCCGCACGCTTCAACAGCGCGTCCGCAGCCCTTATCAACGCGCGGTACTGACGACCGGATACATCGGGATCGCCTTTGCGGCGGCGGTGATCGTCGGCATGTGGGTGTTTGACAACGATACGACGCTCGCCGCAAGCGCCGCGCCGGTTGCCAACCAGCCCGTCTCCGTGTCAACGCCAGCGGTACCCGCTGCGCCTGTCGCCCTGCCCAAAGTCGAACTTGCCGCGCCAGCAACGCAGCCATCGGCTTCGACGCCCAAAACCGCGTCCCAGCGTCCCCAACCGCAACTTCTCAAGTCCCCCATGGTCGGCGCCACTACCGGCGGCGGTCCATACCAGAAAGTAAGGGATTCGCGCGAACCGCTAATCGGGTTCCGCATCGTGATGGCGGATTGGAATCGCAAGACCATCGTGCGCACGCTCGAGCCGATCTGGGCAAGCGACAACCTCGCGATCACGCAGAGCATGGTCGTCGCCCGGCCGGGCTACGCGGTTGGCGGGGTCATCGTCGATGGCGATAACAACATCACCGCCATGAAGGTCGTGTTCATGCGACGCCTGCTCAACGGGGTCGATCCGTCCGATTCGTATGAGTCCCAATGGTTCGGCAAGCAGACCGGCAATCCGTTGCACCTGCTCGGCGGACGCGGCGACCACATCATCGGCATCTACGGCCGAAAGGGGCTGAACGTCGATGCCCTGGGCCTTCTCCTGGCGAGATACGTCGAACCGAGCTGAAGTCCCTACACTCGGCAAGCCATCTCCCCTATAATGTGGGAGTCATGTACGACCCCCATACGCTGCCCGACAACATCCTGACCACGAACCTGAAGCGCGTCGTTAATTTCGCGCGTCGTTCAAGCCTGTGGCCGATGCCGTTCGCGACCGCTTGCTGTGGAATTGAGCTGATGGCGACGGCGTCGAGCCGATACGACTTGTCGCGTTTCGGGGCCGAGGCGATGCGGTTCAGCCCCCGCCAGTCCGACCTGATGATCGTCGCCGGCCGGGTGACGATAAAGATGATGCCGGTCCTCCAGCACATCTACCAGCAGATGACCGAGCCCAAGTGGGTCATCAGCATGGGCGCCTGCGCCAGCACGGGCGGCGTGTTTGACGCCTACGCCACCGTGCAGGGCATCGACCAGTTCATGCCCGTTGACGTCTACGTCCCCGGCTGCCCGCCACGCCCGGAGACGCTGATTGAGGGCATCATGGCGATCCAGCGAATCATTGATGAAGAAGGCCTGCCCCCCGCCGGCCGACGTCGGCCGCTGCAGATATCGGTTGAGCCGTCGTACGTCCCACGACCCCAGCCCGTGCCGATCTCCGTCGGCGGACGCCCCCTCGGGGCTTAGGCCGACAAACGCCGAAATCCGTTCGCAAATCCCCGTCCGATTCAACTCGCCAGCGCTCCTGCAGCGCGGTAAACTCGCGTGCGCGTGCTGCGTAAGATGGTCGTACGCAACACTACGTATCTCCGAACTGCACATATTTTTGATCGACTGATCCGCGCCGAAGTAGACTCTCCGACGCAGTGGTCGTTCGCCTGGGAGGGCGCAATGTTTCGGTCGGCTGTGATCTGCCTGTGCGTGCTGGCGTTTGCAAGCGCCAGTACGCCGGTCACGCGTGCTCAAGGTTTCAATCCTCTCGATCCTCAACAGCAAGGTGGCGCCGGCCCGGCGCAGCAGACACCAATGCAACCCGGGCAGATCCCCGGCGCGCTTCAGGGCATCGGCAATAACGCCGCCCCGCCCGGCTGGGTGAAGGAGGGAATGCGGCTCAGTTACAAGATCGCCGTCGCCACCACCGTCAATCAACCGGGCGCCCCCGGCGCGGGCGGCGGAGCCGGGATCTACACCGTGGATATCGTCGCGATGGCGCGAGGCCAGGTCGCGATCGACACCCGCTTCTACGTCGGCGGACCCGACACGCAACAGGCCGCCACGATGACAAGCATGAACGGCCAGGTCGTCAGCGCCGCCGCTTGCGATTTCTGGATCCACCCGCAACAGCTCGCCAACATGCTCCGCGCCGCCCCGGGCGGGATGAAGGTGAACCAGGCTCCGCTCGACCTGAACGGCAGGCAGGTCCAGGCCATCCGCGTTCAGGCCGGCGACGCCAACGCGCCCGGCGGCGGATCGCAGACGGTCAACTATTACGAGCCGCAATCGGGCGTGCTGCTCCAGCAGCAGACCCGCGCCGCCGGCGTGCAAGGCGCGCAGAATTCGGTAATGACGATGGTCGACATGCGGGAACGCAAGTTCCCCTGGGCCATGGGTCGGCCGCCGTCGTGGCTCGCGAAATTCCGCAAGTACACCTACTCCGGCAACATGCAGTTCATCCTGCCCGGCTCGGACATCCAGGTTCCGCCGACGCCGATCACCATTTCGTACGACATCATCAACAACGGCCCGAACTACATCGTCGCCCGACAGACGATTCAAAATCAAGGACAGGTCGCCCAGGCGACCCAGGTCTTCGGCCCGACGCAGTTTTCCTCCGTCTACATCCCGCCGCTGGCGCTTCGCCAGCTCCAGCAAGGACAGGTCGTGGACGAAGACAAAGTGCTCGGCACGCGCACCGTCGTGAGCGGCATCGGCCAGGCGCCGTACGGACGCAATGTCGCGACGATCATCGAGGACGGCCCGGGCTACACGCAGATCTGCGACTACGAACTCGAGACCGGCATCATGCTCGGCACCGTCGTCCATAACAAAGTGCTGAACCAGGTGGCCCAGGTCGCGCTGACCGAAATCCGCTGATATCACAAACGTCCTGCGCGTGCCGGGCAGGCACAAGCAACGCCGCCACCCGAATCTTCATCAGACCGAGAACCACATCATGCGAACGCTGTTCAGATCTCTTGTCACACCGCTCATGCTCGCCGTCGTGCTGCTGGCGCAGGCGAACGTCCTCGCGGCCGACTTCGCGGGCAAGTACGCCAACGATACCGTCAAGGTCACCCTGCTCAACCTGCCCGGGGTCGACGTTTACTTCGGCTCGATCACCGTCAACGGCAAAAGCTACGCGCTGAAAGCCGAGGCGAAAGGCGAAGCCCTCGCCGGCACGTTTGAGGTTGAAGGCACGGCCTTCCCGCTGTCGGCCAAGCTTGAAGGCGCCACCCTCAAGCTCACCTCCGGCGGACGCGAGCACGTGTTGCAGCGCCAGGGTGCCGATCCGGCCCCCGCGCCGCAGCCGGCGCCGAACGGACCCAACCCGCTCGACGTCGACGCCCCCGCCCAGCCCAATCCACCGCAACCCTCGCCGCCCGCCGTGGAGGCGCTGACGACCGAGCAGATCGTCGCCAAGCTCAAATCGCTTCCCGCCGGCGCTGCGAACCCGAACCGCGAGTGGACCATCCTCGTCCACCTCAACGCCGACAACGACCTCGAACGCTTCGGCCTTCAGGACCTGAACGAGATGGAGAAGGGCCTCTCCGGCAACTCCGTCGAGATCATCGTGCTGATCGATCGGTGCGCGGGCTTCGACAAATCCGAGGGGGATTGGCAAGGCGCCCGCGTCTACCGCGTGAAGCCCGACGCGAACATGAGCGCGATCGCCTCGGAAATGCTGCTGGACGTGGGTGAGGTGAACATGGGCGACCAGGCGACGCTGGCGGCGTTCGTCGAGGGGGCGCTCAAGGCCTATCCCGCGCGCCAGACCGCCCTGATCATGTGGAACCACGGCGGCGGCTGGTCGAGCATGTCGAACGACTTCCTCGCGCCCGGTAAGGAACGCGGCGACGACATCAAGCTGCCCGAACTCCGCGGCGCGCTTGAAACCGCCCTTCCGGCCGCCAACGTTAAGAAGTTGTCGATCATCGGCTTCGATATGTGCCTCATGGGGCAGTTCGAAGTCGCCACCGAGTTGGCCGAAGTCGCCGAGGTGATGATCGCCTCGCAGGCGATCGAGCCCGGCTATGGCTGGCCGTACGACACCATCATCCCCGCCTTCGCCAAGGGCACCGGCGGCGCCCGTCGAATCGGCACGGACGTCGTCAAGGCGTACGACGAGTTCTACAAGACCGTCCGCAAGGAGAAAGTCACCACGCAGGCAGCGCTGGACCTGTCTCTCGTCGGCGAGGCGAACGCGAAGCTCAACGCCCTGCTCGACAAACTCCAGCCGACGCTGTCGCAGAACTGGCCGACCCTCGCCCGCGCCTGCTTCTATGGCGAGCAATACGCCGACCGCGACGACTACAAGAAAGGCCCGTACGCCCAGCAATCGGTCGACCTGCTGGACCTGCTCAAGCGCCTTCGCGCCGCAACGCCGAACTTTCCCGCCGAAGCGGAATATCGCGACTTCATGGCGGTGGCGGATCGGCTCGTCCTCATCAGCGCCAACTCCGATCGCCATCGCCTCAGCAACGGCGTTGCGGTCTACGCCCCGGTACAGGGACAGTTGGTGAACGGCGAATACAAAGACCTGAAGTTCACCAGCACCTCAAAATGGCCGGCGACGATCGCGTCGATGCACGCCTTGCAGAAGCAGGACACCACCCCGCCGGTGATCACCAACATCCGCATCGTGGATGGCGACGACAAGCCGATCAACGCGTTCAAGCCGCTGTCGGGCCATCGCTATCGCGTGACCGTCACCGGCAAGAACATCATCTACACCCACGCCTGGACCGGCCGTCGCGATGCGAAGCTGGGCGGCATGGTGATCGACGTGAAGAGCTTCGTCTACGACGCCGACTGGATTCAACGCGTCAACGAAGGCGAGCAGGCAGCGCACGACATCGACCTGCTGATGCCGAAATACCAGGAGGGCGCCAACGAACTGAAGGACGACTTCCCCGGCATCGCGCTTCTGCTCACCAATGGCCGCGAATCGCGAGCTTGTACGATCGATGGCAGCAACCTCGGGCAAGGCGACGAGTGGCAGGTTCGCGCGTTGCTGCGGCATCCCGATCTCGGGCCCAAGCCGGTGCAGGCGATGCTGTACTTCGACAACCTCTCGTTTGCCTGCTCGGGGATCAAGGCGGAGATGCCCCAGCCCGACGGCACGACGCGCGTTCGCCAGATCGAGCCGTGGCCGGAACTGGAAGTCATGCCGGTGCAGGAGGTCGTCACCGATAACGACGAGATCCGCCTGGTCGCGACCGAGGCGTTCAAGTGGGAACGCGGCCTGCGCTTCCTGGTGAAGCTGATGGACCCGGGCGACTACGAGGCCATCCTCATCGCCGAAACGATGGGCGGCCTGGCGGGCAAGGCGAGGGCGAAGTTCCGCGTCGATGCCTATCCTGAGTTGACGCAGGTCAACGAAGGGTGGAAGAACTTCAGTCTGGACGTCATGCCGGGCACGTGGTCGGTCTCAATTCCCAAGGCGGAAGGCGACGTGCAGATCTGGAACGTGAAGCTGAAGAAGACGCGCGAGCCACGACTGTTTGAAGCGGACGTTCACAGCATCATCGATAACACCCGCGAAACATGGCTGGTGGGCGTCGATCTGGAATCGCTGCCGCACCTGCGCGTCTACAGCCTCGATGACACCGGCGAACCGACGTCGATGGTGCTCGGACCGGCGCTGTACGGGCAATCCCCCGACGGCAAGCCGGCGATGCGCGTGCTGCTGGTGAACCTCGGCGGCATTCCCACGGACTGGCGACGCGTCGAAGGCGCGCCCGTGACGCCCCCGAACCAGAACAACACTCCCAATCCGCCTCAGCCGCCACAGCCGAACGTGAACAACAATCCGAACCCTAATCCAGTTCCGAACCCCAATCCGAACGTCAACAACAACCCCAATCCGCCTCAGCCGCCACAGCCTCCTCCCGCGCCGGCGGAGAACGAGGAACGTTTCCGCCCGGTCGAGGTGCCCGATCCGCGTCCGCTGCAGCTCCCGCAGATGCAGCAGCCGCAGCAGGGCAATCCGTGGGGGTTCTAGCCCGCGAAACGCGAGGCAGACCATTATCATATCAGTTCAACCAAAGCTGATATGATAATGGCCTGCCGCACTGGAATGCGCCGCCCGATGCCCCTAAGATGCGTGGCTCGACCTTTGAGGTAAAACCATGCAAACCGTCATCACCGGCAAAGCCTACGTCATGGGCGACAACATCGACACCGACCAGATCATCCCCGCGGAATACCTCAGCTATAACCCGTCCGACCCCGCCGAGCGGAAATACTTCGGCATGTACGCCAATTCCGGCGTTCCAGAGGCCGAGGCGGGCCTGCCGTACGGCAACATCCCGTTCGTCGAGCCGGGCAAGTTTCAGAGCGAATACAAGATCATCATCGGCGGCAAGAACTTCGGCTGCGGCTCATCGCGCGAACACGCCCCGCTGGCGCTCGCCGAGGCCGGCATCGGCTGCGTCATCGCCGAGTTCTACGCCCGCATCTTCTTCCGCAACTCCGTCAACGGCGGCTACCTGCTGCCCCTCGAATCCGTCGCGCGCCTCGTCGAAAAAACCAACACCGGCGACGAACTCGAAGTCCACGTCCTCGACGGCTACCTGGTCAACAAGACCAAGAACCTCAAGTTCGAAATCAAACCCCTCGGCGACGTCCTCCCCATCATCGAGGCCGGCGGCGTGTTCGACTACGCCACCAAGACCGGGATGCTGAAGTAACGCGCGCACCTTCGAGTCTCCTCAAACCCGATCTTCCCCAGCAATCCCGCCTGACGGTCCGTTCTCATACGTCCATGTCTGCGGTGCCCTGAATGTAGCGCGCTACATTCGGTGTAACACGCCCGCCCACTGCGCCCACCGATTCGCATAACCGACTGGCCGGCCATTCGTTGCGCGCCGACACAGTCTCATCGTCTCATCCGCACGTCGCGCGAATTGGGGCAAGCACTACATTTGTCACATCGCCCCAATCCTCTGTCGTTCCGGCCGGGATTGTCCAGTTTTCAAAGAGCCTGACGCGCCTCGCGCGTCCCCGCGCAGCAACACAGGCTTGCCCGCGCCACCGAAGGCCGCACAAACTCTCCGCTGCACGCCAAGCGTGCGACGACATCGTCCCTCTCATCCTTATCCCCGCCGCACGAAAAAATCGGCCAAAAAACGCCGGCCGAACGTCTGCAATGCCCCACCCACCGCGGCAAGATTGTTCCGCATAAGCCGCCCATTCCAATCCGCTCGACTACGCGGGCAACCCTACCGCCCAACCAACATCATAGGGCCTGCTCCGGTGGAGCATCGATCGCAGGCGATTGGTTCCGCAACTAGGCAATCCGCCAGATAAGAAAAAATGTGGCCATTTGTAATCGGCAGTAGCAACATGAGTCGACATATTTTTCGTTTTGGCGTGATCGTAGCTAATAGGTCTGAAGGAGATTCTTATGCATGCAAAGGATGACAGCCTCGTACCTCAAGTCGCGTCTTTGACTTCTGCACAACGGCCTGACGTGGTTCCACCACTACCCGCTGCTCTACAACTGCAGTTTGAGGTAGTCGCCAATCTGTATCAACATGAGGACTTGTTGAACTGGGGAAAGGTAAAGACAGCGCTTCTCGTCAACGGCGGATTGATCGCTCTGATTCAACTCCCTCATGCCGCAAAACTACCGCCTTATTTACTCGGGATTTGCGGCGCAATGGTATCTGCCCTTTATCTCGTTAGCATTGTAAACGGACAGGCTTTTCGCCGCCTGCGCCGAGCGACGCTCGACCGGCTAGAAACAGAAATTACTCGATACGGCGGGATAGAAAACCTTATCAGCGCACACAATGACATCAGTCCGCACTGCTCAACTCAAGCCGCGATGATTCTATTCATGGTCTCAATTATCGTTGCGTGGGTCAGCTTCGCGTGGCTCTCTCTACTCTAACAAGAAGGGGCCGTTAAGGCGGACTCCCTACGGAGCTATTTAGGCGGTTTTACCGTCAGAGCGAACTCGCCAGAGTCCTTCAATGCTTTCGCAATTTTCGGCGCATTCTCGGCCAGTGCCGTCAAAGGGCTAACATCAGGCCGATGCTTCTCGTAGATGCGTCCCGGCTCGCTAGTGATGACGGCCAAAACGTTAGCATAGTACTTTGACAGAGGTGCGTCCGGCGGAAGGCCTGCTTGCATCTCCGCAAGTTGCTTTTTGTAACCCTCAAATGATTTCGAAACAGCTTCTTTGAAAGCGTACTCTTCTTCAAGCCGTTTAGTTGTGGCCGCCTGACGCTGAAGGTGCAGGATGAGCCACACCAATGGACCAACGATCGGCAGGAGAACCGCGAGTTTCCATGGCTCGAACACAATAAACTTACCGTCGTCGCTCACTCGATTGAGGAGATGCCATACTTCGTATCCAGCAACGGCAACAAGTCCGGCCAAACAAATAATTACCGCGACTTGCCACAACCTGGCTGCTACTCGAAAACTTTTGGCGCGCTGACCGAAGGACGCGCCTAGGCCAACAGAAGTTGCTCCGGCCAACAAGTTTTCGATCTTTGACTTCAAATCACCGGCAGCTTTCTCAAACTCTGCCAGCCTGGTTTCATATCCCTTAATCTCATCGCTAACCCGATCTGCCTTGTCCGCGAGAGAACTCGCTGCATCCATGGCGGCCTTCGCGTTTGCCTCGTGCTCTCTCGCTGTCGAGGCCGAGGCATTCGCTTGCCCCGCCTGTGTGCTTGCCTGATCGGCGGCCTGTTGAAGCCTGGTCTGCGCGGCAGCAATGCCAGTCGACAGAACCTCTGCCTCTTCTCCGATGTCTGTCAACTTTTTCCTTGTTTCATCTGCAAATATCGCTCCATTATTGATGTGCGCACTTTTGATTTCGGCCTCACCACGCAATTTTTCGATCATTGTTAGTGTGTCGCCTGCCTTGGCGTACATCTCACGCACTTCATTCAGCCTGCGATCGATTTCGCTCACCAAATCCTCGGGAGCACCGGATCGTGGCCAATCTGTGGCACCATCCTGCAGAATCCAGACGGTTGAATCAACGGGCTTCGGCACGCAAGATACTTCGAGGTGACCAAGCGTGTACTCAGTACTTGATTCGGCAGAGCAGTGCAAATACTGCCCCGTATTGACATGTTGTAGCCGAATCTGTGTGCCGCGAGCGAATCCACCAGGAGTGACGAGAATCAGATTCCAGTTGTCATTGTCATCCCAGTTTCCATTTTCTCCCAATGTGGTGACTTCTTGATGACCCCGCGTCAACGGCGCGGGATGACCATCGTGGCTGTGCAAATTTCGTCCGGAGGCATCACTCGTTAGTCGTATTACTAACCCGTCCTGGAGCGGTTCATTGGAGGCAGCGGGATCAGGCAAGCGATTGTGTTCCCCATGCAGCGTCCACCGACATTGTTCATCATCTGCGAATTGGATAGCGACAGCCATCGGCTGCATCGAACTCTTGGGGTGCGAGTATTGTGCATCGAGTGACGCCAAAAATCGACCTGTCGCACGATGTTGAAGACGAATATTGCTACCAAAGCTGAATGTGTGGTCTGCCATAGTCCGTAGCCATCCGATTGCTGCCACGATCGCCCGCCGAGATTTCATCCTGCCTTACTGCTGCGTGGTGAATGCCCAACGACGTGCCGAATGGGACCACTATTGCGGGCGGGGCGGGCGGCGTCAACGAATTGCATCGTGCGCGACAATCGGCGGTGACGTTGCGTCTTCTCATCCCCCCCGTAGCACTCGGCACACGGCATGCGGGGCTTCAACCCACGGCGGGCTTCATCCGCGAATCTGCACGAATCCACACGAAAGCGAGCCTGCCGCGGATGCGGGCCTATGAATTCATCCGTGCGAATCGGTGCCCCATCTGTGGCAACGATTCCTCGGCCCGGATTCGTGTCGATTCGTGAGGACTCGTGGATCGGTTTCCCCCACGCCCCGCTACTTCAACCCCAGCGCCTTGAGCATCTCGACATCTGGTACGCGTTCGCCCGGCTTGCCTTCGACGACCTGAAAACCGCCGGCGTAGTCCCAGATGGCCCAGGCGAAGCCGCGTTCCTCTGCCGCCTTGCGGACGGCTTCGTACCACTTCAGCCGGCCGACGCGCGGCGTTGCTTTCGTGTAGACGCCGAACTCGCCGAGGTAGACCGGCGGGTTGCCGTGCGTCTTTTGCCAGAGCACGATCTTGTCGAACTCGTGGCCGATCCACTCGGGCGTGAACCAGCCCTGTTCGATCTGCCATTTCAGATGCTTGCGGGCTTCCGGGTCGGCGGTGGCAGCGTTGGTAACACGCTCGGCATCGGACGGCTCGATCGGCCAATCCAGGTCCTTCACCTGCTGGGCCGCGATCCAGCCCCAACTGGCGGACTGGTGCGTGTAGATGTGCGGCTCGTAGTAGTGGAACGTGTAGATCAGGTTCTTCATGTCATACGGCTTGAACTCCGCCAAGTCCTTCGACGACGTCCACGTGCCCGGCGAAACGATGATCGTGTGTTCCGGCGCCGCCGCCCGGATCGCCTCCGCCGCCCGCAATTGCAGCGCCCGCCACGCCTCGCCCTGGTTCGGATCGGGCTCGTTCATCACCTCCAGCGCGACCCACGTCGGATCAGTGTCGGCCAGCGCCTTCGCGAGCGCCGCCCAGTCGGCGACAAACGCATCCGCGTGCTTCGGATCGTCCTGCAATGCTTTCTTGTAAGGCGTCTCCGGATGAAGGTCGACGACGACCGCGATCTTGTGATCGACGATCCGATCGATGCGTTGTTTCAACCGCTGCAGCGGCTCCTGTTTCAGCACGCCGGGCGTCGCCGGGTCGAACACGATCGATTCGCTGAGCGTCAGCCGCACGTGGCTGAAGCCCATCTGCGCCACCAGCTTCATGTCTCGCTCATTGAAATACGTGGCAAGCCGCTCTTCGTCATACGTGCCCCACTGGGCGTACCAGTGCGACAAGTTCACGCCGCGTTTGAGGCGATCCGGATTGATGCCGGCAAAGAGTTGAGTGGTAAACATGGCAAGGAGGACAACCGAGGTAAAGGCGAACGATGGCCGCATACCCGGTATCGTGACAACCCGCCGCCAGACAGGCAAATGCTGCGCGACGTGAATCGGACGATTTTTGGTTGCCAACGCCCCGGAGCGCCTGTAGTCTTCCCACCAGCGCGAAACCGGTCGCGTCCCGTCCGCGGGAAGGGCTAAGCCCACCTTTTGCAGTTGTTCAAACATAGAACTCTTTCCCGCCGTTCTTAGCGGACAAACGGCAACCGGAAAGGGTTTGTCATGTCCACACCGAATGGCGGCGCTCGCAAGCGCCTGCCCCAGCAACCATCGGAAGAGAACCTCAGGAAGCAGGCCAAACGCCGGGCGCGCCTGGATGCGATTCAACTGGCCGAGGCGCAGCATCGGCTGGCGGTCGAATACGGCTTTGCCAGTTGGCCGAAGCTGATGGCGTTCGTCGACGCGCAGAAGACGCGCTCGGCCGACTGGTACAACGATCCGAACGACAATCTTCCCAAGGCCGCTAACGGCGGCGATGTGGGCAAGGTGAAGGCGCTGCTGGAGAGCGGCCGATTCACGCAGGCGGATTTGGACACGGCTCTTGGGCGCGTCGTCTGCGGCATGGGGAATTACTCCAACACAGATCGCTGGGTGCTGGCGGATTTGCTCATCGACGCTGGGGCCGACCCCGATGGTGACTATGGCGGGAACTACGGGCCGATCATTTTCGGGCCATGCGAGGGCACCAGTCTTGAAGGCATTCAATATTTGATCGACAAAGGGGCGGATGTTGGCTTTGCGCCGATCGACACCAAGTATGGAAAGAAGGCGCCGCTTTCACATTTATTGGGCACATACAGTCGCGGGAAGAACGAGGCCAAACACAAGGCGATCGAACTTTTATTGTCGAAGGGCGCGGTCATTCCGCCGGAAGTGACGCCCGAAGTTTTTGCCGTTCATCGCGGCGATGCGAAGTTGCTCGGCGAGATGATCGACAAGGATCGTTCGCTCATCCGTCGAACCTTCCGCGACATGCCCTACGGCAACATCGCGCTCGCCGGGGCGACGCTCCTGCACTGCGCCGTAGAGTTCGGCGAGATCGAGTGCATCGACGCGATCCTCAGCCGCTACCGCAACTGGGGCGACCTGGACATGAACTTCAAAGCTGAGGTGATCGACGGCATCGGCGGGCAGACGCCGATCTACCACGCCATCAACACCAACGGCGACCGGTGCTTCTACGTGCTCGAATACCTCGTCCAGCGCGTCGGCCAATACATCGACATGGGCGTGAAGGCGACGTGGCGATCGTATGGCCAGCCGCAGACCGAACCGCTCACTCCGCTGGAGTACGCGCTCAAGGCCGAGCGGGAGATGGACCCGAAATGGGCCCATTACAAGCCGCGCGTGAAGGACGAGATCGCGCTGCTCGTCCCGCTGGATCGCCGGGCGCTGATCCGCAAGGCGTGCGAGGTCGGCGACATCGACACCGTCCGGAAAATGCTCGACGAGCACTCCGAGCTGCTCACCGGCGAACTCTGGCCGGGCGTGATTATGAAGGCCCGCTCGGTTGAATTGGTCCGCCTGCTGCTCGATCGCGGGCTGAGTCCCAATGACTGCCCCGCCCCGCGCAAACCGCTGCACTTGGCGGCATACCACATGCTGGCCGACATCATCGAACTGCTGGTAGCGCGCGGCGCTGATGTGAACTTCCGCAACCCGCTCGGCGAGGTGCCGATGGACCTGATTGACGCTTACGAGCCTCGGCCGATCGGCGACGAGCAGAGTCGGCGGTCGCGCAATGCGCTGGTCAAAGGCGGCGCCAAGTACGATATCCACGCCGCCATCCGGATGGGCGACATGGCGACGGTCAAACAGATGCTCGACACCGACCCGAAGGCCGTCGACGTTCAGGAAGACGGCTGGTATCCGCTGGCATGGGCGGCGCGCATGGCGAGGATCGAGTTCGTGCAACTGCTGCTGGACCGCGGCGCAGTGGTCGATGGCACGAACCCGCAAAGTAACACGCCTCTGTGGTTTGCCTGCCAGTCCGGCCGCGATGCCGCCGACCGCCTCGCCGTTGCCAAGCTGCTGATCGACCATGGGGCCGACGTGAACAAGCGCTGTGAAGAAGGCAGCATGCCGATTCACTACGCCGCGTGGCGCGGCCCCAAAGCGATGGTGACGCTGCTGCTCGATCACGGCGCCCGTCACTGGATCGCCGACGATAACGGCAAGACGCCCGCCGACTACTGCCGCGAGAACGGCGTGGCGGCAGACAAGGACGCGATCCTGGAAGTGCTGACTGCCTTCCGCACCGATGACATCCCCTTCCGCGACGCCATCGCCGCGATCGATGCCGGCGATGTGCCGAAGCTGAAGCATCTGCTGGCCGAGCACCCGCGGCTGGTGACGGACCGGCTCAAGAGCGACAGTTCGCTGACGCGCGGCTATTTCGCGAATCCAGCGCTCTTGTGGTTCGTGGCAGAAAACCCGATCCGCAACCGCAGGCTGCCGCCGAACATCGTGGAGGTGGCAGAGGCGATCATCGACGCCGGCGCGAAGCTCGACGACATCAAATACACGTGCGGCCTTGTGGCGTCGGGATTGGTGTCGCGCGAGATGAAGCTGCAAACACCACTGATCGAGATGCTCGTGCGCCGCGGCGCGAGCCCCGACGATGCACTGGATTCCGCGATCGGCGAGCGCGAGCACGAAGCGGCTCAGGCCGCGCTTCGACTGGGCGCCAGACACACGCTCGTGTCGTCCGCCGCCCTGGGAGAGTTGGACATCCTTCGCCGGTTGCTGAAGGAGAATCCGCCCGAGAAAGACAAGCTGCGGGCACTCATGTTCGCGGCGCAGTATGGGCAGGTGGGCGCGGTGGATACGCTGCTGGACACGGGTCTGAACATCAACGCGCGGCTGCCGCGGGTGTTTGAGCCGACCGCGCTGCACGAGGCCGCAAATTTTGGGCATCGTCGTCTGGTCGACCGAATGCTGCAGCGCGGGGCCGACCCGACGATCCGCGACACGCAGTTCAACGGCACCCCCGCCGGCTGGGCATGGCACGGCGGACACAAGGAGCTTTCGCAATACCTGAACGAGATCGCGCCGCTGGTGCGTGCCGTTGGTGCAATGCGCCTGGGCGATGTCGAGGAACTGACCCGCCTGCTGGGTGAACACCATGACCTTATTCACCTTCGTCTCAATGGCCGCACCTTGCTGCATATCCTCTGCGATTGGCCGGCGAACATGCCGCGGTCCAGCGACAGCGCCCGCGCATTGGTGGCCGCCGGGATCGACGTCAACGTGCCTCTCCATCAAGATAGCGATCACGTCTCTCGCGACTGGGCTCACAACGCCACCCCCCTTCATTGGGCCGCCAGCAGCAATGACGCGACCGAGCTGTGCCAGACGCTCATCGACCTCGGCGCCGACATCAACGCCACGACCGCCGACGACGGCACGACGCCGCTGACCAACGCGATGCACTTCAAGATCGACGGTGCTGCAAAAGTGCTGCTTCACGCCGGCGCCAAAACCAGCGTGATCCTCGCCGCCGGGCTGGGGGACCTAGCGATGGTGCGGTCGTTCTTCGCCTCCGACGGCTCGCTGAAACCTGCCGCGGGCGATCCTCCTTTCAAGCATTCCGACGAGCGAAAAATTCTGTCACAGGCCATCAACTTTGCCGCGATGCACGGGCATGATGAGGTGATCCGGTTTCTGGCAGAACGCGGCGCGCCGCTCAGCGATATCGACACATTTGTGAAATACAACGTCACCCCCCTGCATCGAGCGGCGTTGAATAACCGCGTTTCAACCGCGAAACTGTTGCTCGAACTCGGCGCGGATCCGACAGTGAAAGATCCGACGTTCAACGCCACGCCGCTCGGCTGGGCGAAACACAACGGCTGCGCCGATGTGGCGGCGTTGCTGGAGGGCATCGGATGAAACTGACTCAGGAACTCCTTCACCGGTTTGAGAACCATTTTGCGGACCATCTCGAATCCCTCATGCGTGCGAGCCTGGCCGAAGCGGGAAACCGTGAAGGTTATGCCTTCCATCGAGATGGCGCGATCCGCGCGACCTGTTCCAGCAACCCTCACGCCGGCTGGGCAACCTGCGCCTACCATCTGAACCAACAGCCGCCTGACGCCGTTCGCCGATGCATCGGCTTCTTCGAACAGCAGAATGTCCCGGCCAAGGCCCGCATCGTCCCTGATGGCTTCGATTCACGGCAGGCCGACGTGCTGGCCGCGCTGGGGATGCGGCATGTCGGCTTTCATGCGATCCTCTGGTCGCCGCTGACGATGCCGATCCCTATCAATTCGTCGATCGACATCCGCGTGGCCGTCAGCGAGGAACAGATCGACTCGCACATCGACATCCAACTCGGCGCGGTCAACGTTCCGAAAGAAGCGATCGACTGGCTGCGTCCGCTGCGAAGGCGGTGGCGGGATGTCCCGCGGTTGACGTTTTATCTCGCGTATGTCGACGGCGTGCCCGCCGCCCAGGCAATGCTGAGTTGGGAGGACGACCTGGCCTACCTTGCCTACGCTGGAACGCTGCCGCAATTCCGCAACCGGGGACTGCAATCGGCCTTGATCCGCCGGCGTCTCGCCGACGCGCGTGATCTTGGCTGCAAGATCGTTTTCGGCGGATCGGATTTCGAGAATAACAGCCGCACCAATCAGATGGCCTGTGGGCTTCACGTCGCGTACACCGCCGCCATGTGGAGCCAGACGACGCCAAAGGAATGATCATGCTCAAACAATCGCAACCCATCTTCGCCGTGAAAGACGTGAAGGAAACGATCGCATTCTACCAGGACGTGCTCGGCTTCGAGTCCCCCTGGTTCTGGGGCGACCCCGTCTGCTACGGCGGGATCGGCTGGGGTGAAATTCACGTGATGTTCAACCAGATGCCGCATATCGCCGCCAACATTGAAGGACATCAGCACCATTTCTTCACCGATGACGTCAATTCACTGCACGACCGTCACCAGCGCGCAGGGGCGCCGATCATCGAGCCGATCGGGAACAAACCGTGGGGCCTTCGCGAGTACACCGTGCGCGATCCGAACGGCTACCACCTCCGTTTTGGCGGGCCATCAACATACGAAAAGCCCGCGACGGCGCTGGAGACGATTCCCGATTTCGTCCGGGTCGAACCTCGCCTTCCGACCGACGCTGAGTACGCCGAGATCGCGCGGTCGGTCAACTGGACCAAGACCGCCGACAACTGCAAACCCCTGCGGGCGTCGCTTTTCGGTGCCGTCGCGATGGATGCGCGAACCAACCAAGCCGTCGGCATGGCGCGGGTGATCGAGGACGCCTACGCCTGGTACAGCATCTGGGATGTGGCGGTCCATCCCGATTACCAGTCGAAACGAATCGGCACGGCGATGCTCGAATCGCTGCTCGCCCGTTTACGCGAAGTCGCGCCGAAGGGGAGCGCCGTCCACTTGTTCACGTTCAGCCACTCGTTTTACGCACGCCTCGGATTCGTGACCGACACGTGTACGAAACTCAAACTGTAACCCCTTCTGCTCGGCCTTCACAGTTCACCCGATCGCAGCAATCGCCTTCTCGATCTCGGCGATCGCCTGGGCGTCAAGTTCGCGCGATCGGACGAGAATCGCCACTTCCCGCGTGCGGACAGCATCGGTCCAATCCGCTATCGATTTGCCAGACCACGGCCCGAAAAACGCATCTTTCGCGCCGAATACTGGGCCCAATACGGCCGCGCTCTGCCCGTAAATCTCCGCCGCTCGTTCGATTGCGGCTTTGGCTTCGCCTTCGAAAAGCGGCGCGATCGACCGCAAATACACGCTCGCCTGCATACGTGCATCGGCAAGGACACAAAACGTCCACCACGACGGCTGAAAGAGCTTCTTCTGATCCGCCTCCTCCAACTTGCCAGCGGTGCGAAGATTCTCGATCCACTCCGCGTACGCCGCATCGCCGAACAGATAGCGGCCCATGCCCGCGCCGGTGTCTATCGGCTCGGGCCCGTGACGCCAATCCCCCACTGCCGCCTTCAGCGCGATCGTCGCAGCCTCCCGGCGATCGAGCGGCGAGCCGGCGGGCTCGAGAAAGCCGAGCAGCCCTTTCGTTTTCGACAGTTCGATCGACAGCTCTTTGTCCGGCGCGAAGTAGTCGCGAACGAGCACGGTCTTTCCGTCGTCGGCGTAGCCGTAGATGAGCCCCACGTCGAACGTCGTCGGATACACCAGCGCCGGCCGGCCGTCGTCGATGCTCACCTTCACTTCGCCGGCGTAGCGCGACATGTCGGTCTTGCCGTCGAGGTGCACGCGGTAGCTCACCTTGTAGCCGATCGACTTCGCCGCTCGTTCGTCCCACGGATTGAACTCGCCCACCGGGCTCGACGGACACCACCCCGGCCCGCCGCCTTCGACGCGCCACCAGCGCAGCCGAAATGCCAGCCCGCTGTCGCCCATCAGCGTCGCGTAATCGGTCCTCACCCCACGCGACTGCGCGAACGCATTGAGCGCCCCGCAGAACGTCGTCTCCCCCGTCTTGCCCCAGGCAAGCGATGGAACGTTTTCAATCCACGTTTTCGTCCCGTCTGTTTTCACCTTGGCGTCCCCGGCATGAAGATACGCACCACAAAGCAGCATCACGATGATGATGGCCCAACCATGAAGGCACCGCATACGCGCTCCATTTCCCATTTCGCGACGCGCCGACGATACCTGAAATGCGCCAGGCAACCACTTCTATTCAAGGAAAAATCCTGCACGCGCGCGATCGCCCCCCCAACAGCCTATCGTCCCCCGCTAACGCCGCCGCCAGCAAGCGGGGTTGCGAGGCCAAGAGTCGTGCGCAAGTCGCCTGCCCCACCTCCATCGTCCTGCCGACGTCATACTTCCCTGCCGACATCGGCAACGCCGCGCGACCCGCGTTAACGTCCTCCAGCCATCGGTCGCGCAGTTCCCGCGCCGCGGCTACCAGTCGCGGGTCGTTCTTCTGCCTGACCCTATGGATCTTGATCTTCTTTTTTTCGCGCTTGGTTTTTTCCTGCGACGATTCCATCTCAACCGGCACGATCTGCGCGAACCGCAACCCGCCGCTGCCCAGTCCCACAGGCGGGATCGGCTGCGATGCCGTCTTCGTAACACGGGCGTCCCGCCCGTGACTCTTCTTCTCAGGCAACTTCTTCGGCTCGCCGCCCGACTGCAATTCCCTGCCCGGCAGAACAAGCGGCTTCGCGTCACTCCAATGCGTCCCCGGCGGGATCGGCAATACGATCCGATCTTCACGAATCGATCCGCCCGGCGTCTGCGACGGGAACCACCACGGCGTCGTCACGTCGCCTTGCCGAATCCGCTTCTGCCAGAAGATGTGGATGCGCGACTTCTTCTCCGATCCCGCGCGAAACGCCAGCGGCACGAAGCCCATCGCCTCCCAGAAGTGATTCGCCGCGATGTCCTGCGCACACCAGCAGCAATACAACTTGCAGCCGTATGCACTTCGCTCGAATTGCGCCTTCAATAACGACGCCCCGATCAATCCGCGCTGTCTGCCGGGCATTACGTTCATCTGATAGATGATGCCCACGTCATCGCGCTTGAAGTATTGATCGTTTCCGATGAGGTACCCCGCGGGCATGGGTCGCACGTCGTGGGTCGTCGGTCGGCAGTTATCACTCACGACCTCCGACCCACCACTCACGACCTCCGCCACCAACACATGCCCCGCCTTGATCTTCCCCTCAAACTGCTTCGCCGGCATCCAACCGACCTGCTTCGTGTGCAGCTTTTGGAGCGAATCGAGAAACGGCACGTCGCCCATCACGCCGGGGCGGATCGTCACGTTCACTCTCGGCAACGGCTGCGGTGTGATCGCGTCAGATTGAAGGATGATTTCGGACATGGCAACACCGGAAAAAGGAGACAGAAGACGGGAGACAGGAGCCGGCAACAGGAGGCGTTTCGCTTCTGTCTCCTGTCTTCTGACTCCTGTCTCCTCCACGCATTCACGCCGCGATCTTCAGCTTCGTCGCCAGCGAGACGCCGTTGTACGACACGTGCGTGCTGACCGGCGCGCTCGCCGGGCCGGACTGCGATTTGGTGTTGAACCAGAACGCCGTCAGCTACACCTTCGTGCCCGGCTGCACCGTCGCGGGAAACTCGACGTCGAACCGCGTCCTGGTCGTCGATCCCTCGAACTTCCACGCGCTGATGTCGTCGGTCGGCTGCTCGCCGACGTACGAGAAGACGCTGGCGCCCTGCACGCCCGCCGGCCTGCCGCGCCGGCCCGGTTCGTCGCCGTGCAGGCGGACCTTCACCGAGCGGCCGTTGACCGACACGATGTCGATGTTCGGCGACGCGCTCGGCGCCGGCACCGGCGTCGGGGGCTTGCGCACGGTCAGGCCCAGCTCCAGCTTCTGCGCGTCGCTCACGCTGACGGTGTGCTCGATCAGCCCGGCGAGCAGGCGCGCCTGCGTCTTCAACATCGCGCGGCGGACGTTCTTCGTCGCGGTGGCGGGCTTGTTGCGGATGCTCGGGTCCGCCGCCGCCAGCGCCGTCGCGTACGCCTCGTGCAGCGCGTCGTACACCGACGCCTGCTCGGCCGTCAGCCCGTACGCCGTCGGCGTCGCCGTGATGAGCGACTTGAAATTCAAACTCCACGCCAACAGCGCCGAATCCCTGTCCGGCAAGAAACTTCGCACAGCCATGATGCGACTCCCCGCGCGGCAGCCAAACCGCCGCCGCGCGTTGCCCGCCATGCGCCGCGTGCGGCGCACGTGCGGATATGATCATTCCCGTAGCCCCACGCCCAATGATGAACGCAAACGAGCCACAAGACTGGCCTACAGCATCGGCGATCTGCGGCGCGACTTGACGAATCGCCGAAATAACTGCGAAGCGTGATAATCACGATCACAATAATCATGGCAGCGGAACAAGAATCGGACACGAGCGACGATCTCTCTTCCGACATCCCCTTTCCCTCGTCAGAACAGCCCATCCGAGCGCTCGCGCGGCCCATTTGCGCGCTCAAATGGTCTTCTGTAACGCACGAACGACTCTCCCGAGTGCTCAAACGGTCCTTTTGTGCGCTCAAATGATCTTCTGTAACGCCCGAATGGAGCATTCGCGCGCTCGAATGACGCGCCGGAGGACTCAAGAGAACCTGCCGAGGGCGCGAACGATCCGCCCGAGCGCGCAATCGACTTGTTCAAGCATTCAAACGTTTCGCCCGCACACGCCCGGCAAAGCAGACGCGGTGAACGCGCCTCCGAGACAAGCCGCCGCATCATGACCTTCAATCAATCTCGAAGATTTGCGATCCCCCGCACCGCCAGGGCGTTCGCGGCCCGGTTCCGCTTCTGGCGTGATGCACCGTCGCGTCTCGCACGTGGACGACCACGGGCGTCGTGACGAATTGCCACGCTTAGTAATCGATTTTCTATTTGCTCTATGAAGAATGAATCCGGGATACTTTTCACGCATATGCAGTCCACGAACCACCACGGAGTGGTTTACGGCCACCACATTCTTCAAAATTGAGGTATGGATATGGGGATCTTTGGTCAACGCCAATCTGGCTCGTTTCGTCGTCCCAAACATGAACGCCGATTTTCACGAATGATCGATTGCCTTGAACAACGACTGCTGCTCAGCGGTGACTGGTATTACTTCTTCAGTCCGATGGGCAGCGATTCGATGGTCGAGGGATCGCAGGGCGGTGTTGGCCTTTTTGCGTCATGGTATTCTCCGACAGACGATCCCGCTCCTGATCCTCTGCCAGCGTCGATCGCAGGCGCCGTCACTTATTCGACGACGGGCGGCGCCAGTACGGCGGATTTCACCGGGCCCAGCACCGTGGAGATCATATACTCCGGCCCGCCTGATGGCGGAGGGAGTTTTGCTGGCGGCCTGTGGGTCACAGCAAATAGGGATAACTTTATAGACCCCGGGGAAGGAGTGGTCGCCACGCTCCATACGACAGGCGACGCCATCGCGGGACTACCGCCAGGCAGCACTCCCATCCCTTATCCGCCCAACGGCTCGGATACCACTTGGCAGTTTACCATTACCGACGACCCACCGATGGTAAGTATTGTCGCAACAGATGCCGATACGTCGGAAGTGCCGATTGCAAAGGGGACACCCAATATCGGCGTCTTCCGCATCAGTCGAACTGGCGGTGATATTACTCAAGCGTTGGAAGTTGATTACTCCGTATCCGGAACAGCGGCTGACAGCGACTACACCCTGTCGGGCAGTGCGACAATCCCGGCGAACACGCTATTCTCAGATATCATCATCATACCTGTTTTCGATAACATTGCAGAGGCGGACGAGATTGTTATCCTGACGGTTGACGAGAGTTCGGACTATACCCGTTCCGTCTCGGCAACCTCTGCCTCAATAAGCATTGCCGACGCGGGAGAAATGTCCCTCTCGTCGCTGGTGTCTACTCTTCAGGATCCTTCGGACCAGCATCAGTCATTTGAAACATCAAGCAGTTCCGCTTCGACAGGTTTCGTTGTCTATTTTGATACTGTCGACAAGTTCGGCCAGCCGATTGGAGCGGCAGGCGTAACCGACCAGGAATATACGATCTCCGTCTCAGGGAATGCGACGATTGCTTCGGTCACCGATTCACTTGGAAACATCTGGACATTCAGCGGGACGTCAGCAAGCACATCGATCGAAGGGCTTACAACCGGCCAGACATTTGAAATCTATGTCTCATTATTAGCAGCTGGCCCGGGCGTCATCGATGTAGAATTAAATGCGAACGCGACCCGTGGCATTACCACATATAGTAGTAAATCGTCGTCGGCAGGTCGGGCAATTGCGCCGGTCGCCAATCCAGGACCGGTCGTAGTACCAACGAAGATTTATCACATTCTGGACCACACTTTCGGTGGAGGCGCGGGGCATTCCGGCGTCATTATCCCGCACCCCATGGGTTGTATTTACATGTCGTATGCCGCCGACGGGACTGTTACACTTTTGATACTCAACAACATCGACGATGCCTTTGCTGCAGCCAAAGCAGCCGGGTATACGAAATACCAATCATGGAAATGCAACGGGACACAGGCAACAAGAGCGATCGCAGCCGCAGGAGCATTCAACAACACTGATTATCATGCCACAATGCATAATTGCTGGCATATGGTGTACAGCGCACTAGAAGCTGCTGATGCACCGGTGATCGACAATGGTGCCGGCCCGAGTAATAACTTTCAGGAGAACTCTGGAACGGCAGTAGATTCTGGAAATTTATAGTCGTGCTAATAAGACCGATATCTCATTGAGTCGTTGCTGACCGAAGGAGGGGCGCAACAATGATGAAATCATTATTGTTTTATGCAAGCATCCTTATGGTGATTTTTTTCGTTGTGCTTGGTGTTTGGAGCTATTTCTCTAGTGACTCAATACTGTATGGAAATTCTGATGGTAGTGTGATGGGCATTACAAGCAGCAGATGCCGCATAGTTGCCACATACTGGCCCCAAGCTGGATTCCCTGATGAAGGTGTGAAATTTGTTCATGTGTTTCCCAATAATGACCTCGGAGAACTAAATACTGCTGACGGACCAAAGTTCATAGGATTTCAATATCATCATTCTACTCCGCCAGCTGGAATAGGCACGTTCATAGCTATACCAACTTGGTTCCTCGCATTGATATGCGCGCTAAGTGCATGGGTGATAAGATGGCGACGACTAAGGAATAAGAATATTGGATTTGAAACAATATCACGACAGGTGAAAGGCACATCATAAAGTAACTCCCCAAAGCGTTTGCCCTCCTTTTGTATGACGGGCAATTGGCCGCGGATGATGAATATCATTCCGCAGTGTTTCTTGAATTAGCCAAGCGGCACGATACGCGGCGTCCCATCATTCCCAATTCCTTCTTGACGCCCGCCTCGCTCACCGGAATACTACCTCTCGGCTGGCTCAGGCAGCCGACGGTCCGCGTAAAGGGATGATCCCGCCTGTGAAAGCGTTCGTTCGCTTGTCTCGCACACATAACCTTCTTTCCCGCCCGACTCGCGGACGCCGGGCATTGCAGAAGGAAGGTGTCTCTGATGGCGGAATCTCAACTCCCGTCGCGTCCCTCGCTCGAATATCTTCGCAAGCTCGCCAAGGAACGTCTCGACCTGCTCCAGCAATCGCAGCCGGATGCGAAATTGGCTGAGGCGCAACTGCTGGTCGCGCGCGATCACGGCTTTGCCAGTTGGCGGGCGCTCAAGGCGCACGTCGATCAGGCGACCGTCGCCCGGCTGTGCGATGCCGCCACGCGCGGCAACGTGCCGGAGATCCGCCGGCTGCTGCGCGACAACAAGCAACTCGTCCACCTCGATCTGGCCGACAACGACGAGCGCCGCGCGCTGCACTTCGCCGTCGATCAGCGTCGCGCCGAAGCGGTGCGCGTGCTGATGGAAGCCGGGGCCGACGCGCGCAAGGGCGTCTATCCCAACCGCGATGCGACCACTCCGCTGATCATCGCCACCGATCGCGGGTACGACGAGATCGTCGCGATCATCGAACAGGTCGAGCAGCACCGTCGCGAGGATGCGAGCTGTCCGAACGCGACCGTCACGCCCGAGCAAGACCGCATCAACGCCGCCATCAAGGCCGGCAAGTCCGACGAGGCGATCGCGTTGCTGGAGAAGGACGCATCGCTCATCAAGGCGTGCGATCGCGACGGCGCGTCGCCGCTGCACGTCGCCGCCGAGGCGGGCGACGTGAAACTCGTCGAATGGCTGCTCGGCCGGCGTGCCAGCGTCACGAAGGCCGATCTCAAAGGTCGCACGCCGCTCGATCGCGCCGTCTACAGCGTTTATCCCACCAACAAGGGCTCGCTCGACCGCTTCAGACAGATCGCGCCGCGGCTTCGCCTCGCCGGCTCGCCGCTCACGCTGCCCAGCGCGATCGCACTGGGCGAAGGCGAGTTCGTCGTCCTGCTTCACCGCGAAAACCCGAAAGCCTTCATCCCCACCGGCGCGCCCGGCGCCGGCCCGCTCGGCATCGCCGTCCGGCACGGGCAGTACGACATGATGCGCCTGCTGCTCGATCTCGGCGTTGATCCGAATGAACCTCGAAGAGTCGATGGCCTTGAAGAAGAGCTGATCAGCGCCGGCGATCCCCTCTGGCATGCCGCCCAGGGCAACGATTTCGACGCCGCCATCCTGCTGCTCGATCGCGGGGCCGATCCCAACGCCATGCTCTATGCCAGCGGCACGCCCACCACCGTATCGCGCAATCCACGCATGCAACAACTGATGATCTCTCGCGGCGGGAAGATCATGTCCACTTCCGCCGGCCTCGGAAGGCACAATACGGAGCGTGCCAAACGTCTGTTGCAGGGGCTCGATCTCGACACGATCCTACCCGACACCCATCCCGGCCCCACGCTCGCGGAGCAGCTTCTCTGGGGGGCCGCGTGCGGCGGAAATCCGGACGTCGTCCAACTCGCCCTCGAGCAGATCGATTGGCCCCCCGCCGACCCGCGCTGGTTCTACATGGCCGTCCAGCCCATGCGGTTCTGGAACCACGGCCCCGGCTTCTGGGCCGACAACACGCTGCCTCGCCAGCCGTATCTCGACTGCTTTCGCTTCATCCTCGCGCGCATCGATCCCAACCTCCCCAGCCACCGCGGGGAGACGCTCTTGCACCGCATCGCCTCCGACGGCGCCTGCTGGGGCGTCGAGGTGATGAAGCCCGACGAGCGCATCGCCTTTGCCGCCCTGCTGCTCGACGCCGGCGCTCGCTTCACCCCGCGCGACGAAATCCTCCGCTCCACGCCCCTCGGCTGGGCCGTCCGCTGGGGACGCATCGAGCTGGTCCAGCTCTACCTCGCCCGCGGTATCCCGGCGAACGAACCCGACGCCGAACCCTGGTCCGCCCCGCTCGCGTGGGCGAAGCGATATCATCGCAATGACATCGTCCGGCTTCTCTCCGAAGCGACTTGATCGCGCGCGCCATCCACGAATCTGCACGAATCGTCACGGATGAATGCGAAATGCGTTTTGGCCGCAGACGGAGGTGCGGCGACATCAAAAAAATGATCGGAAATTTTGTCCCAATCGCGTTTGAGAGGACATTTACTGGCGATGAGTGACACCGACGCCGACCTGCTCGAACGCTTCGTGAATGAAGGCGATCGTGACGCCCTGGACCGGCTCGCGCGGCGATACATCGATTTCGTCTACGCCACCGCCTGCCGTGAGTTGCCGGCCGACACAGCGGACGACGTAACGCAGGCCGTGTTCCTGATTCTTGCTCGCAAGGCGGCAAGCGTGCCCAGACGGCGGATCGGGGGATGGCTGTTCCGCACGACGCGTTACTGCTGCGCCGCCGACCGGAGGAGCGCGGCACGTCGGTCCCGCCACGAACGCAACGCCGCCGTCGAGCGATCGGAGACGTCCGTTATGGCCAACCCGATTTCCGCCGCAGAATCCATAGCGATCATCCCGCTGCTGAACGACGTGCTGGCAACGCTCCGCCGGGCCGACCGAGAGGCGATCGTGCTTCGCTACCTGCGCGGCGAGGAGGTCTCCGCCATCGCCACGTCGCTTGGCACAAACGAGCCTGCCGCCCGCAAGCGGATCACGCGGGCGCTGAACAAGCTGCGTCAGGCGTTCGCCCGTCGAGGCGTCACCTCTGCCACCCTGCCGGCCCTCACCGCCGCGTTCGCGCTGGCGTCGTCGAAGTCCGCCCCCGCCGCGACGGTCGCGGCGACGAGCGCCGCCGTCCTTTCCCCCGCTGCCGCGACGCCCGCCGCGAGCGCCATTTCAATCGGAGCGATGAAGATGATGCTGATCCCGAAAATCAAGTTCGCCAGTGCCGCAATGTTGGCCGTCGCGCTCGTTGTGGGCGCGGGCGTAGCGGTGAACCAATTCGCCAGTGCGTCTACGCCCTCCGCCGCACCAAGCGCCCCGCCCAACGCCAGCGTCCCGGCAACGCCGCTCGAGACGTTCGCAAAACGGCTGCGCGATGCCGGCACCATCCAGGTCGAATCGCACGCGACGACAGTGCAAGGTGGCCAGCCCGTCACGGTTGACGGCTCGTTACAGGTCGTCATGCCCGACAGGCTGCGCGCCGCCCTTCAGATAAACGCCAGCGGGGATGCGAATGCGATGGTCGTCATCATCAACGGCGACCAGCGCGCCAGCTGGATGAACGGCCGACGCCAGGAACAACGTGGACAGGCCGTGCAGGCGGTCGTCTGGCTGGACGTGATGTCGCGGGTCGGCATTGCCGGCTCGATCCTTCAAGCCCGCCGCGTGCCCGCCGGCGAGGAACCGCCACCGCCCGACATCGAGAAGGATTTCCCGATCAGCGATCTGAAGGAAACCACCGCTCCCATCGACGGCGTGCCTCGGCCTGCCATCGCCTACTCGATCGGCGGGCCATACTTCCCGGAAGAGCCCGTCCGCATCACCCTCTGGCTCGACCCCGCCACCGGCCTGCCCGTCCGGCGCGAAATGGCATCGAAGGAAAGCACCATCACGGAAACCTACGCCAACTGGAAACTCGGCGAACCCCTCGCCGCCGCCGTCTTCGACACGCAAAATCCCCCGGCAAAATAGCTCTTTTCTCACCGCGAATTTGATTTTCCCTCGATATTGAAGACGTTTCCGGCCGCCGATCGGGCAGCGATACAAACACCGATAAAGATGTGAGAACCATCAATGGCCCCGGCGATTTGGGCTGAAACACGTCGATCATTGATGGCATCGAATCTGAAAACATCCCGTGCTACGCCACCATCAACTCCGCTCCGCCAAACCCCGAAGCCGCCGCCGGAATCAACGCTTTCGGAACCGAGACCACGCCGCGTAACTTCATCGTCGATCCGCTCACCCAACACACCGCGGGCCGCTGGGCGGCGAAAGAGCATAGCCCGTGGTTCAGCATGACGTTCGGCGCTATCATCACGGGACTGCTCTACGCGGGTGCTATGCGCTTCAGCGCCTGGCCGCTGATGCCGGTCGGATACCTGTTGAGCTCAACGTGGATGCTCAAGACGATCTGGTTCAGCATCTTCCTCGGCTGGCTGGCGAAGGTCGTCATCCTCCGATACGGCGGAGCCACCCTCTTCAACGCTGCCCGTCCCCTGTTCTACAGCCTTATCTTCGGTGAGTCCCTTGCCGCCGCAACGTGGATGCTGATCACGCTCATCCTTGCACAGGGCGACTACAACGACAAAGTTCCCAACTTCCTACCCGGCTGACACGCCGCGCGCACGCCCTCCTGGTTCGCCAAGAAGTCCCTTCTTTTGATTGCGTTCAAACGCAATCGTCCGCCTCAAATAACGTCGGTGGAAGTGCACGATTTCCGACTCGCAGCCGAATTATCGGCGGCGCTGGCGATCGCCGGCGGAGTCGCTGCCGCGTTCGGCTCGGTTGGTGCGCGGGTCGGATCGAGGGGCTTCCTGACGGGGTTCAGCACGCGGCTGGGGTTTGGGCTCAGGTTTTGACTCGGTCCGAGGCGGATCCCGTCGTTCGGGAGCGGCGTCACGCTGGGAATCGCGCTGGGGAACCCGCGGGTCGGCCCGGGGTGATTCCTTCGGCGGTTCGCGATTCACGCGCGGGTCGCTACGAGGCTCACGGCGCGGTTCGGATTTCGGTTCGGCGCGAGGCTCGGCCCGGGGAGCTTCGCGGCGTTCGGCGGGAGCAGCGTCGCGCTGGGCATCGCGCTGAGGAACCCGCGGGTCGGCCCGCCGATTCTCATCGGACGGCTTTGCCTCGGAACGCGGACGGACGGAATCGTTACGCTGTTGGTCCCTATCGCGTTCTCGGGCGCGGTCGGCCTCGCGTTCGCGAGAACGTTCGACGTCCCGCACCGTATCCCGCGGACGATCGACCGCGTCGATCCGCTCGGCCGGGCGGTCGCCGCGGTCGCGGCTGCGGTCTTCAGGCACGCGAATATTGTCGTTGTCACTCCGCTGTTGATCGCGGTCGCGAACCCGCTCGCCGCGGTCGCGATCGATGTTTTCGCGGCGGTAAGAGGTATCAGGATGGCGTTTCCTGTAGTCGTCGGAGTGGCGATATTCGTAGTGATACCGCCCGTGGTGATCATGCGGCCCACGGTAGTACCCGCCGTTGTAGTACGAGCCGCCGTAGTAAGTGCCGGCCGGATAATACGTTCCGATCTCGACGTCCCGCCGAATCGAATCGTACCGCCACGACGAATCGTTATAGGCCCCACCACCCTCGAAATGATCGTAGCGGCCACCGGGACCGTAATACGGCTCGTCGTCGCTCACACAACCAGCGGCGACCAACATCGCGAGAATGGATGCAGCAAAAAGTCGCATCTACAGAATCGTAGACACGGATCTTGCGGACACGTTGGTGAAATCTTGCTCACGCCAGCGCAATCCGGCGATCACGACGTGGCGGGATCGGGACGCGAGGCGGAGACCCTGCCGGCGGTCATCTGCATCTGGACGTCGGCTTCGACCGGGCCATTGTTGTCGATCACCTCGATGCTGTCCTCGCCGTCGCCCTGTTTGGAAGTGGCGGCGGTGGCGCGGAAGCGGATTTCGGGCAGGCGGCTGACGGCCTGGCGAAGCGCCTGGTCCCAGCGGGTGCGCATCTTCATCAGCGCCACGTCATCGTGCGCGAACCGGCGGTGCCGGCGGATGTCGAGTTCGTCGACGCTGTAGGCCAGCAGGTCGATCGGCGGGCCGACGGTGACGTTGCTCTTCATCGTGCTGTCGAGGCTGAGAATGGCGTATTTGGCAGCCTCTTCGAGCGTGGTCTTGTCGAACCGAATCCCGCGATCGAGGATCGGCCGGCCATACTTGGTTTCGCCGATCTGCAGGAACGGGCTCTCCTCGCTCGCCTGCAGCGGATTGCCCTGCGGATAAATCATGAACAACTGCGGCGGCTCCCCCTTCACCTGTCCGCCGAGGATGATGTTGACGTTGAAGGTGTACTCGTCGCGTTCCAACGCCGCGCGATCGACGTCGGCGACGTCGCGCACCGCCTTGCCAACAATGCGGGCCGCGTCGTACATCGTCGGCGCCCCCGCAAGCCCCTGGTTGCGGCCGTAGTCCCGTTTCAGGAGCGTCAGGATCGATTGCGAACACGACAGCGAGCCGCTGGTGAGCAGCACGAAAACGTGCTCCCCCGGCTGCACGAACGTGTGCATCTTGCGCGTGGTGTTCACCTGATCGTTCCCCGCGTTGGTCCGCGAGTCCGATGCCATGACGAGGCCGTACTTGGTAATGATGCCGAGGCAGTAAGTCATATAATTGTCGAATATCGAATGCAGAGTGTCGAATGAGCGAAGACGAAAGTCCAGCGACGGTTGTCGTTCGACGCTCGTCACTTGACCTTCGACATTCTCTCACTGTTGTTGCTGTTGCTGCTGTTGAACCAGCGCCGTCTTTTCCTGTTGTTGCTGCTGGGCATGTTCCTGATGGTGGCCTTCGACGCGTCGCATGGGAACGACGCCCACCGTGGGTACGGCCGCGACCAAAGGGGCGATCTTTTCGGGGAACAGGTCACTCGGGATCGCGCGAAGCGGCTCGGTTTTCACCGACACGCCGATCGACTCCTTGGCCGTCCCGCGATAGAGGCCCTTGTTGGGCGGAACATCCCGATAATCGCGCCCCACCGCCACTTTCACGAAATTTTCGCCGGCGATGCAGCTGTTGGTCGGATCAAAGCCGATCCAGCCGTGGCTGGGGAAATACAGTTCCGCCCAGGCGTGCGTCTGCGTGTAGCCGCGGAAACGCTCGCGATCGGTGTCGTCCGGGTGCAGCAGGCCGCTCACGTAACGGGCCGGGATCTTCAGGTGCCGCGCCATCGCGATGAACAGATGCGTGAAGTCCTGGCAGACGCCCTTGCGGTGTTCGAGCACTTCGGTGACGGGGCTGGCGCTGGTAGTGATGCCCTTCTCGTATTCAAAACGCATGTTGATGAGCCGGATCATGCGCTGGCCAATCTCGCCGACGCGAATGCCCGGTCGGACCGCCAGTTCGCCGCACAGCGCCGCCAGCGCCGGCGATTCCACGACGGGCCCGCCGAACTGAAGGAAATCCCACTGGCGGTAGTCTTCGGTTTCCTTCAGCGGCCAGGTGTCGGGCAGGCTTTCGGGCATGACCGTCATCCGCTCGGTCTCCAACACGCTGGTGGCGATGATCTTGATCTTCTGGTGAACCTGGTTGACGGTGAACGTATGCACCGTGTTGCCCAGCCAGTCGAAGTAGCTGTTCACCGTTGAATACGGCGCGAGCTTCAGTTCGAAGCTCAGCCGGTGCTGCTGGCTTTCCTGGCGAGGGAACATGCGCAACTCGACGACGGATTCGAGGATCGGCTCGTTGTACGCCAGCTCGGTTTCATGCGTGATTTTCAAAAGCATGGCGGCTCCTAGTAGAGAAAGTACGCCTTCTGAAGCGCGACCGATCCATCGTTTGCGATCGCTTCGATCTTCCCGAGATATGCCGACAACCCCACTTCCAGGATTTCCTCCGCCGACGCGTATTCCAACTGCGCGCCGAGCCGGCCGATGATGCGTTCCGGCGCCGACGGCGTGTGCTGGCCGTTGCTGATGCGCACGCCGGCGATCGCCTGGTGAAGCTGCTCGACGCAGAACCGAATCGACCGCGGAAAATTCGGCTGAAGAATCAGGAACTCGGCGATCGTCGGCGCATCCAGGTCCGCCATGTGTTGCCGGCGATACGCCTCCAGCGAGCAACAACTTCGCAGAACGCCCATCAAGTGGATATTGCGAATCGGCTGGTCGAGCTGCGCGCCCATCTGGCTGAGCACGTCAAACCGCGTTTCGATCACGCGGGCGGTCACGTCGATCCGCTCCATATACTTGGCGATCCGCGTGAAGTGCCATCGCTGATCGTGCGCCAGCGTGCCGTCGGTGAGGCCCTGAAACAGCATCGAGCCGTTCATGATCTGGAAGAAAAACTCGTCCGGCGATTCTTCGAATCGCGACTGGGCCTCGTCGCTGGTGACGGCCCAATAGATGCCGTTCAGGCATTCCCACATCTCCGACGTGATGCTCTCGCGAATGGCGCGGGCGTTCTCGCGGGCCTTGGCGATGCAGCTCACGATCGAACTGGGGTTGTTCTGGTCGAACGTCATGTACCGCGCGATGCGCGCCGAGATCGGGCCGTCGCCTTCCGGTTCGGGGCCGAGGCGCATCGTGCTGAGGATCGTCAGCCACATCTGGTGCTCGAGCACCGGCGTCAGATCGCCGACGTCGGTCAGCAACATCAGGTGGACGCGCAGCAGCCGGGCGACGTGCTCGGCGCGTTCGACGTAACGGCCCATCCAGAAGATGCTGTCGGCGTCGCGCGAAAGCATCGGGCGGGCGTCGCCGGCGTTGCGGTTGTGCAGAAGCGTGGGGTCCATCATCACCGTCATGACTGCTCCTCGTCTTCCAACACCCACGTATCCTTCGACCCGCCGCCCTGCGACGAGTTCACGACCAGACTGCCCCGGCGAAGCGCCACGCGGGTGAGCCCGCCGGGCATGACGACGACTTTCTCCCCATAAAGAATGTAGGGCCGCAGGTCGACGCGACGCCCCTCGAACGCCGGCTTGCCGTCGGCGGAGACGACGTTCACCCCGTCGCAGAAGCTCGGGTGCTGCGACAGCTCCACCACCGGCTGGGCGATGAAGTCGCGCGGCTCCTTCAGAATCTTGTCGCGGAACGCTTCCTGCTCTGCCTTGGTGGATTGATGCCCCATCAGCATGCCATACCCGCCCGATTCGTTCGTCGATTTCACGACGAGCTTGTCGAGGTTTTCCAGCACGTATTTGAGGTCGTCTTCGCGGGCGCAGATGTACGTCGGCACGTTTTCGAGGATCGGGTCCTGCCCGAGGTAAAACTTGATCATGTCGGGGACAAAGGGGTAGATCGCCTTGTCGTCCGCCACGCCCGTGCCGACCGCGTTCACCAGCGCCACGTTGCCGACGCGGTATGCGTTCATCAGCCCCGCCACGCCCAGCACGCTGTCCTGGCGGAAGCAGAGCGGATCGAGGAAGTCGTCGTCCAGCCGGCGATAGATCACGTCCACCCGCCGCAGGCCGGCGGTGGTGCGCATGTAGACGAAGCCGTTGTCGACGACCAGATCCTGCCCTTCCACCAGGTCCACGCCCATCTGGCGGGCGAGGAAGGTGTGCTCGAAGTAAGCGGAGTTATAGATGCCCGGCGTCAAAATGACGCACGTCGGATCGATCGCGTGCGCCGGTGCCACGTGCCGCATCGTCTGCAGCAGGTTGTAGGGGTAATCTTCGATCGCCCTGACGCGGTACTCGTTAAACAGCGCCGGAAAGACGCGCTTCATCACTTGCCGGTTTTCCAGCACGTACGATACGCCCGACGGCGTCCTGCCGTTGTCTTCCAGCACGTAATACTTGCCATCGTTGCCGCGGACCAGGTCGGTTCCGCAAATATGGATGTACACGTTCTTCGGCACGTGCACGCCGAACATCTCCCTCCGGAAGCTCTTGGCACCGTAGATCAGCTTCGGATCGATGATCCCCTCACGCAGGATCCGCTGCTCGTGATAAATGTCCTGACAGAAGAGGTTTAACGCGGTAATGCGCTGCACCAATCCGCGTTCGAGCAGTTCCCATTCATCGGCCGGGATGATGCGCGGGACGAGGTCGAAGGGGAATATTTTCTCGACCCCTCGCTTGTCCGCATAGACGGTGAACGTGATGCCCTGATTGCGAAACAGCACGTCTGCCATGCGACGCCGACGCTCGAAAGCATCCGCGTCCATATCAGACAGCCGCTGCGCCACCGGCGCGTAATGCCGACGTGGCTGGTCCGGTTCGATGAACATTTCATCAAACAGGTTGCCGACTTGGTATCGATCAAACATTTCGTATTGGTTCAGCAGACGCGAGCGGTTCGCCGAGCACCATATCAGACGCCCGGCCAAAGGTAAATCGCAACTTGCGGCCCGCCAACGTCCGCAAACCCTCACCTGCCGTCATCCTCCCCATTGTCATTCGGTCAACCATCGGGATTGCCCCTAAACGCCTCTCCCCCTCGGCCGCGCCGCCGTCCATGTCCGCCAATGCGACCGCGCGCTGCTACGCCCGCGTGAAAAAGGCGGCAGGCGGCTAGCCATTCCATCGCGCGAGAAGTGTTTTCACCTGAGGATTCGCGGCCAGGAAACCGTCGCCGTACCCGAAATGTCTCGTGCACTCAAAATCACGGCAGCTTTGCGGCCGGGCGTCGTAGATCGTGCAGCGATCGTCGCCTCCCAGGAACGGGCATCGGCCGTCGCGATACGCGATCACCTGTACCCGCCGCGTTGCACCGTCGGCGTCTTTCAGCAGGGCCAATTCCGACCACGCCGCGAAGCGCCTGCGCTCCGCTTCATCCTGCAACAGCACCGCATGCGCCCACGCCTTCTGTTTGCAACACGCCGCCGTGCATTGATCGCACGGGCTGGCGCCGAGGATGGCGATTCGGACGGTTCGCAAATCGGGAGGTCCGCGCGGAGACGTTCGCGAGCGTTACAGGATTGTAGCGATCACCTTCCGGCGCCGCGGCCGGGTATCGAAATCGACCAACACCGCCTGCTGATATTCGCCCGTCAGCAGTTTTCCGTTCTCAAACGGAATCGACAAGCTCGGCCCGAGAAACGCCGCCCGCAGGTGCGCGTGGCCGTTGTCGTCGTGCCAGGTGGCCTCGTGGTGATAGTGCGCGTCGTCGGGGATCAGCCGCTGCAGCAGGTCCTGCAGGTCGTGTTTCACCAGCCCCGGCTCATACTCGATCGTCGTCAGCGCCGCCGTCGAACCGACGACGAACAGGTGCAGCACGCCCGCGCCTGCGAGCTGCTTCGCGTGCCTGGCGATCTCGGGCGCAAGGTTGATCACCTCGCTGTTGCCCTCGGTGGCAAACTCGATGACGAAGCGGTTGTTCGCGGTCGGCGATTTCATTGCTCGTATTGGAACCGATGCCCGGTGGATCGCAAGAGCATAACTTAGTCAACAGGCGTAGATTGACGCTCGTCGATAACTGACCGGATGATCTGTTCGAGCGAGAACTTCGGCGCGAATCCGATCGCCTCGCGAATGCGGTCGAGCTTCGGCACGCGCCGCGGCAGGTCGTCGAATTGTTGACCGTAGGCTTGCTCGTAAGGAATGAACTGGATCGCGCTCTTCGAGCCCGTCAGCGAGATGACGCGCTTGGCGAGGTCTTCGATCGTGGTTTCTTCATTTGAGCCGAGGTTGAACACCTTGCCCTGCGCGTCGGGCGTGCCGATCAGTTTCACCAGCGCCTCGACGATGTCCGAGACGTGGCAGAAGCATCGGGATTGCCGCCCGTCCCCGTACACTTCCAGCGGCCGGCCCGCGAGCGCGGCCTGCACGAAGCGCGGCAGCACCATGCCGTACATCCCCACCTGCCGTGGGCCTACCGTGTTGAACAATCGCACGATCGTCACCGGCAGGTTGAACTGGCGGTGATACGCGATGCCGAGAAATTCATCGATGCCCTTGGCGTACGCGTAACACCAACGCGTGTGCGCGGTCGATCCCATCACCACGTCGTCGTCTTCCGCGAACGGCACGCGGGCGCCCTTGCCGTACACCTCGCTGCTGCTGGTGATGAGCACCGGGCGATTGAAGCGATAGGCGGCCTCGAGGACCACCTCCGTTCCGCGAATGATGGTGCGAATCGTCTGCACAGGCCGATCCACGATCAGCTTCACCCCCACCGCCGACGCCAGGTGATACACGACGTCGCAATTGGCGACCGCGACGTCCACCGTGCGCTCGGAGGCGACCGAATCGCGGATGATCTGCAACCGCGCGTGATCGCACACGCGCGCCAGGTTATCCGGCCGGCCGGTGGAGAGGTCGTCGAGGACGGTCACGTGATGGCCGTCCGCCAACAATCGCTCCACCAGGTGCGACCCGATAAATCCTGCTCCGCCAGTGACGAGATAGTGCATGGATGTCGTCTCGATTCGTCGAATGGGCGCGATCGCCTGGGTTAATCCGCGTGCTTCTGCCGTAACCTCGCCGACAGCCGCAACATCAGTTGCACGCGTTCGATTTCGTCGACCCACTCCGCCAGCGTCGTGGCGGTCTCGTCTTTGTCGGGCGGCGAGACGCCGATCAAACACGCCGCGCCCAGTTGCCGCGCCGCGATCGCGCGATATCGCGACAGCACGCGATCGCCGTACAGGCCGCAGAACTCGAAATCCTCCGCGAGGAACAGCACCGTCGGCACGCGTAATCCGGCGTTGATCGCCACCTGTTCGCTCAGATCTTTATGCTGATCGCGATCGACGAACCGCAGGCCGATGCGCGCCGGGTTGGCCGCTGCAATCGCGTTGAACATCGGGCATTGCTGCACGCAGTCTCCGCACCAGATCCCGCTGATGACCAGCAGGTTCACCTGCCGCACAAACCCGCCGATCAGCGTTTTCTGCTCGTCGGCCAATTCCACCACCGACTCGACCGCGCGCCAGCGCCGCTGCTGTTCGTCAGTGCCCGTTTTCACGTAGTCTTCGTACAGCAGACCTGCTTCGAACTTCTGTTTCAGGTATTCAGCCTTCATTCGCTTGTTCTCCCACGCTGGACGCAATGCGATGTTTACCGCCTGACGGCGCCGGTCACGTTTTTCATCCGCTCCGGCCGGTTGTTCCTGACGTCCCACCAGACTTCCTCGATCGCGCCACTGCTCACGCCGTTCTCGTCAAACACCTCAAGCGGCTGTCGCTCCGTCCCGCGAGCGATGATGCGGTGGCTGCCCGGATCGTAGGACGCCGTCTGCGCGTCGAACCGGATTTGCGAGCTGGTGAAGCTCGCGCCGCCTTCGGCCCGCACCATCTTTAACTGCTGGTTTTCCGATTTCGCGTCGGTGTCAAGCTCGGCGATCAGCCTTTGCGTCAGCATTCGCACTGGTGATTCTTCGGGGGCCTGGTGGACGATCACGACGTCGCCGTCCAGCACCACCTGCTCGGCGGCGGGATCGTAGGACATCGACTTGGCCCACTCGATCGCCACCGCGCCGCGAATGCTCGCCTCGTCCGGCTGCGTCGAGCCCGCGCTGGCGCGGCGGTCTTCGTACAACATCCTGCCGGCGCTGGGAATCGTGACCGGGCCCATCGCGCCATCCTTGCCCGCGTTCACGGTGATCGACGGCGCGAAAAGGTGGATTCGCCGCAACAGCTTTGCCGCGTCGTCGGGCGCGTTCAGCACGGAGCTGACTTCGACGTCGTCCGACAGCTGGACCGACTGCATCACCTTCTTGCCGATCGACGCGCCCTGTTTGGCGTCGGGGGCATCCTGCAGGGTGATCGTCATGCGTTTGGCGCGAGCGGTGTCGATCGAGCCCTCGCCGCCGATCGACTTGATCACCACGTTGCCCTGCGCGACGGCGGTGTTCTGGCGGGCGTTGTAGTCGAAGGAATCGCTCCATGACAGTTCCACCGGTTGATCCGCCTCGCCGGCCTTCTTCACGTCGGCGCGGGCGACGCCGATCAGCGTTCCCGGCCCGCCAACCGACGCCGACGAGCCATCCGCGTTCAGCTTCAACAGCTTGCCCGCGATGCGGCTTTGCTTGTCGGCAACGGTGGCGGGCGCGCCGTGGAGCGAGATTTCCTGCACGCCATCGGTCGTCTCGATCGTGAGCACATCCGCGGCGGCGGTGCTGTCGTCTTCGCCTTTGAACTGCACGCTTCCTTCCGCCACGAGCCGGCGAATCTCGATCTTGTCGCCCTTTTTCGGTTCCGCGGCGTCGACCTTCGGCTGGAACGTGCCGTGCACGCGGTCGGCGGAGAGGCTTTGCTTCGGATCGGCGAGTTCCACCGCCCCCGCAGCCTTGAAGCCGGTGAACGCGATCTGCCCGTCTGCCTGCGGCGAGCCGGTGATGCTCAGCGCCTCGGCCTTCATGACCTGATCGCCTTCGGCGTCGATCAGCGTTGCGACCACCGCGCCCTTCGCGTCCACCGCCTTGAGCGCCGGCTGGCCCGCCTTGCCCGCGTCGGCGGGCGCGAACGCCAGCGCGAGTTCACGGCTGTTGAGCTTCAGTTGCGGATGCGACACATCCACCTCGCCGGTGAACCGCGCCGAGTCGATGGCGCGCTCTCCCTTAGGCGTGGTGGTGAGATGAAGAACGCCCTTCTCTTTCCACGACGCCAGCAGGCTTTGCGGCCGATTGTTTTCGTCGTTGACCGTCAACTCGGCGGTGCTCGCGCCTTCGACAGTCGCGACATCGCCGACGACGTTCAAGCCCATCGTGACGAGTTTCATGCCGCTGGGGTCTTTCAACGTGATCGGGCCGAGCTGCGGATCGCCCCGCGCGCTGAACCGCTTCCCGCTCGCGGCCGCCGAAACGGTGGCCGCCTCGAGAATCGCGCCTTCGCGCTGAAGCCTGACCGGGCTGCCGTTGAAACGAACCGTGCGATCGTCCCCTGACCGCAGGCCCGATTCCGAAAACTTCTGCGGCACGATGGTGAGCTTGCCGGCCCAACGAATCTCGATCGGCTGCCCTGGCTTTTCTTCCGGCTCGGGCGCGCGCCGCGCGGCGCGGGTCGCGGCGGGACGCGTGGCTGCCTGACGCGTGGCCGGCTGCGTGGAAGCCGGCGCATCGGTGTCGTCCGGCACCTTGGCGAAGGTGAAGGTCGCCAGCATTTCGTCGGCCGTGCCGATCGGCTGGTCGCCTTCGTAAATGTTCACGTCGTTCGCGAACGTCGCCAGGTACGCCACCGGCTCGCGGGGGAGCGCCTTCTGTGTCGCCGCCGCACGCCGCGCGGCGGCAAGTCGCTTCTGCCGGCGTCGCTCGGCCTCCTCCGCGGACATCCTTCTCGCATCCACCGGATCGGCGTTCACAAGCTGGATCGGCCACGGCTGTTTAACCCGCGCGTGCGGGTGCGGGCGGAACGCCGTCGCCAGCGGCATCACGCCGAGCGCGCCGGGCTTTTTGATCACCAATCGTTTGCCGTGCGCGATCTCAAGCATATCGAGGCGTTGATCGCGATGGTTCCACCGCATCGACAGGCCTTCGCCTTCGAACGCGTATTCGTCGCCATCGACGACGATCGGCACGCGGTCCGCCGGCACCACCCGGCCGGCAATTTCGGTCTGCACGGTGCTCAGGCGAAGCGCGTCGTTGTCGAACGAGATGATCGGCACCCTGCACGTCAGCTTGGGCTTCGGCGAGTCGGACTCGAGGTCTTCGTCGTTGAACACCATCAGCGTCACGTCGTTCAGCGTGCCGCGCGAAGGCGGGGCGCCCTGAATCTGATCCATCCGGTCTGACCGGCGCGTCTGCTCGGGCATGATGACCTCGCCGTCACGCGCGCTGATCACCAGCACCTCGCCGGTGCTGGAATAGAATCGGCCTTCAGGATTGATGACGTGCACCACGCCGTCCTTCGGCGGGTCGTAGCGGTCAGCCTTGAACTCGTTGACGAGGTTGCCGGTCACGCGATCGAAGTACTGGATCCAAACGTCCTGGCCCGTCCCCACCACCGATTCTGCCGCCTGCGTGGAAGGCGGCGGCGGCATCGCGGCCCGCGTGGCCGACGGTTGTGTGGACGACGGCGTCGCGCCGCCGATCTGCCTGGGTTCGGGCGCCTCGGTGACGAACAGGAACGCCGCGAACGCGCCCGCCAGCGCGACCAGGACAATGATGGTCAGGACGATCGATCTCATCCGAGTTCCGTCTCCGTTACGCGCCTCGATACCCGCCGCACGTCAGGTCTGCTCCGGCGCTACGTCGAACATCTTCAGGACCACCAGGTCCTGCACGTCAATCAGCCCGACCGGACGATCCTGATCGTCCACGACGGGAATCTCGTCCACGCGATGCTGCTTCATCAGCGCCATCGCCTCGCTCGCCAGCGCTTCGGCGTGGATGCGCTTGGGGTTGGGCGTCATCACCGTGGCGACCGGCTGCCTGAGCGCCTTTCCATCGTCGGCGAGCACCAGGCGGCGGAGGTCGCCGTCGGAGAAGATGCCGGAAATTTTTCCGGTGGTGTCGTCGGCGAGGATCACCGCGCCGCTTCGGCGCTTAATGCGGCTGACCTCCCGCAACACCTCGCCGACGGTCAGCCGATCGGAGGCGACGGGCAGGTTTTCACCTTTGCGGAAGGTCATGGCTTCGTGTACGCGGATCAGCTTTCGCCCCAACTGTCCCGCCGGGTGAAAGACGGCGAAGTCGTTGGCGGTAAACCGGCGTTCTTTCATGACGCCCAGCGCCAGCGCGTCGCCGAGCGCGAGCATGGCGGTGGTCGAGGCCGAGGGCGCCAAACGCAGCGGGCAGGCCTCCTCGATTTTCCCGGTTTTGATGACCACGTCCGCGTGCCGGCCGAGCGTGCTGGTATCGGCCGCGGTGATCGCGATGACGGGGTGCGACAGCTTTTTGACGATGCTGAGCAGCCGCGTGATCTCGTCGGACTCGCCGGACGCGGAGAAGATGATGATCACGTCCCCGTCGCGAACCGACCCGGCGTCGCCGTGGGCGGCGTCGGAGGCGCTGATGAAGTGCGCCGGCGTGCCGGTGCTGGCAAGCGTCGCCGCCACTTTCCGGGCGATGTGCCCCGCCTTGCCGACGCCCGCGGTCAACACCGAGGCTCGGCAATCGAGGATCATCTTTGCCGCCCGCGCGAAGGAATCGTCGATCGCCAGCCTCATGCTCGCCACGGCGGCGGCCTCGGCGGCGATCACTTCACGGGCAAATGTCAGGAGATCGTCGGGCATGCTGATTCCACAATCCGGTCGCACGCGTGTCCATTGCGCGCCTATGCCGCACGTCCGCGTTTTCGCCCCGGCGCAGCACTCCAGCCCGCCGGATGGGCGAGACGGGATTATAGCATAACTTCGCCGGAGTTTGACGCCCCCACCGCACGCTCTTAGACTGCCGCGCGATCCATGCTGGTTGATCACTCTCGGAAACGGTCGCTGATCCGCGCCGCCGCGCTCCTGGCGCTGGCAGGCATCGCGTCGAAGGCACAGGCGCAAGCCGACGCGCCCAGCGATTTCCTCCAGATCAACGCCGACACCGTCGAAACGTGGAACGACGGCACGACGCAGGTCGTCGTCGTCACCACGCCGCTCACCATCGCCACCGATCGTGCAACGATGACCGCCAGCCAGGCGGTGATCTGGTTCTCGCGCGTCGAGGGATCGGTGTTGAACCGCCAGCGTGCCGAGGTGGCGCTGATCGGGGACGCCAAAATTGAACAGGGCGCCATCTCCCGCTCCGGCGATCGGCTGTTCGCCTCCACCATCGTCGGCGGGCCTATCCGGCTGACGGTGGAGAACCGGAAGGTCGCCGATCCGACGCAATCGCCCCTCTATAAGCAGGCAAGCGAAATGCGACCGCTGATGCTTGCCGGCGGGCAGCAGGCGGACAACGTGCTGATCCAGCGGCCGTGGATCGAGGCCTCGCCCACCGACGGCGCGCCTCCCCGCCCTTCTCACCGCGCGGTGACGCCGAAGTCGCCGGTGACGTTCGCGGCCAACGATATCCAGACCACCACCGCCACGCCTGATGGCAAGATCGCGGTTGTGCTCAAGGGCGGCGTATTCCTGCTGCAACGCAGGCCCAACGGCGACCTGATCGAGCTTCGCTCGCAGCAGGCGGTGCTGTTCACGACGGTCGCCGACTTTAACGAACTGCAAGGCGGCGCGGCATCGAGCATTCAGGACACGATCACCAGCGCTTACCTCGAAGGCGACGTGCGGATCGCCTACACCCAGGTTTCCACCGGCCGAGGCAGCACGCCGCCGGCGGAGCAGCGGCTGGACGCCGAGCGCGTCTACTACGAGTTCGGCACTGATCGCGCGGTGCTGACCGACGTGGTGCTGCAGGCGACCGACCCGCGCGTGCCCTTCCCGATCACCATGCGGGCGAGCACCGTCAAGCAACTGGCGGTCGGCGAATACAAGGCCGACGGCATGACGCTGACGACCAGCCAGTTCGCCACGCCCAGCTACTCGGTCAACTCCACCAAGGCCTACGTCCGCCAGTACGACGCCGGCGACCGCTTCGGCACGCGAACGCAGTTCTCGGCGGACAACGCCACGTTCCGCGCGTTCGGCGTCCCGTTCTTCTACCTCCCCCGCGCCGGCGGCGAGGTGACCGAACGCGGGATTCCGCTTCGCGGGCTTCAGTTCGGCGGGTCGCGTGGGTTCGGGTTTGGCGTGCAGACGGAATGGGGCCTGTTCGAATCGATCGGCCAGATCCCGCCGGAAGGGCTCGACGCGTCGTACCACGTCGATTACTACGCCGAACGAGGCCTGGGCCTGGGGTTCGACGCGTCGTACAAAGGCGGCTTCATCACCGACGCCACGCGACAGGGCTGGAACTTCAACGGCGACCTGACCAGCTATCTGGTCATCGATTCCGGGCAAGACCGCCTCGGCCGCGACCGGGCAAGGCTGCCGATCGACCCGGAGAACGACAACGAGTTCGACAACGAACTTCGCGGCCGCATCCAGTGGCAGCACCAGCACTTCCTGCCCGACAACTGGCAGGTTCAGCTCCGCGCCGGATACGTCAGCGACGAGACGTTCCTCGAAGAGTGGTTCGAGCCGCAGTTCAACGACGGACTGCCCACGAACCTGTCGGCCTACGCCAAGCGCCAGCGCGACACCGAGGCACTGACGTTCCTGATGGAATACCAGTTGAGCGACCTCGTCACGACGGCAGACGGGCTGCAGGAACGCTTCCCCGGCGACGGCGGGCCGTTCAGCGATAAGCCGTTCGAAATCGATCGCCTGCCCGAAGTCGGCTACTACCGCATCGGCGATTCGATCGGCGACGACGCGTTCACGTTCTTCTCCGAAAACCGCGCCGGCGGATACGTAATGCACGAGTCGGACGCCACGCTGGCGCAGTACGGCTTCCGCAATCCCCCTAACGGCAGCCGCGTCGCGGCGCCGGGACTGCCCAGCATCGGCTATACCGGCACGACCGGCGATTACGTCCTGCGAGGCGACTTCCGCCAGCAGATCGATTACCCCATCGACGCCGGCGAATACAAGATCGTGCCGTACATCCTCGGCCGGCTGACGAGCTATTCCGACTCCCCCTCCGACGGCGCCGAAAACCGCCTGCTCGGCGGCGTGGGCGCGAAGATCACCACCTCGTTCTGGCGCATCGACGATTCGGCGCACAGCGATTTCTGGGACATCCATCGCGTTCGCCACGTGATCGAACCCGAGCTGCACCTGTTTGCCAGCGTCTCGACCACCGATCGCGACGACGTCTACATCTACGACGAGGCGATCGACGGCATCAACGACGTGGCGGCGGCATCGTTCTTCGTGCGCCAGCGATGGCAGACCAAGCGCGGCGGGCCGGGCAAGTGGCGAAACGCCGATTTCCTGGCGCTCAACCTCGGCGTGATCGGCTTTGCCAACACGCCAGACGAACCCGTCAACGTCGATCGCCTCGCCGATCCTGGCGAACCGCGCGTCGGCCCGCTCAACGCGGCGGCGTTCCGCGGGCTGTTCTTCAACTCCGCGCCCGAAGCGTCGATCGCGCGCTCCAGCGTCATGGGCGACGCGCTGTGGCGCATCAGCGACAGCACCATCGTGCTGAGCGATTTCTCGTGGAACATCGAAGAACAATCGCTCGCCACCATCTCCGGCGGGCTGCTCGTCGGGCGAGGCGATCGCGCCAGCTATTACGCCGGCGTGCGATACATCGGCGAGCTCGACAGCACCATCGCCAGCTTTACCGGCAACTACCAGCTCACCGCCAAATACGCGATCAACTTCGGCGTCGCGATGGACCTGGCGGAAACCGACAGCCGCGGCGGAACGCTCACCGTCGTCCGCCGGTTTGACCGGTTCTTCCTCTCGGTCGGCGCATACTACGACGCCACCGAAGACGAGGGCGGCATGCAGTTCGCCATCTACCCAGAGGGCCTCGGCATGGGCATCGGCTCCAACACGTTCTCCGGCATCGGCGGCCGTTAAGACCCGTTCGATCCCTTCATAAAGCAACATCGGGAACCCCCTGATCCGCTCCTCCTGATGCCACA
>JBBCIV010000254.1:0-8908 GCA_037189665.1 Phycisphaerae bacterium | reverse complement strand
ACCGGTGTCCGTGATGGAGCTATATGTTGGCCCGGCGTTGATAACGCCCGCACACACCGGCGAACCACGGAAGCCGATTGTCCCCAGCAACGCCACGCCGACCGCTGTGCGCAGAGCCAAACCCCGGCCCAAATACCAATGCTCGATTACCATGAAATCCTCTCCCTTCGATGCCCACAAATAACCCGCGTAGCCCTCTCATGGGGCCTGGCACGGTAACGAGCGACGGGATTTCATGTCAATAAAAATAATTACAATTATATGATTGTCATGTTATTTTTGATGATTAAATTCGTTAATTCCTTTTATAGTAATAATTTATAGGAATTTGGGTGAGACTTGTGCACTCTTCCAAGTGACGAGCAAGACGTTGCGCAAGTTAACACGGCAGCCCGCTGATGACTTCAGGAGGAGCGCGGCCCGTAGTAGATGACGACCATCCCGAGCAAGCAGAGGGCGCCGCCGATGATGTCCCATCGATCAGGGCGGATGGAATCGACGTACCACAGCCACATCAGCGCGGTCGCGATGTAGACGCCGCCGTACGCCGCGTAAACCCTGCCCGACGCCGCGGGATGAAAAGTGAGAAGCCAGCCGAAGAGTCCCAGGCTTGCGATCGCCGGCACGAGCAGCCACCAGCGAGCCGGCGTCCGGCTGAACAGCAGGATCAGATAACATCCCGCGATCTCCGCGACGGCGGTAATGAGGTAGAGCGGGAGCGTGACGACAAGCGATCTCATGCCTGCCCTATATCGACCATTTGCGGATTTCGCCCGCCTGAAATCGCCGTAGGGCCGCGTGAGAAAACTTAGGCCGGCGTCTTCGGTGAGGCCGGCACATCGGCCTTCGGTTCGCCGGCAGGAGCGTTGCCGGGAACGCCGTTTTGCGGAGCGCCGTTCTGCGGGGCGTTGCCGTTGGGGGCACCGCCGTTGCCGTCGCCTCGGCGGCGTCGGCGATTCGGGTCGCCCTCGGCCGGCGGGGCTTCGGCCACCTTGATGCCGGCGCGTTCCAGCAGCAGCTTGCCCTGGCCGGCTTCCAGCAGCAACACGTTTTGGCCGGCGTTGAGGCCTTCGGTGATGAGGACGTCCTGATCGTTGCTTCGCCCGATCTTCACCTTCACCGGCCGCGGGGGTTCGTTGCCGTTGGTCACGAACGCGTAGCGGTCCTGGCCTGCGGAGTACAGAGCGCCGATCGGCATTGCCAACGCGACTTCTTCGCGGTTCGTCAGGATGCTGACCTCCGCGCTCATGCCCGGACGCAGGCCTTTGGGGGTTTCCGCCAGGACGACGTCGACCGGGTAATCCTTGCGGTCGGGGTTCATCCAACGGTCGGCCGAATCGGCGACGGGGCTGATCTTGGTTACCTCGCCATCGATGGGGTTGGGGATCGACGATATCTTCACCATCGCCATCTGGCCGAGCGATAATGCGCTGATCTGGCTTTCGTTGATCTTCAGCACCACTTTCATACGCGACGTGTCGGGCAGGCGCATCATGATCTGCCGCTCGCGGACGGTCGCGCCTTCCTGGATCTGGACGGAGTCGCGGTTGTTGTCATTGCGATAGACCACCAGGCCGCTCGCGGGCGCTTTGATGGTGCACTTGTCGACCTGTTCGCGGTATCGCGCGACGCGCCGCTCGATCAGCTCCAACTGCTGCCGCTTGGCGGAGAGGTCCGCCGTCTTCTGCGAGAGGTTGGCGGCGTTCTCGCGCTTGGTGCGCTCGAGCTTCTGCTCGGCTTGGGCGAGGGTGTTCTTTTTGCTGGCGAGGTCGGCCTGGTGGGAGTATTTCTCCAGCACGTGCAGGTCGGTCTTGGCCTTGGTGAGATCGCGCACGCCGGCCGCGACGTCGAGTTCCTTGGTTTTCACTTCGGTGGCGGTGACAAAGCCCTTGGAGAACAGCGAGCGGGTCTGCGCCAGGTCGTCCTGCTTGGTTTTCAGGCCTGTCTCCGCCCGCTCGACCGCCATCTTCGCGTCCGCGAGCAGGCTGGGGTATTCGCCTTCGGCGTACTTGGTCAGGTCGATCTGCGCGAGCTGGAGCGCCACGTCCGCGGCTTCAAGATTGGCGGCGTTCTGGCTCTTCTGAATCTCAAGCATCTCCTCGGCGGTGGTGACGTCGGCCTTGGCGCGCTGCCACTCGATGAGCGAGTCTTCCAGTTTTTGACGGATGGCCGACGAGTCGAGCACGACGAGCGTTTCGCCCTTGGTGACGAACGTCCCCTCTGGAACAAGCTCGGTGATGGCGGTGGCGCCCTCTACCTCGCAGATGATGTCGATATTGTCGACCGCTTGCAGGTCGCCGCGCACGACGACGCGCGATTCGAACGGCCCCTCGCGCACGGATACCGTTTTGAACGTGTTGCCGCCCGAGGTCGACGAGAACGGCTGCTTCACGTAGAGCGTGACCCCGCTGGCCAATCCGATCGCGCCCAGGACGGCGACGCCATAGGCCCACATCGGAATGGAACGGGACGACTTTTTCGTTGGAAGTGCGATCTGAGTCATTTACGGCTGTACCAGTATACGCGATCCGCCAGCCTCGCCAACTTCGGCGGCCCGTTCGCGCGAGGGGCCGCGACCAATCGAGGGAAGCCAAAGAGTATACCGGCCGAACGCATCTGTCGTTGCGGGCGAAACTTATCTTTTCTGGGATCGGTCAACGGTCCGCAGTTCCGAAAGCAGAATTTTCGCACGACGGTTGGAAGGGTCAATCGAGATGGCCTTTTCTGCAAACCGATCGGCATCGTCGAACCGCAACGTCTCAAAGAACGCCTCGCCGCCGTTCACCCAGGCTTCAGCTACGCGCGGGTGGCCGGCGCCGTAGTGTCTCTCGTATTCGGCGACGGCGCGATACAGCGCGTCTCTTGCTTTATCGTCTTGCTGGGCAACGAGATAAACGTTCATCGCGTTAAACAGCACCAGCGGCTCGTTCGGGCGGTTGCGAAGGGCGATTTCCAGGTACTTCTGGGCGTCGGGAAGGTTTCGGATTCTCAGCGACCACGAAACGAGATTATTGGCTGGCACCTTGCCGTGCGGCGTGTAGTGCAGGGCGTGGAGCATGAGCGTGGGATGATCGCGCCAGACGGCGGTCTGGATCATCGCCCGAACGCCAAGCGCCGCGACGATCAGCCACGCCGCGGCGATCCAGCGTGGCCGTCGGTCGATCGTCCACGCAACGAGGATCGCCGGGCCGAGCAATGCGACGTAGAGATAGTGATCCGCGACCGTGCTGACGTCCTGAAACTCAAACGACGCCAATCCCAGCACGTGGACCGGCGCCGCGACGAATACCAACACCCCGGCCGCGGGGAGCCAGCGTTTGTTGATCAGCAGCCAGGCGGTGATCGCCAGCACGGCGAGCGTCAGCAACGGGGTGTACCAGATTTGCCCCATCTCAATCACGTGCCACGGAGGTCGGCCGTAGTCGAATACGAGCGGGTGGGGGAAGACGAGCTTGGCGATGTAGAACGCCAGCGAGTCCATCGCGATCAGAGGCCGGGCCCAGAGCGGCGAATCGATGAACCACGCCGGCTGTGATAACCTTGCGATCGCCGCGATCGGGATTGCCAGCAGCAGGAACGGAGCGATCTGCGCGATCGACCGCTTCCAAGGCGTGCGCAGAACGAGAATGTCGATCACCCCGATGACCAGCGGCGCCGTCATCGCGGACGGCTTGGCGAGCAGACCGAGGGCATAGGCGCCGATCGACATCCACAGCCGCAGCGCTTTGCCGTCTTGCCGGAAGGCGATGTATTGCAGCACCGCCACGAGCACGAGCAGGCCGGAGAGGACGTCTTTCAACCCGCTGATCCACGCGACGGATTCGACCTGGACCGGGTGCAGCAGGTAGACCAATGCTCCGATCAGCACCGCCATCTCGTTTGCGACGAGGCGGCGGAGGATTGCCGCGACGACGAGGCCGGACAACAGGTGAAACAGCACGTTGGCCGCGTGGAACCACACCGGGTTGAGCGAGATGCCGTACGCGTCCGGCGGCATGCGGGCGATCAACGCGATGGCGGACCAGGCGGTGTACGTCAGCGGGATGTAGATGCTGTAGCTCGGCTCGCGCCAGTTGGCGAGCAGGCCGTCCCAGGTGACGGGGTTGAGCAGCGGATTTTCAAAGACGGTGTTGCCGTCGTCCCACCAGGTGTAATCGCAGGCGAGGAGGTAGCCGAACGTCACGCAGCCGGCGAGAAGAAGGAGGAGCGTGGTGTTGCGCCGCGCGCGTTTTGAGGCCGGCCGGGTGCTCATCGCCTGACCCCGATGACGGCCGCCATCCGACCGGTAAGGCCGGCGTCGCGGCGGTGGGAGAAAAACTCGCCGGCGTGGGTGACGGTGCAGCGATCGGTTCCCTCGATTTGATCCTCCGGCACGCCGGCGGCCTGAAGTTGGATGCGCAGGGCTTCGCGGAGATCGACGTAGGCTTTGGCGGGGTTGGTGGAACTGGCACGATAGGGCGTCGCGCGGCCGAACGCCTTCTGGAATTCGGAGAGCACCTCCAGGCCGACTTCAAATTGATCGAAGCTGATGGATGGCCCGATCGCGACGACGACCTGCGAGGCGTCGCCGATATGTCGGAGCGCCTCGACTGCCGCTCCCAGTACAACGCCGCGCCATCCCGCATGAACGGCCGCCACGCGCCGGCCCGATCGGTCGGCCAGCAGCAGGGGAACGCAGTCGGCAACGCGAACGCTGAGCAGTTTGCCGCCATCCGCGGAGACGATCGCGTCGCCCCGGCCGATCTCGGTCCCGCCATACATGGAATCGGTGACGGGGGAGATGGCAGGATCGAGGACGCAGGCGCCGTGTACTTGATGGGCGAAGACGCGGTGGCGATCCTCACAGCCGATGGCCTCGTGCAGCCTGCGGTAGTTTTCGGCGATGCGGTCGGGCTGGTCCTGAGTGGGTTGGCCGGAAGGATTGCCGAGGTTCAGCGATGAAAACGGGCCATCGCTCATGCCGCCGATGCGAGTGGAGAAGGCGTGGGGCACGCCGGCCTCGCTTAACAGGGGCGACTGATAGGTGAGCACTCCATTGATGGCGGTCGCGGGCTGAATCACAGTCGCAGCAAGTTACCCGTCCGTCGGCAACTTGCCACCCCTCCGGGCCAGCGGGATTGGCAACCGGCCCGCCAGCGCGGTAAGACAGCACGGACCATGGCCAAAACCCTCCGCCGAGCGGTGTTTCCCGGGCAGTTCGATCCGATCACCAACGGCCATCTCGATTTGATCCGCAGGGGCGTAAAGCTCTTCGACGAACTGATCGTGGCGGTGGGCGTGAACCCCGACAAACGCGAGATGTTCACGCTGGACGAACGCGTGGCGATGATCCGCGACCTGCTGAAACGAGAGAAAACGGTGAAGGTCGCGAAGTACACCGGGCTGACGATGGATTTCGTCCGGCAGGTGAAGGCGACGACCCTCCTCCGTGGCATCCGCGATGCTGCCGACGTGCGGTATGAGTTTCAGCTTGCGCTGGCGAACCGGGCGGTCGGCGGGGTGGAAACGGTCTTCATCATGACCGGCGAGCAGTATGCCCTCACCTCCAGCAGCCTGATTCGACAGGTCGTGACGTTGGGGGGCGACGTCCGACAACTGGAGTCGATCGTGCCCGCGCCGATCATCCGCCGACTGATGGAAATGAGGAAAAACGGGGCATTTAAGAAAGAAAGCCGCCCCGACACGCCGGCGAACTGAATTGGAGCGGCCCGATAAAGTGCCCGCGGGCCGCTCTGGCAGCGAAAAAATGAGGGGTTAAATCGGAAAACTCTTGACTAGCTTGACACGCAATGGGTAGCATTCGTGCTTGTCAATAGTGCCCATTAGTGCATTATTTGACCGGGCGCACCACGGAGCGAGCGAGGGCCGTCCACCCAAGACGGCGGCGAGTGAGTGAGACCCCGGAAGTACAACGAAAAGAAACCGCCGAAGACGATGGTCGTCTTCGGATCTGAAGGTTTGTTGTGATTCTTACACCTGTGGCAAGTACACCGAGATCGGAATCCGGCCTTCAATCCGGACACTCCAAGACAGCCATCATTTCTCTCATCGTCATACTCGGTCAACGCTTCAAGTGGATGATTCACAACGGTTTGTGTTCCTGAACCAGATCGGGGACAAATCGTGTCAAGGAGCTTCCTATGAAGCGTCTGTCTAACCGCAAGGGCTTTACCCTTGTCGAACTGCTGGTCGTCATCGGCATCATCGCGCTGCTGATCTCGATCCTGCTGCCTTCGCTGAACCGAGCCCGCGAGGCGGCCAACCGCATCAAGTGCTCGTCCAACCTGCGTCAGATCGGTCTGGCGCTGAAGATGTACGCGAACGAAGAAGTTCGCACGAACGCCTATCCGCGCACCATTTATAACGCCGCATCGGGCGTTGTGTGGGGCACGGGTGGCGCGAACACCACGCCGCAGAACAATGCCACGCCTTTCGGGGGTACCGGCACGAACGGTATCGTCAACGGTAACGACGTTACTGCGGCCTTGTTCCTGACGTTGCGCACGCAGGACATCACGACTGACGTGTTCATCTGCCCGTCGAGCAACGCCGATCGTTTCGAACTGCAGAACCAGAACATCCAGTCGTTCACGAACTGGTCGACCGGTTCGAATACGAACAGCATCAGCAAGGCGCTGTCGTACTCGTACCAGAACCCGTACCCGAGCACGGGCGCGGTGTCGAACGGCTTCCAGTTCAATGATTCGATGACCGCCGACTTCGCGATCATGTCGGACATCAACCCCGGCGTGAGCGGCACGGCGCCGAACGACGACAACGTCGCCACGGCCTTCGGTTCGGCTGGCAACACGATGCGCCGCGCCAACTCCAACAACCACGACAAGGACGGTCAGAACGTCCTGTACGCCGATGGTCACGTGGACTGGGCGACCTCGCCTTACGTTGGCACGCAGAACGACAACATCTTTACCGCTCGCAGCGCGACGACGCCGGTCACCGGAACAGGTGCCAACGTCACCTCGGGTGCGACGAGCGGCAACGGCACGCCGTACGATGCGAACGACTCGATCCTGCTCCCGACCGACGACTAAATCCTCGTCTGACGGTCAGCTTGATTGTCTGAAACTCAGCCCCGCCGGGCCACAGGTCTGGCGGGGCTGTTTTTTGGCACGGGTCATTGCGGGTATTCCAAGGTGGGTGGCGTTCGCCGGCGGCTGTGTCCTGCTGCAAACGATGATTTGACTGTGATTTAGCCGCGTTGCTCGCTATAGTAGTCCCCATGGAACAGGTGCTCCCGCCGGCCACCGCAAGTGGGGCGGGGTTTGAAGTGACGCGCGTTCGGCAATTCACGGTTTTCCTTGAAAATCGTGTCGGCCGTCTTCTGGCGCTCCTGCGGTCGCTGGAAGAAGGCGAGCAGAAGCTCTACGCTCTTGCCATCGAAGAGTCCGCCGACGCCGCGCTCGTTCGGCTGATCGTCTCTGACCCGGATAATGCCAAGCCGTTTCTGAAGAAGCAGGGCTTCTCGCTCAGCATGACGGAAGTGCTTTGCGTGCAGATGCCGCCGAAGATGAGCAGCCCGTTGCAGGCGCTTTGTTCGGCACTGTTGGCCGCCGAATTGAACCTGCACTACACCTACCCCATGATGACTACCCCTCTCGGGCCAGCGGTCGCAGTGTATACCGACGATTCAACCCTTGCGGCCCAACTCCTGATCAAAAAGGGCTTCCGGCTCATCAGCGAAGGTGACCTCTACGTCAAGCCTTGACGCTGAAGCAACGAACCGGCCCATTCGGGACATTCAGGAAAACCAATGGGCGACGCAGGCGTCGCGGCTACGACAAAAAGAGCATCACTGTAAAGCATGCGGGGGCTGGCTCTCCGATCGTCGCATCAACCTTCTCGTTTCGGTGGAATGATGAGGCTGTCCTTTCCTCGCTCGATCTTCAGCCCTTTATCAATTCCGATCCAGACGAATGGCTTTCGATGCGCCTCGAATTCCGCCGTCGAGGCGAAGCGTTTGCGCTCCACAACGCGGTTCTGCTGCTGTGTCTTCGCCCATCCGCCAGCCTGATTTTCAAAGTACCAGACCTCAATTCGCCAGATGACTTCATCCCCTTTTCGGGCGTGAAAGTCGCTGTCGCGGATCAGTTCCACGAGCGCCGTTGCCCGCTGGGAGTCGCCGCTCAGATGTAGAAAACGGTTTTTGTTAGTGAAGGCCTTGATATCGCGCAGGATTGCCTCGATCGCCTGTCGGTCTTCCTCGGCCATGGGCTCTGCCGCAGGCTCGGAGGGAATGGTGGGGGTATGCCAGCTCAAATCGATCAGCCGCAACACCGGGCCTGGCCGGGTACGAATTGCGACGTCGTAGCCCTCGCCCGGGAGCACCTTTGGGAAGATGACCTGTCCCTTCTCAACCGTTCCTTCTGCGACCGTCTTGCTGCCTGATGCCGTGGCGGTTGCACTGGCGACTTCCAAATCGCCTGTTTGCACTGCCAGCGACTCCGCGTTCACAACGCTCGCCAGACATCCCGCCAAGATACAGCAGGATATATTGATGACGATCGATTTCACTATCCCTCCCTCTCTACGCGTTTGCCAAACCTGTCGTTCTACAGAAAAATCACTCGACACACGTAAGTATTTCCTGCATACAGTTACCTCGACGACCCAGAGAAAGTTGAGAATGAACCGCACGATTCTTCGCCGGCTGAAATCGCTCGGCCCGGCTGATATTCTGGACGAATTATCCACGCGCCAACATCTGATGCCACGCAAATCCGTTGACGAGGCGCTCACCTTTATTGCCGCCAAGCTCGGTTTTACGCTCGCCGGCGTCCGGGCGGCAGCGGAACGGATGGAGATCGATCTGGCCGGCTCGGTGGGTCGGCTCAAGCGTGCCGAACTCGAAAACCTGTCCCGGCTCATCTACCGTGCTTACCGTCACGAT
>JBBCIV010000253.1:0-12385 GCA_037189665.1 Phycisphaerae bacterium | reverse complement strand
ACGCAGGCGTCGCAGCTACAACATTCGATTCGTTGCTCTACAGGTACGCCGAATGTTGTAGTAGCGTCACAACTGCTTTGCATGACGTTCGCATCGGGAGCGTCCAGCAAAGACCGCGAGCGCGACGTGAAAGCGTCGCGCTCGCGGTGATTTGATTTCGTGCCAGCGATTGCGATTACTTCGCGGCGTTGAAGCGCTCTTCGGCGACCTGCCAGTTGATCACGTTCCAGAACGCGCCGATGTAGTCGGGACGCTTGTTCTGGTACTTGAGGTAGTAGGCGTGTTCCCACACGTCGAGGGCGACGACTGGGGTTTTGCCTTCCATGTAGGGGCTGTCCTGATTGGCGGTGGAGCTGACCTCGATCTTGCCGCCGGCCTTGGTGAGCCATGCCCAGCCGGAGCCGAAGCGGGTGGTGGCGGCCTTGGTGAACTCTTCCTTGAATTTGTCGAACGAGCCAAAGGTGCTGTCGATGGCCTTGGCAAGGTTGCCGACGGGCTGCTTCGGGCCGCCGGGGGTGAGCAGGTCCCAGAAAATCTCGTGGTTGCTCGCGCCGCCGCCGTTGTTGCGGACGACGGTCTTGATCGCGTCCGGCACGGCGGCGAGGTTGCTCGCCAGCACCTCTTCGAGCGGCTTGCCGTCCAGTTGCGGAGCGCTTTCCAGCGCCTTGTTATAATTGGTCACGTAGGTGTTGTAGTGACGGCCGTGGTGGATCTCCATCGTCTGCTGGTCGATGTAGGGCTCGATCGCGTTCGACGGGTACTTGAGCGGTTGTGCTTGATGCGGCATGGCTTGCAGTCCTTTCCTGTGTGAATCCCGAACACTAGTCGGGCCGATGCGAGGCGTCAAACCGTTTTCGCCAGACCAAACCGGCGCGTGCCGATGCCTCGCAACGGGTGTATGATCAAGGGCCATGTGGCAGGAGTACAAAAGACGTTTCTGGATCAGCCAGATCGTGATCGCCCTGGGCACGATCATCGCCTGGCAGGTGGGCAAGCTGCCGCCACAGCAGTTGGTCGTCATTTTCGTGGCGATGCAGGTCGGCGCGGTGCTCGGGGCCGGCATGGGCGCCAAAATCAAGCGTGATGTGGAAGCCGGCAACCGCGACGACGACCTGCCGCTCAAGCCTCGCTAACCCGCTTTTCCCCTATGCGGTCCTGTCGGCGGACGACCTGGCGCGGTCCACCACCACTTCGGTCATCGTTTTGTGCGAACGACGACGCCAGATGATGTACGCCAACAGCCCGCACGCCAGCACGATCGCCCCGGCGATAAACCAGTGCTTGAACTCCTGAATTGTCTTGTCGTTCAGGCTTTTCCCGACCCAGTGCCCCAGCAGCATGAACAGCCCGCCGCTCACGATGGCGGCGATGCCGTCGGCGATCACAAATTTGATGAAGTTGAACCGGATCGTCCCGGCGGTGATCACCATCGCCCCGCGGATTCCGGCAAACAGCCTTCCCACCGCCACCACGCCCACGCCATACTTATCAAACCACCCCTGCACTTTCTCAATGCGCTGAACGGTCACGTGCTTGCCGATGATCGGGGCGCGGGTGATGTTCATGCCGTACCGACGGGCGACCCAGTACAGGCATACGTCCCCGCCGATGATGCCCGCCCAGTTCAGCGTGCCGACGATCGCCCACGCCTGCCACAGCGGCATGTTGTCGCTCGGCTGGCACAGAAACGCGCCGGTGATGATCAGCGGGATGTCCTCGGGCATGGGAAGCCCCAGCCCGCAGGCGAAGAGCAACGCAAACGAGATGAACGCGCCGCCCCACCATCCCTGGTCGGTGATCCATCCCTTGACGGCGTCGATGCTGAACAAGGCAAGCAGATTCATGCGTAGCCCGGCTATTGTAGGGCACGGGCGACCGCCGCCCAAATGGTCGAAAGAGGAGACAGGAGGAGAAAACAAAGGCCCGCTTTTTCTTCTTCTGTCTCCCATCTCCTTTTTGCAACGCCTGCGCGCAAAAAAAGACCCGCGGAAGGGAAGGAGCTTCTCCCGCGGGTCGCGAAGCATGACGGTTGAGCGTTTCTGATCGGGAGCACGAGTCGGTCTGCCGCACGTCCGATGTGCGACACTCGCGATGTTCCGATCAGACCACCACACCCAAGCACATGCTCTTGAATGTCTGGTTTCGAATACCGCGAACGGTGAGGCGTGCGAACGCCCGCATTCGATAATCGCGGCGTTCGTTAAGCTGCCAGCGGCTGGGTGCTGAGGTACAGGCCGAGCATGCCGCGATCCATCTCATCCATGTCCACCAGGCGTCCGGCAACGTCGTAGAAGCCGTCTTCGCGCTTCTGCACACGGCCGACCACGAGCCAGCCGATCCATTCGGTCTTGGGGGCGTGGCTGTTGTCGTGATCGATGAACGGGCTGATGCCGGCGAAGGTGGGCAGTCGCAGGCGAAGGCGAACTTGCGTGTCCGGCGTCACCCCGACATGCCTCGTCTTGAATCGGATCCCGCCGGCGGAGATGTCGACGATCGTGCCCAGAACCGTGCCCTTTTGCCGCATCGCGTCCCATCGCTCGACCGACAGGTTCTGGACTTCCAGATCATGCCGGCGGTGCGACCGACGTTCGGTATCGGTTGCCAGAGTCATGTACGGCTCGCCTGCCGACGCCGCGTTCCAGTCTAGTGCTTTCGCTGCCAACATCGCCTTGCTCCTGTTAAAATAGGCAATATGGATAACTTACACTGAATACATCGGCAAATAAACGGAAGCTAATTGGTAATATAGGAAAAATTTGTATTCTAAAGCAGGTCTGGTAATATTTTGTTGGGGCGGTCGACGTTTTGGGCGTGGCTGTTTCACTTCTGCGTATATTTGCGGGTCGCATTCGTGCGCACGCGCGTGTCGGAAGGGTTCTGATTTTCCATGCGTAGCTTGCCGGCCAGCAAGAAAGCCAAGTCGGTTGACCGCGAAGCGTCCTCCCCGGAGGAGCGCCCTCGGCGCGGCCGGCCCGACCCGCTCGGCGACCTGTTTCTCGACGTCCAGCGCACCGCCGACCGGCTGATGCGCGGCCTTGAAGAGGCGCTGCGGCCCACGCGGGTTACGCCTGTTCAATATCTCGTCCTTCGCTCGCTCCGCCGCGCCGGCGCGATCGGCATGCCGTCCAACCAGATCGTCCGCGAGATGACCACGCACGACCCGGACATGACGCGCCTGCTCGACAAGCTGGAAAGCCGCGGCATCATCGAGCGCCAGCGCGACCGCGACGACCGCCGCATCTATCGGGTAAGCCTTACGCGGTCGGGCGCGCGATTGCTGAAGAACCTCACCAAGCTCACACGTGAGCTGCACCGCGAGCAGTTCAACACCATCTCGCGACGCCAGGCGCTGGCGCTCACCCGCATGCTGGACCGGGTGAACGAGGCCCCGATCCCCGACCTGACGCAGGACGAGTGAGCCGCCGCCGCGACCGAGTCACTCGACAGATCGCGTGTCCCACCGCACGATAGCCGCCCGTGATTCGGCCTGACGAGAACGATCTATCGCCGCCCCTCCGCCGCTGGTGGCTCGCCGCAATCCTGCTGCTTGCCGCCGTGCTGCGATTAGCGTGGCTGGGATCGGTGCCGGATGGCCTGCATCCCGACGAAGCATCGAACGCGTGGAACGCCAAGTGCATCCTCACCGCGTACATGGACGAGCACGGCCAGACGCTGCCGATCCTCTACACGCGCACGTTCAACGACAACCGCACGACCAGCTACCTATACCTCGTCGCGCTCTTCGAAGCCTTCGGCGGAATGAACGCGTGGACGCTTCGCCTGCCGGCGGCCTTGGCCGGGATCGGCGCGGTGGGAATGCTTTACCTCGCCCTCCGTCCGCTCGCCGGCACGCGCGTCGCGCTGGCGGCGGCGGGGTTGCTGGCGATCGATCCGACGCACGTGCAGCACACGCGATGGGGCATCGAAGCGCCGCTGACGCCGCTGTTGGTGCTGACCTGCGTGTGGCTGTGGCAGAAAAGCGGGTTGCTGCTCACGCGCGGTCGAACGCCATCGCTGAAGTGGGCGATCATCGCCGGCGCCGCGACGGCGATCAGTTGCTACGCCTACGCCGCGATCCGCATCTATCTGCCGCTGCTCGCGATGACGGCAACGATCCTGACATTTCTCCCCTTCCGGGGAAGGCTAAGTGGGGGCCGGACCGACGCGCATTCGCTTGATAGAACCGATCCGCAGGCTCTCTCCCGACCTCTCCCGATGGGGGAGGAGAAAAGGCGGCGCGTTGCGTGGGCGGGCGGTCTGCTGGCGTTTGCGATTCTGTTTGCCCCTCTGCTATACGCCCACCTGACCGACCCCGCCATCAACGCCCGCGGCCGGGCGACGCTGGTGTGGTCGGCGGACGATTCGCCGGCGATGGTTTTCTGGAAGGTGGCGGGACGATACGTCGAACACTTTTCGCCGGCGTTTCTCTTCGTGACCGGCAGCACTGATCCGTCGCTCGCTCCGCCTCGGCCGTTGGGGGCGCTTTCCTGGGGCGCGTTGCAGTTGATCGTGATCGGCGCGGTCGCCTGTTTACGACAACGACGATCCGCGTTCGCGATGTTCCTCCTGGCGGCACTCCTGCTATACCCCGCCGGCGACGTGCTGAACGCCGCCGGCAACGCGAACGTGGTGCGCTCGTTCCCCGGCTGGTGGATCTGGTCGGCGATCGGCGCGGTGGGACTGGTGGCGATCTTTCGGCTTTCGCGCCCGTTCGGGATCGCGACGACGATCTTCGCGGCGATCGCGACGTCGCCGCATTTCGCGTTGCTGGCGACGCGCCACAACGCCGACCCTTCGCTCGAAACCATCCGCGGCGTTGACCTGCGCGACGCCTGCCGGTTCGTAAAGCCGCTGATCAAGAAGTACGACGCGGTCGTCTTCACCACCACCGATGCCCAGTTCAACTACGCGCAGGCGCTGGTCTACCTGAACTACGACGCCGAAGACTTCCTCGACGGCCCGCTGGCCCGCGGCCTGGCCCACAACCCCGACGGCCCCGAGCCCGACCTGCTGGCGCGCGTCGACAACCTCTTCTTTCTGCAGAAGCTGGACGAGGTGCCGGGCATGATCGACGAGGCGATCCGCCTCGGCTGGCACCGCAAAAGCCTGTGGGTCCTGCGGCCAGAGGAACTGACCGAAGGCGACCGCATTCTGCACACCTCCACCCTGTCGAACGGCACCGCCGGGCTAATGGTGGTGGAGCGAGTTAAGCAGCGATAGCATGTTGTGCGCGTGACGGCCTCCCCCCGCTTCACGCACACACGGCTATGTAAGTTCGGCATGTCGCACTGCCCTGCTCGCGTCACGCCGCTTTCGTATCCGACGTTTCGAGTTGCCGCACTTCGTGCTGCTCGGGTTCGGCAACGACTGCATGCGATGATCCATCCTCACATGTGATCGCTGCGCTTCCTGCAGCGCGATGACTACCGTCGGTTGGGGTGCCGGCAGTTCGGCGCGGGAGATGACTTCCACTGACGGTCGGGAGAAGACGCTCCACGCCCGTCGGGAGACTCGGCAAGGGCACGCGGGATGATGCGGTAGTCGTACGGGTTTACGGGAGAGCCGGTGAGCCCGAAGTGAACATCGCGCGGATGAACGCGAAAAGTGAATGGCAACCCTCGTGTTCGTCGGGGTGGAGAAGACCAAATCCCTGTTGGCCTACCCGCGGCAAACGCTCCATCACTTCACAGGCGATGCAGCTTCGACGAACTCGCTGATCTTGATTCGGACCCGTTCAAACACACCCGGCGTCTTTAAACTGCTTGCCTCCACTGTTTTGGCGGCGTAAGTGATTTTGTAAAGCGGGCCATCAGGGGGAGCGGGATAACGCGCGTCGAGCGACTCCCAGCCGTCGGCAAACAGGGCGGCCAGTTCTGCCTGCTGTGCGTCGGTCAGCATCGCTTTTCTTTCTTCCGAACGAGCCCCAAATCGCCAAATGGACCGCAGTTCTCCCGCCGATGAAATGGTGACCGTCAACGTCGGCGCGCCATAGCCGGTGTTTTCATAGAACACTGCAGACCTTAACACCGGTTGCGTAGCGGGAGCGGGGTCGGCCGCCTCTGTGCCCGAAACCCATATACCGAACGTGGCGACAAAAAATGCCAAAAGCAAGTTCAATAGCATCCTTTGCATGGCTCGTCCTCCTTCATCAAGATATCAGGGTACCCAAGGGTCATAGTCGATGTAGTTAGGAAGATTGTAAGCCGGATCCGTCTCTTCGCGGCTTTTCAAGACAAAATCGTAGGTAACACCGCCCTCAACACCCGGTCCTGATAACCAATCAAGCGGTCCGCCACCTTGAGCTGTCTCCCAGCCATGGAAGCTCTTTGCCACAGTGTGCGGGGAGTCATTTACGAATGTGTCTTTGTCAACGAATGCGGTACGACGCGTCGTCCAGTCGATCTCAGCTAAGAGTCTGGCTTTGACTACTGCCTCGGATTCGGCGACAGCGCCGACCATATCATTTGCGCGATAGTGGGCGGCCTTCTCGATCGCTAATTTCAGCGTCCCGGTGAAGACATTGCCCGTGGCCGTCACGTGGCCCTGCTCGTGCTTATCAATATCAGCGGCGAGTTGCGGGGTAATAAAGACTTTCTTGCCAGCATAGGCAGAACCCACCGCGCCGGTTCCTTGGTCTCCTGCCTTCTGGCCGGTATAGCTTCTCACGACCAACGCCAACCCGGTTCCCGCTTTCACACGCGCCCGCGCGAGTCCGTCGGCCCCAATCCACGTCTCGATTTCGGGCGCCGTCTCAGCCTGAATGGACCCTACGCCTTGGTTACCTTGCCCACCTGCCGTCGCACCTGGTGCTACCCAATGCGACACAGCCTCGCCGACCCGCCCCTCGTCGGCAAATCCGTTCCGACCCGCGATTATGGCGACGGCCGTTGGCGCGGTCGCAGGGCCAGCCGGGACAGTTGTCGGAAAGTTGTAGACTGCGGCATTGGCGCTCAGCGTGATCTCAATCGTCTCGTCGAGTTCAAGGTCATCGCTGTCCGCAATCGCAAGCCGGGTAATAGATGCAAACCAATCGTTGTCGTCAATGGTCACGCTGTTTGGAATCGTGACGTAATCGGTGGTCGGCGTCGCTGTCCCGCCAACATCAATGTCGACGGTCGTGTCGGGGATCGCTTCGTCGCCGTAGCTCACTCCCTGCCAGCCCGTTGGCAAGTCACGGCTGACCGTGAAGTCGATCGGCGTGTCGCCTTCGTCATGCGTCCCGCCACCGGTAACGGATGCTGTGGGATGATACAGATCGACCCTGATGACATAGAGGTCGATCATCTCGTAGTTTTCCAAGCCTTCCGAACTGAACGTCACCGTCATTGAGCTGCCGGAATGCCCGAACCATCGAGCCCAGTTTGAAGACCCCGTCACGTTCGCGCCGTCAATGCCGTCGTAGGTGAGGGTCATTTCGTTCTCGTCTGCAACGACAACGAGTTGGTCGGCGTCGGACGTCATATAAGGCTGGGAGGCGTGGTACTCCGAAAGATTGACTCTCGCCATCGTGTGTGCCGGCAACCCCGTCAGCGTGAGGGTGATTTCCGACGCTTGCGTAGCGATATCGGAGTAAGTCAAGTACACGGAGGGGTCGGGCCAGGAAGCCGGTGTCTGACTCCAATTGGCCGTCACGCCTGAGGCGACCGATTCGGGATACTCGGTGCTCGGGCCGTCGCCGTAGTAGACGTTGAAGGTGGAGAACAGCCGCCGACCTTCGAGCGACTCGGCCAGCGCGTTTACCGAGAGCCGGTTCGTTTTCATTTCGGTTTGGCAAAGGAAATATTGCGTCATGGAACGCGCGAGCTTCGACCATCGGATCATGAACGGATACCCCATAAAAAGTGTCTCACCTGCGATGAGGTGCATCGTCTCGCAGCGGCCCGTCGGACCACTGAGATGCCGATACAGTACACATTCGTAGAAATTCCGAGAACGAAAAACCCCGATATGCAGTGATGTCGAAACAGATTGGCGGGAAACCGAAACTCGACATCGCGCGATCGTGAAACCATGGCACTGCGAAAGCGATCGAAGGCTCGCGATGAAGTTTGTAGGATGCAATTCCTCTACCTCATCGAACGTCGGCGGCAGTCTTGGCGCGATCTCATCGCGCCTTACGAGGCTGTGGTACGCCTGTAAGGTCCGCGCCGGAGGGCCGTTGACGAAACGGCATTTGCCGGGGCAGACCCCATGATTGCGAATATCTATTACACGTGCCGCAAGTCGAGCGTGAACGGGAACTCGCGGGTGATGCGTTCTTCGGCCAGGCGCATCGGTCCCGGCGTGTGGCCGAAGGACGTGAAGCGGCTGATGCGGCGGCCTTCGGCTTCGTAGGCGTTGACGGGGAAGGTGTCGTAGCTTCGCCCGCCGGGGTGGGCGACGTGGTACGAGCAGCCGGCGATGGAGCGGTCGGACCAGGTGTCCACCAGGTCGAAGATCAAGGGCGCCTGCACGCCGATCAGCGGGTGCAGGCAGCTTGGGGGCTGCCAGGCGCGGTAGCGCACGCTGGCGACGAACTGGCCGTTCACGCCGGTGGGATGCAGCGGCACGCGCACGCCGTTGCAGGTGACGACGTGGCGCGAATCGACCATGCCGTTCACCATCACCTGAAGGCGCTCGACCGACGAATCGACGAACCGCACGGTGCCGCCGGGCGCGCCCTCCTCGCCGAGGACGTGCCACGGCTCGATCGCCTGGCGAAGCTCCAGCTCGATCCCGCGCTGCACGATCGTGCCGTAGTGCGGAAAGCGGAACTCGACGTGCGGGTCGAACCACTCGGCCTTCATCGCGTAGCCGGCCTGGTTGAGGTCGGCGATGACGTCGGCGATGTCCTGCTTGACGAAGTGCGGCAGCATGAAGCGGTCGTGCAGCTCGGTGCGCCAGCGCACGAGCGGCCTGGTGTACGGCTGCTTCCAGAACTGCGCGATCAACGCGCGCAGCAGCAGGTGCTGCGTGAGGCTCATGCGCGCGTGCGGCGGCATCTCGAAGGCGCGCAGCTCGAGCAGGCCAAGACGCCCCGAGGCGGAGTCGGGGCTGTAGAGCTTATCGATGCAGAACTCGGCGCGGTGCGTGTTGCCGGTGGAATCGATCAGGATGTTGCGAAACACGCGATCGACCATCCACGGCGGCGCACTTGGATTGTCCGCGATCTGCTTGAAGGCGATCTCAAGTTCGTAGACCTGATCGTTGCGCGCCTCATCGAGGCGCGGCGCCTGCGACGTGGGCCCGACGAACAATCCGCTGAAGAGGTACGACAGCGACGGATGGTTGTGCCAGTAGCCGATGAGCGACTTGAGCAGGTCGGGCCGGCGGAGCAGCGGCGAGTCGGCGGGCGTGGTGCCGCCGACGACGATGTGGTTGCCCCCGCCGGTGCCGGTGTGCCGGCCGTCGAGCATGAACTTCTCGGTGCCGAGCCGGCTGAGGCGGGCCTCGTCGTACAGCACGGTGGTGTTGTGGACCAGCTCGTCCCAGCTTGAGCACGGGACGGTGTTGACCTCGATGACGCCCGGATCGGGCGTGACCTTGATGACGTTGACGCGCGGGTCGTACGGCGGGACGTAGCCCTCGACGAGCACCGGCAGCTTGAGGTCGGCGGCGGTGTCCTCGACGGCGGCGACGAGTTCGAGGTAGTCTTCGAGGTATCGCTGCGGCGGCATGAAGACGCGCAGCACGCCGCCGCGCGATTCGACGCACAGCGCGGTGCGGATCAGCCAGTTGGCGCTCTCGCCGAACGCCGGCGCGATCTCGGGCGACTTGCTGCGGCGACGATGGCGCTCAAGCTCCGTCGCGGCGTCGGTGCCCTCGGTGCCGGGGCGGGCGCGGAGCTTACCCTCGGGTTCGAGCACCTGCTCCATGAACCCGTCCGGATTCCGCTCGCGCGGGCCGCCGGTGACGTAGCGTTGCTTCGCGATCGAGGCGTAGTCCGGCAGCGGGCCACGGTCGGCCCACGGGTCGTTCTCGTGATGGAACGGGTATTCGCTCTTGGCCACCCACGGGATCGAATCCAGCGGCAGGCGATAGCCCATCGGCGAGTCGCCGGGGATGAGGTACATCCGCTCGGGGCGGAAGAACCACTCGCCGCTCTCCCACTCGCCCGTGCCGTCGATGTAGTTGACGCGGCGCAGCGGCAGCGCGTAGCCGACGATCCTGTCCAGCCCCTGCTCGAAGATGCGCGCGAGGCGCTTGCGGTCTTCCTCGTTCTCCAGCTTGCTCTCGAACGGATCGACGTTGGTCGGCAGGCGGCGCTCTTTCCACAGGTAGTACCACGCGTCCTCGTAGCCGGGGATCGCGTGGCGCGGCTTGACGCCGAGTCGCTCGGCGAGGTGGAGGATGAACGCGCGCGCGTCCTCGCTGGTGGATCGCGGCGGGCGTTCTTCGTCGGCGACGAGCGAGTCATCGCGCCAGATGGGCTGGCCGTCTTTTCGCCAGTACAGGCCGAGCGCCCAGCGCGGGAGCGATTCGCCGGGATACCACTTGCCCTGCCCGTGGTGCAGGAACCCGCCGGTGGAGAACTGCGTGCGCAGGCGGCGGATGAGTTCGCTGGCGCGCTTGTACTTCATCGGCCCGAGCGCGGCGGTGTTCCACTCGGCGCCGTCCATGTCGTCGATGGAGACGAACGTCGGCTCGCCGCCCATGGTGAGGCGGACATCGCCTGCGCGGAGGTCGGCATCGACCTTGTGGCCGAGCGATTCGATCTCGGTCCACTGGTCGTCGGTGTACGGCTTGGTGACGCGCGGGTCTTCGTGGATGCGCGTGACCGACATGTGGAACGAGAACTCGTCCTTCGTGCTGGCGTCGGCGGTTTTGGAGAGATCGGGGTCGGTGGTGGTGATCGACTCGTCATCGACCGAGATGAACCCCGTCACCGCGGCGGCCGTCTGCGGGTCGGCGGTGCAGGCGAGGGGGATGTGCCCTTCGCCGGCCAGCAGGCCCGAGGTGGGATCGAGGCCGATCCAGCCAGCGCCGGGAATATATACTTCGGTCCAGGCGTGCAGGTCGGTGAAATCGACCTCCGTTCCGCTCGGGCCGTCCAGCGATTTCACGTCCGGCGCAAGCTGAATGAGATAGCCCGACGCGAACCGCGCCGCCAGGCCCAGCCGGCGAAGCAGTTGCACCAGCAGCCACGCGCTGTCGCGACACGAGCCGCTGGCCTTAGTAAGCGTTTCCTCGGGCGTCTGTATGCCCGGCTCCAGGCGAATGAGGTAGCTGACGCGCTTCTGGATCGCCTGGTTCAGCGCGACGAGGAAGTCGATCGTGCGCATCCCCGATTGGCGCGACCCTTCCACCAGCGAGTCAAAGACCGGCCCGACGGGCTGGGTTTCCAGATAGGGCGCAAGCTCGCGCTTCAGCGTCGGCTCATATTCAAACGGAAACGTCTCGGCGTACTTTTCGAGGAAGAAGTCGAACGGGTTGACGACCGTCATCTCGGCGACAAGGTCCACCTCGATCGACAGCTCCCTCGCCTTCTTCGGAAACACCGCCCGCGCCAGGCGGTTGCTGTACGGGTCCTGCTGCCAGTTCAGGAAGTGGCCCTCGGGCTTGATCGTGAGCGAATAGCTGACGATGGGCGTGCGGCAGTGCGGGGCCGGGCGCAATCGCACGACGTGCGGGGAAAGCCACACATCGCGGGCGTACTTATAGCTGGTCTTGTGATTGAGGGCGACTCGAATGGCCATAGGGGATGCGCAGAGTCTCGCAGGCGGTCGTCAAGGATGGTGCGAGGATTGCGTGTGTGAAAGTCTTCTGCGCAGGCTGGTTCGCCGGGAAGTATAGCGATTCGGGGCGCGGGCTCAATGCCGTTTCACGCAATGCGCGCCCCGCCAAGCCCGTTTGGCGGGCAGTGAAACGCGGGAACAGGAATTTCCTTAAGATTTTGTTTTAGCTCGACTTATACAAGCCAAATGCCCGGATCACTGGCGTCGCGCGCGATCGGTGGACAACCAGCCGCACCGCCTGGGCCGTCACCGGATCGAACCGGTCGAGCTTTTTGCAGCCGATGGTGTGGCCTTCGATCAGCCACTGCCACGTACCGGCGGGGTCCTGGTACAGCACACGGTACGACTGGACCCGCTGGCCAAGTTCGATCTGTTCTTCGAGGGAGAGGACGTCGAACGTCTGCACGCGCGGGAGTCGCAATTCGATGGTCTCCTCGTCCGGCCGGGCGACGGCGGCGCCTTCGGAGAGGTCCTTGGCGAACATCTGGTTGATCTTCCGGCGGAACTCGATCAGCCGGGCGACGTCGGTGTCGTGGAACAGCCCCGTCCTAGTCGGCGGGACGTTCAGGAGCAGGAAGCTGTTGCGGCCAACCGACTTGAAGTAGAGGTCCACCAGATTCTCGACGCTCCGCACCGCCTGGTCTTCCGCCTCGTGGTAGAACCAGCCCGGC
>JBBCIV010000252.1:0-17898 GCA_037189665.1 Phycisphaerae bacterium | reverse complement strand
ACGGCATCGCCGACGGGGGGGGCCTTGGAGTTCTTCTTCAGCGTGCTGGTGCTGCCGCCGCCGAGCAGTTCTTCGAGGATGTCGCGGAGGGCGTCAGGGCTAAGCTTGCGATACAGCACGCCGCGTTCGGCGATGGAGATGTCTCCGGTCTCCTCGGAGACGACCAGCACGATCGCGTCCGATTCCTGGCTCATCCCGACCGCCGCCCGATGGCGGGACCCGAGCTCTTTCTCAAGTTCGCCCGATTCCGCCAGCGGGAACTGCACGCCTGCGTAGGTTACCCGGCCTTGCCCGACGATGACGCCCAGGTCGTGCAGCGGCGAGTTGGGCCAGAAGATGGTGTTCAGCAGTTCGGCGGTTAACTCCGCGTTCAGCCGCGTGCCGCTCTCGGCGATACCGCCGAGGCCGACGTCGCGCTCGATCGCGATCAACGCCCCGATCTTGCGGCGGGAGCAGAACATCGCGCATTCCACCAACGCGTCGATCTGCTCCGACAACGCCGTCGATATCGTGCGGAACAGCTTCGTCTCCCCCAGCCGCATCAGCGCCCGGCGAAGCTCCGGCTGGAACACCACGATCACCGCGACCGCGATGAACACCAGGAAACGCTCGTACAGGAACCGAATGCGGTTCAGATCGACAAAGCTCGATAGGACTTCGAAAATGACGTAGAACGAGATCAACAGCAGCGCGATGCCGCGCAACAGGCGCGCCCCGCGCGTTCCCTGTAGAAATCGCACCACCCAGAAGACCACCGCCCCGATCAGGATCAGTTCGATCGCCACCTGCCAGAGCGAGTACGTCTTGAGCGAACGAAGGAATGCGTAGATGTTGTCCCAGATCGTGAGCGCGAGCATTCGCAGGGCCTTCCGTCGACGATACCACTATAGCCCTTGGCCCGAACACCACCAAGCAGGCCGGCAGGGGTACCCTCTCTACTTACAATCTATATCGAACGAATCATCGGCCGGCTTGGAGAATCGACTGGATCATCGTGACGATCTGCTTCATCGGCTTAACGTCATGGACACGCACAATGCCCGCGCCGTTAGATGCCGCCCACGCGACCGTCGCCCCCGTGCCGTAAAGCCGGTCGGACGCCTCGGGCAGGTCGAGGATCTTGCCGATAAACCCCTTGCGGCTGGTGCCCACCAGCACGGGATGGCCGGTTTCGACAAACGTATCGAGGTGTTCCAGCAGCTTGAGGTTGTGTTCGACCGTTTTGCCGAAGCCGATGCCGGGATCGATGATGATCCGTTTCCCATCCACCCCGGCCGAGACGAAGGCGTTCGCACGCCCGACGAGGTGGTCGCGTACCTCGGACACCACGTCCGCATAAGTCGGATTTGCCTGCATGGTGGCGGGGGCGCCCTGCATATGCATGAGGATGACCGGGCAGTTCCGCTCGGCGACCAGCCCCACGATCGACGGGTCTTCCCGGCCGGCGGAGATGTCGTTGACGATGCTTGCCCCCGCGTCCAGCGCTGCCGCCGCGACGGGGGCCTGCGTGGTGTCGATGCTGATCGCCACGTCCAGCCTGACCAGCCGCCTGATCACCGGCACGATTCGCCCGACCTGCTTCGCCGCCGGCACGCGGTCCGCGCCGGGGCGGGTGGACTCGCCGCCGATATCGATGAGGTCGGCCCCCTCGTTCACCATCCGCTTCGCGTGCTCGACCGCCGCCTCCACCGTCGAATGCTGCCCGCCATCGGAAAAGCTGTCCGGGGTGACGTTCAACACGCCCATGATGAGCGTAGGCCGGTTCGGACGGGAAAGCCAGTGGATGAAGTCGGCGGGGGTCATGAGAAATGTCGAATGTCGAATGTCGAATGTCCGCTCGCGACACTCATCGTTCGACATTCCCTCTATTCCACCAGGTTTTTCTCAAACACCACCAGGTTGTCCGCGTGCGTGCTGTCCCAGCGGACGCCGACGATGTCGTAGCCGACGGACAGGCCGAAGTGGATGAACTCTCGCTGGTGGTTCATGCATTCGCAGCGGATGTGTTCGTAGCCGTGATCCTTCGCCCACGCCTGCTGCGCCTCGTGCAACTGCCGGCCGACGCCCTGGCGACGCGCGTCGGAGCGGACGGCGCCGAGCCAGTGATAGAACATGCCCGGCTTCAGCTCGAAGCCGACCCAGAATCCGACCGGCTTCTCGTCCAGGCGCGCGATCAGCGTCAACACGTTGTACCGGCCGAGGAAACGGCGTTTGAAGAAATCGACTTCTCGCTTCGGGCGGAACATGGAGTTGTACAACTCCACCGCCTGCGGCAGGAGCTTTTCGTCGGCGATGATGATGTCAGCCTGGGCCACGGTTACCAATTACCTTTCAAGCGCGATCCGGAGCCTATCTTATAGCGAACCGCCTTAGATTCCATCGGACGGCGGAGCCTCTGCGATGGTGTCGCCTGGCGCAACGACGCGTTGTGGCTACGTCGTCATCGGCCGGGGATCGGTGGGGAGGTGATCGCCGTTCAGGTCGGCCCACATTGCTGCCTCGCCGTCGAGGGGGCTGCGGATGTTGTAGGCCTGGTAGGCCAGCATCTCGGCGATGCGGGTGACGAGGTCGATCAGGCGCTCGCCGGCGGTCCAGTGGTCACCGATGCAGATGTGCGACTCGTCGATGTTCGGGTGGAACACCGGCGTCAGCATCCGGCACACCGGCGGCAGGCGGGGGTAGTCGGCGCCGAGCTGTACTTCAGCGAGATGCTCGTTGAGCTGTACCGGCCGACCTTTCGGGCCGCGGGTCAGGCTGCGGACCTCGAACGCGATCTGGTACACCTCCGGCGGGTCGCCCGTCGTGCCGGCGATGCGAATATGCGGATGCCGCGCGAACGTCTTCCGCATCAGTTCGGCGTCCGACATCAGCCGTCGAACCCGCAAGGGCAGCTTCGGCGCCGTCTCCGCTGCCGGAGCGGCGGGGGCCTGGGGGATGCGGATCTCGCTGCGGCACCCCTTGCACCGCGCCTTCCGCCCGGCGTAGCTGTCGGGCACGGTGAACGACTTCTGGCAATTTGGGCAGGCAAACGCGATCATCTCACCCACACCTTACGCATCCCCTAACCGCATTCCAAGCCCCCGCCGGCCGCCTGTCAGGTTGACAGTCGCCCATGCCAAGGTGTCATCTTGTCAGAATCCACCCCAACCCTGCCCACAATGCGAAAATCCATAACCTGTTTTCCATTCATCATTTATCATTCCGCAATCCGCATTTTGCCCTTGGCACACCCCTTGTTTATGCCGGTTGTTAACCGGTGCGGTCGTTCCGCGCCACACGGACCATGCACGTGAATCGACTCACAGTTTTACTCGCCAACGAGCAGGAGGGTTGGCATCGCACGGTTCGAGGTCTTCTCGAGCCGCAGGGCGTTCGCACGGTGTCGGTCCGGTCGGGCCGGGAAGTGCTGGACGTGCTGGAGCGCGACGACGTTCACGTCGCCGTGCTCGATGCCCAGATGCCCCAGCTTGGCGGGCTGCAGGTCGTGAAGATGCTGAACCAGTCCGGCAAGCGTCCGCCGGCGATCATGCTGGCGGAGCACGTGACGAACCAGCTCATGCAGGAGGCGCTGTCGCTGCAGGTCTTCAGCGTGCTGAGCAAGCCGGTCGACTATGCAGCGCTGCTCGACTCGCTGGCTCGCGTGGTGCGAAGGCACTACGAGGGTCGCTGGCCGATCTGAACAACGGATGGAAACAGTGGCCTGCGGTCAGTCACCAGTTGCCAGAGCTGACCGCCGGCGTAAACGAGGGTTTCTGGCAACTATCAACTGGCAACTACCAACTTATTAAGGAGCCACAATGGCCAAGCTTCGTCCTCTCGGGGGAAACATTCTCGTTAAGCGTGTGGAAGCGGAAACCAAGACCAAGTCCGGCATCGTCCTGCCCGACTCGGCGAAGGAAAAGCCGAAGCGCGGCAAGGTCCTGGCGATCGGCGACGGCCGTCGCCTCGACAACGGCGAGAAGGCCCCCTTCACCGTCAAGAAGGGCGACGAAGTCCTCTTCACCAGCTACGCCGGCACCGAAATCAAGATCGACGGCGAAGAAGTGCTCATCATGTCGGAAGACGACGTGTTGGCGGTGGTCGAGTAAGTCAAAAATCGTAAGTCGTGGGTCGTGAGTCGCAGGTCGGCCAAACTCGTGCCGGCACGACCCACGACCTACTACCCACTACCTACGAAATCGGAGATTCAAAGATGGCAGCGAAACAAATCAAATTCGAACAAGACGCCCGCGAGGCGATCCGTCGTGGTGTGAGCAAGCTCGCCCGCGCGGTGAAGGTCACCCTCGGCCCGTCCGGCCGCAACGTCGTACTCGAGAAGTCGTTCGGCGCCCCGACCGTCACCAAGGACGGCGTCACCGTCGCCAAGGAGATCGAGCTGGAAGACGCCTATGAAAACATGGGCGCCCAGATGGTGAAGGAGGTCGCCGACCGCACGAGCAAGGTCGCCGGCGACGGCACGACCACCGCCACCGTGTACGCCGAGGCGATCTTCGCCGAAGGCCTGAAGTCGGTTGGCTCGGGTGCCAACGCCACGCAGGTTCAGCGCGGCATCAACAGCGCCGTCGAGGCGATCGTTGCCGAGCTTCAGAAGCTGAGCAAGAAGGTCGATTCCTCTAAGGAAATCGCCCAGGTCGGCACGAGCAGCGCCAACCACGAAGAGCAGATCGGCCGCATGATCGCCGACGCGATGGACAAGGTCGGCAAGGACGGCGTCATCACCGTCGAAGAAGGCAAGAGCCTCGACACCACCATCGAACTCGTCGAAGGCATGCAGTTCGACAAGGGCTACCTCAGCCCGCATTTCGTCACCGACCCGAACACGCAGGAAGCCGTCCTTGAGGACGCGTACATCCTGATCCACGAAAAGAAGATCAGCTCTGCGCGCGACCTGGTCCCGGCGCTGAGCAAGGCCGCCGAGCAGGGCAAGCCGATCCTCATCATCGCTGAGGACATCGAAGGCGAAGCCCTCGCCACGCTGGTGGTCAACAAGCTGCGCGGCACGCTGAAGGTCGCCGCCGTCAAGGCGCCGGGCTTCGGCGATCGTCGCAAGGCGATGCTGGAAGACATCGCGATCGTCACCGGCGGCACCGCAATCTTCGAAGAGCTGGGCATCAAGCTCGAGAACGTCGAGCTGAACCAGCTCGGCCGCGCCAAGAAGGTGTCGATCGACAAGGACAACACCACCATCATCGAGGGCGCCGGCGAAGAGAAGGCCATCAAGGGCCGCATCGAGTCGATCAAGAACGAGATCGACAACACCACCAGCGACTACGACAAGGAAAAGCTCCAGGAACGCCTCGCGAAGCTCGCCGGCGGCGTGGCGCAGATCCACGTCGGCGCCGCGACCGAAGTGGCGATGAAGGAGAAGAAGGCCCGCGTCGAGGACGCGCTGCACGCCTGCCGTGCCGCCGTCGAGGAAGGCATCCTGCCCGGCGGCGGCGTCGCCGCCATCCGCGCTGCCGCCAAGACGCTGGACAAGCTCGCCAAGTCCGCCGCCAACGACGACCAGAAGCTCGGCATCGAGATCGTCCGCCGCGCCGTCGAGGCCCCGATCAAGCAGATCGCGGAGAACGCCGGCGTCGACGGCTCGGTCGTCGCGCAGAAGATCAAGGAGAAGCTCGACGACGCCACCTTCGGCTACAACGCGCTGACCCACCAGTACGGCGACCTGCTGAAGATGGGCGTCATCGTCCCGACCAAGGTCGAACGCTCCGCCCTCGAAAACGCCGCGTCGATCGCCGGCCTCCTGCTGACGACCGAGGCCGTCATCAGCGAGATCAAGGAAGACAAGCCCGAAATGCCCCCCGGTGGCGGCGGCATGGGTGGCATGGGAGGAATGGGCGGCATGGGTGGCATGATGTAATTCCACCGTTCTCCCTCCCCACGAGGAGAGGGAAACCTTGTTCTGAGGCCCATCGCTCGTGAATGTTTGAAGGTTGATCGAAGCCCCACGGCTTAAACCGTGGGGCTTCTTTTTCGTATCTCCTGTGCCTTGTGCGGCGAACTTCCAATTTGTCGTCCAGGCGGCCAAGGTGAGGAACAAGGGGTAGCTGCCGTTTGCCGCAGTCCTGCGGGTTTGTTGATGTGGGAAAAGAGGGGGCTCGGGAAGGTTAATGGTGATCTGTTAAATTAGTTGCAATGCTGGGGATTGCGTTGGCACATCTCTCGGCGTGGGGTAGACTTGCCCCATTGCGGTCTGCTCGCGTCAGGATGATGAGCGCGGGATGCAACCGCGTTCGTGGTGAGTAAAGGAGTGCACGCGCATGTGTGGGATTGTCGCTTACGTCGGTCGGAAAGTGTGTCAGCCGGTCCTGATCGAGGGGCTGAAGCGCCTCGAATACCGGGGCTACGACTCCGCCGGCGTGGCGGTGATCGGGAACGATCAGCAGATCGCCATCCGCCGGGCGGTGGGGCGCATCTCGGTGCTGGAAAGCAAGATCGCCGACGCCGAGCCGCTGCCGCCGTCGAACATCGGCATGGCGCACACCCGCTGGGCCACCCACGGCGCGCCGACCGAGCCCAACGCCCACCCGCACATCGACGACCAGGCCAGCATCGCGCTGGTGCACAACGGCATCATCGAAAACTACGCGGTGCTGAAGAAGTTCCTCGAAGACAAGGGCCACGAGTTCAAATCGCAGACCGACACCGAAGTGCTGGCGATGCTCATAGGCCACGTCTACCGCGAGCTGAAGGAGAAGAACGGCCTGCACCTCAAGCCCGGCCAGTCGTTGCTCGCCAAGGCGGTGCAGAACGCGCTGCACGAGGTCGAGGGAACGTACGGCGTGGCGGTCATCTGCAAGGATGAGCCGGACACGCTCGTCGTGGCACGCAAGGGCAGCCCGCTGATCATCGGCGTGGGAGACGATGAGTACGTCGTCGCCTCCGACGCCGCCGCGATCGTGGAGCACACGGCGCAGGTCATCTACCTGAACGACAACGAGATGGCGGTGCTGCGGCCGGACAGCATGCGCACCAGCACCATCGACGACATCGAGATCAGCCCCGTCATCCAGCAACTGGAAAGCAAGCTTGAGGAGTACGAGCTCGGCGACTACGAGCACTTCATGCTCAAGGAGATCTTCGAGCAGCCTCAGGCGATCAGCAACTGCCTTCGCGGCCGCGTGGATGCGAAGGAGGCCCGCGTCATCCTCGGCGGCGTGCAGAACATGGCGCGCGAGCTCGCCAAGGCACGCCGGTTCATCCTCACCGGCCAGGGCACCGCGTGGCACGCGGGCCTCGTCGGCGACTACCTCTTCGAAGACCTCGCGAAGGTCGTCACCGAGGCCACCTACGCCAGCGAGTTCCGCTACCGCAATCCGCTGGTGGAGGAGAACACCGTGATGATCGCCATCAGCCAGTCCGGCGAGACCGCCGACACGCTGGCGGCGCTGCGCGAGGCGCGCGAGAAGGGGGCGCTGGCGCTGGGCGTGGTGAACGTCGTCGGCTCGACGATCGCCCGCGAGACGGACGCCGGCGTTTACCTGCACGCGGGGCCCGAGATCGGCGTCGCCAGCACGAAGGCGTTCACGTGCCAGCTCACCACGCTCACGATGCTCGCGATCTACATTGGCCGTCGTCGGTTCATGAGCCAGCCGCAGGCGCAGGAATTGATCCAGGGGCTCATCGCGATCCCCGATCAGATGCGCCAGGTGCTGAAGCAGAACGACGCGGTTCGCGAGATCGCCACGCGGTTTTCCGGCGAGGAGAACTGGCTGTTCCTCGGCCGCGGGTATCACTACCCGGTGGCGCTGGAGGGGGCGCTGAAGCTCAAGGAAATCAGCTACATCCACGCCGAAGGCATGCCCGCGGCGGAGATGAAGCACGGGCCGATCGCGCTGATCAGCGAGGGCATGCCGGTCGTCTTCATCGCGACCCGCGGCCACCAGTACGAGAAGGTCATCAGCAACATCGAAGAAGTCCGCGCCAGAGGCGGCGTGATCATCGCCGTCGCCACCGAGGGCGACACCAACATCAGCCGCTACAGCGACCACGTCATCTACGTCCCCGACACCCACGAGCCGCTCCAGCCGCTGCTCAGCGTCGTCCCGCTCCAACTCCTCGCCTACCACGCCGCCGTCGTGCGCGGGTGCAACGTGGATAAGCCGAGGAATCTGGCCAAGAGCGTGACCGTCGAGTGATCGCCGGGCATATCATGCGGACATGATCCAGCCCGCTCGCCGTCATGTCCTGAACGACAAGCCCGAACGCGAAGATGGACAATATGTGCTGTACTGGATGCAGCAATCGCAGCGGGCGCACTTCAACCACGCGCTCGAAGCCGCCATTCTGAAGGCGAACAAGCTGGGTTTGCCGGTCGTCGTCGCGTTCGGGTTGATGGATGATTATCCAGAGGCAACCGAGCGGCATTACGCGTTCATGCTCGAAGGGCTGCGCGATGTTCAGCAGGACCTGGAGAAGCGGGGCATCAAGTTCGTCTGTCTTCACGACGAGCCGAAGTCGGCGGCGATTCGGCTGGCGAAGTCGGCGGCGTGCGTGGTGTGTGATCGGGGGTATCTGAATCACCTGCGGCGGTGGCGGGACGAGGTGGCGGACGCGTGCGACGTGAACGTGGTGGAGGTGGAGAGCGACGTCGTCGTTCCGGTGGAGACGGCGAGCGATAAGGCGGAGATCGGCGCGAGAACGTTGCGGCCGCGGATTCATCGGGTGTGGGATGAATATCTCGTGCCACTGAAGGCAACGAAGCCGAAACACGATTCGCTCCGCCTGAAGATCAGGAGCGACTTCGACCTGTCCGATCCTGATAACGTGCTGGCGAGGATCAAATGCGACCGCGGCGTGAGGCGGTCGATCTTTTTCGAAGGTGGTTACCACGCGGCGGACAGGCGGATGAGGCGGTTCGTCGAATCGCTCCTCGCCGGCTACGCCGACGGCCGCAACGAGCCGGCGGCGGGGCAGTCGTCGCATATGTCGCCTTATTTGCAGTACGGCAATGTTTCGCCGGTGGACCTGGCGCTGCGGGTGATGGAGGCAAAGCGGTCGGGCGCCGACCGCGAATCATATCTGGAGGAGATGGTCGTCCGCCGGGAGTTGTCGCACAACCATTGCTGGTTTAATCGGGAACACGACACATACGCTTGCCTTCCCGGCTGGGCCCGCAAGTCACTCGAGAAGCATGCCGGGGACAAGCGCGATCCGCACTACACGCGCGAGCAGCTCGAATGCGCCCGCACGCATGACCGCTACTGGAACGCGGCGCAGATGGAGATGGTGGTCACCGGGTTCATGCACAACTACATGCGGATGTACTGGGGCAAGAAGATCCTGGAGTGGACGTCGTCGCCGGAATACGGCTTCGCGACGACGTTGTACCTCAACAACCGGTATTTTCTCGACGGGCTGAATCCCAATTCGTACGGCAACGCCGGCTGGATATACGGCCTGCACGATCGCCCGTGGGCGGAGCGGCCGATCTTCGGACAGGCGCGGTATATGAACGCGGCGGGGCTGGAGCGGAAGTTTGATATCGGCAGGTACGTTGAGCAGATCGACGGCCTATGCCGCGAGCATCTCGGCAAGCCATTGGCGGGGGTCAACACTTGAGTTTTCTGGCGGTCGCACAGGCGTAATGGAGGATGGCCTTCTCGCATTCGTCGAGCGATCGAGATCGTCGCGAGTGCATGCGGGCCGCGACATCGACGCATTTTTCGAGCGACATCTCCTGCCTTCCCTCGTCGGTCCAGAAGCTGAAGCTCGGCACGACGCCCGGCGCGCGGACGCTGATCGACAGCATCGAGCCAGGCCCCACATATGCGCCGGCGGGCAACTGGGTGTTGGTCGCGGTCTTGACGTGGTCGCCGATCGCGGCGCCGAGCAGCACGCGGTCGCTCTGCACGGCCTGTTCGCCGAGGTGCAGTTTGATGAGTCCGTAGGTGCTCTTGAGGTTGCTTGTGGTGGTGCCGGCGCCGAGGTTCACCCACTCGCCGATGTAGCTGTCGCCGACGAAGCCGTCGTGGCTCTTGTTGGAATAGCTTTGGAAGATCGAGTTGCCCACCTCGCCGCCCACGCGGCAGACCGGGCCAATGGTGGTGGCGGGGCGGATGAGCGACAGCGGCGACACCCGCGCGCCCGCTCCGATGTAACACGGCCCCTCGATGACCGAGTTCGCCCCGATCGTGCAGCCTGCGGCCAGCAGGATCGGCCCTTTGCTGGCGTCGAGGACGACGTTGACGCCGATGTTTACGCCCGGCTCGGCGTGGATGTCCGCCTCGTTCAACAAAAACGCCCGCGGCGCCGCCGGCGGGGGCTGGCGCCAGTGAATCGAGTCGCTCATGAGCGATTCCTCGTTCCACGCGATCAGGTCTGCCCAGTGCCGGGGAAACCGCGCCTGCGGCATGGCCTGCGGCAGATCGCGAATCTGCAGCCAGCGGTCGGTGCGCGCCATGACGTCTTCGTGCGTCAGGCCGGGGAGGTTGACGTACGCGAGACGGATGAGGCGGTCTTCTTCCTCGGTGACGACGCAGGTGGTTTCCGGCCGTTCAAAGCTGGAGAAGTGCAGCGTGCGTGCGGCGAAGATCAACGCGGGCTCGTCGTCGAGCGGCGTGTTGATCGCGACGGGCACGTTCAGCGCCGGGATGATGTGATGCCGGACGAACGGCTCCATCTCCGGGCGGACCCACAGGGTCAGGCGTGTTGGCCGGGTGGCGCGCACCTGCTTTTCGAGCAGGGTTTCCGTCCCGCTTCGCAACGAGAACACCGGCCGGGTGAGCGTGAACGGCAGGAAGTCGGTCCAGTGCGAGCCTTCAAAGATGACGACGTGCATAGCGCCCGTATTGTACCCCCGTCCACGTCGAAACAATGCTACGGAAAAAGCCGAAACGACAGGATTTCGTCTTCACGAAGGAGGCTGGAGGGGGAACTCGCTATCGGCGGATCGTGGAATCGCTCATCAGCGTGCGGGTCGGCACGGCTTGGTGGCGAAGGCCGTTGATCAGCTCGGTCGCGGCGATGCTGGCGCCGTCCTGCGAGATCGGCAGGCGGGCGCGGATGACGCCCTCGCGGTCGATCACGAACAGCGTCGCGACCGTGCTGACGCGGTATGCCCGGGCGACCGCCCCATCGACATCCCGCGCCACGTGTAGCTGCGGGCAACGGATTTCCAGTTCGGAAGGACCGGTTGCCCCCGGGCCGAGGATCGACGGATCGCGCACCGACGAGACGCCGATGATGCGGATTTCGTTGTCGTCGCGATACGTGTTGACCAGGCGATTGACGACCGAGTGCTTCGAGTTGACGTCCGGGGAGTTGTGGTCGGCGATGACGATGACGTGGACGGGGTTGGTTTTAGAGCGGGCATCGAACATAACCGCTTGTCCCGCCAAATCTTTGAGGGAGAAGCCCGCGGCGCGCGAGCCCGGCAGGCCGGTGTCGCTGGTGTGCGTGCGAGCGGCGCCCAGAACGAGCACCGTCAGGCACATCGAAAACACGACGACCGCCAGTATGAGACCCCCGTGGACCCATCGCTGAGTAACCGGCATTTTGCACGTCCTCCGCATCCTCCGGCAGCGTCGTCACTTGGCCCGAGACGAACGATACCGTCACAGATTGACTATAAATGATTCTTCATAACCTGCCAACGCAATTTTGACGCATTTGACAAAAGCTTTGTCAGCTTTAGTGAGCATATAACCTTTGTGTTTTCAAAGATTAATGATGATGTAAGCCTTGCGCAATGTCCGGGATAAAGGGTATTCCCGGAAGACTTTATCATCTGGTCGGGTGCGCGAAAGTCGGCGTTCGTGCGGGCAAACGGATGCCTACCATCACCTCGATGAAGCGCGTCGAGCCAGTCGAGCCACCTGCTTGTTTTCCAGATGCTGGGACAACGCTGCTGGAACGCTGGCTGCGTTCGACCGGGCGCGTGCCGTTCGCGTTCCAGCGGCAGACCTGGACGCGTTATCTCGCTGGCGGGAGCGGCCTGGTTCACGCGCCGACCGGCAGCGGCAAGACGCTTGCGGTGTTCGGCGGGCCGGTGATCGAGCGGCTTTCGGAAGACGCCCCGATCAAACGCACCAAGACTCGGAACGCAACGGAACCCGTTCGTGTTCTCTGGATCACCCCCATGCGGGCCCTCGCCACCGATACCGCCAAGGCGCTCACCGCCATCGTCCAGGGCGTGGGGCTGAACTGGTCTGTCGAAACCCGCACGAGCGATACGACCGCCACCACCCGCCAAAAGCAGCGCGGCCGGCTGCCGACGGTGCTCGTGACCACGCCGGAAAGCCTGTCGCTGCTCATCAGCTATCCCGATTCGCGCGAGATGCTCGCCGGCGTGCGAGCGGCGATCGTCGATGAGTGGCACGAACTGCTCTCCACCAAGCGCGGCGTGCAGGCCGAACTGGGCCTGGCGCGACTTCGCACGGTCAATCCCTCCCTCCGCACCTGGGGCCTGTCGGCCACTCTCGGCAACCTACGCGAGGCCCACGACGTGCTCCTCGGCCCGCGTCAGACCGGCGAGCTCATCCACGCTGAACTGCCAAAGGAGACGTCGGTGGAGTCGATGATTCCCGAGTCGATCGAGCGGTTTGCCTGGGCGGGCCACCTGGGGATCAAGATGCTGAACCCGGTGATCGCCGAGCTGGAACGTCCGGGCAGTTCGCTGGTGTTCGCGAACACGCGGTCGCAGACCGAAATCTGGTTCCGCGCCATCCTCGACCGCCGGCCGGAGTGGCTGGGGCAGGTGGCGATCCATCACGGGTCGCTTGATCGCAAGCTTCGCCAGCAGGTGGAGCAGCTTCTTCGCGAGGGCAAGCTGCGGACGGTCGTGTGCACGAGCAGCCTGGACCTGGGCGTCGATTTTTCGTCCGTGGATCGGGTGATCCAGATCGGCAGCCCCAAGGGCATCGCCCGGCTGATGCAGCGCGCCGGCCGAAGCGGGCATCGGCCGGGGGAGGCGAGCCGGGTGATCTGCGTGCCGACGCACGCGTTCGAGCTTGTCGAGTTCTCCGCCGCCCGCGAGGGGATCGCGCACCGCCGGGTCGAATCACGCCGGCCGCTGGAGAAACCGCTCGACCTGCTCGTCCAGCACCTCGTCACCATCGCCGCCGGTGGCGGGTTCGACGACGAGGCGATGAAGGCGGAACTGCGCACCACCCATGCCTATCGCGATCTGACGGACGAGGAGTGGACGTGGGCGATCGACTTCGTCGCCCGCGGCGGGCCGACGCTGACGGCGTACCCGCAGTTTTCCCGCGTCGTCCACGATGGCGCTGGTCGGTGGATCGTCGCGTCCGAACGGATGGCACGCATGCACCGGTTGTCGGTCGGCACGATCACCGGCGACGGCGTCGTCGGCCTCGTCACCACCGGCGGAAAGAAGCTTGGCACGATCGAGGAATCGTTCATCGGCAAACTACACCCCGGCGACACCTTTGTTTTCGCCGGCAGGGCGGTGCAGTTGGTGAACGTGCGGCAGATGAAGGCGACGGTAAGGCAAGTCTCGCGCCGGGCCGGATCGGTGCCGCAGTGGGCGGGCGGGCGGTTCCCGATGTCCACCATGCTCGCCGACGCCGTCCGCCGGCGGCTGGACGAGGCGCGGCGGGGCGTGTTTGAGGATGAAGAGATGCGGCGCGTCGCGCCGCTGTTGCGCTTGCAGGCCGCGTGGTCGGCGCTGCCGGCGCATCGCGAACTGCTGATCGAATCGCACCAGACGCGCGAAGGCCATCACTACTTCCTCTTCGGTTTTCTCGGCCGGCTGGTGCACGAGGGGCTTGGCGCGTTGGTCGGCTATCGCCTCAAGCGCCTGGCCGACGCGCCCGTCGTCGCGACGTACACCGACTACGGCCTCGAACTGCTCTGCCCCGCTCCGGTAACGATTGACGAACCGGCGTGGCGATCGCTGCTCAGCACCGGCCGCCTCGTCGAAGACCTGCTCGCCTGCCTCAACGCCGGCCAGCTTGCCCGGCGGCAGTTCAGAGAGATCGCTCGCGTGGCGGGGTTGGTGCTGGCGACATCGCCGGGCGCGCCGCGGTCGAACCGGCAGTTGCAGGCGTCAAGTGAGCTGTTCTTCGACGTCTTCACCGACTTCGATCCCGGCAATCTGCTGCTCGAACAGGCCCGGCGAGAGGTGCTGGAACGGCAACTGGAGATCAACCGGCTGAAGGAGGCCTTGCTGCACCTGGAAAACCAGTCGATCGTCATCACCCGGCCGGCTCGGCTTACGCCGATGGCGTTTCCGATCTGGGCGCAACGCATCGGTTCGCAGACCATCCGCGTGGAGGAGGCGAACGAACGCATCGAACGCATGATCGCGAAGCTGGAGAAGGCCGCCGTCGCTGACGCCCCGTAATGAACCCGCCCTCGATCCAATTTCACGGCCAGTCGTTTCAGCTTCTGCCCGATCGCGCGCTCCATTGGCCCGCCGCCCGCACGCTGATCATCGCCGACCTGCACCTCGGCAAAGCCCACACTTTTCGCTCTCGCGGCCTGCCCGTGCCGGCGGGCACGACGGAACGCGATTTGGCGAGGTTGTCCGCCCTCATCGAGGCCTTTCGTCCGGAACGCCTGCTCGTGCTTGGCGATCTGGTTCACGCAAGGGAGGCCGAATCGACCCTCGATTTGTTGTGCGAGTGGCGGGCGGGATGGGTGGCGCTTGAGGTGGCGGTGGCGCCGGGAAATCACGATCGACATGTCCAGGCGGAATCGCTTTCGCGCGCGTGTCGGCTGCTCGAATCGCCATACGTGGAAGCCGGGATCGAGTGGTCGCACCACCCGCAGGAGAAGCCGGCCCGCCCGATTGTCGCCGGCCACGTGCACCCGACCGTGCGGCTGAATGATTTCGATGGTTCGGGCGTGCGCGTGCCGTGTTTCGTCGTCGATCCGAACCAGATCATCCTGCCCAGCTTCGGCACCTTCACCGGCGGCTGCGCGATGCCTCGGGCGGAAGGCCGACGCCTCTTCGCGGCGGCGGCGGGGCGGGTGGTGGAAACGCGGTGAGGTGAGGCGCATCCGGCGGGTCATGCTGCGACAATCCGCGGGGTAAATGGGGGACTATCGCTCCAGGGCGTTCGCGCGTACCCTGTAAGTTTGCCCGGCCGGCGACCGGCGGGGCATCAAAACGAAGAAGGAGAATCCGTGGCCGTGGGCAAACCTGTTCAGTTTGTGTGTGCCGGAATCGGCGGCTATGCGTGGTCGATCGCCCAGCAGATGATCGGCGTCGCCGAAAGCGGCGAGCCGGAAGTGCGGCTTGCCGCGATGTGCGATCCGAACCTCGATCAGTTCGGCGACCGCGTCGCCAAGCTTGGCGCGCACGGCATCAACGCCTACCGCTCATTCGAAGAGATGCTCGCCAAGGAACCCGCGGATGCCGTCTGGCTGCCTTTGCCGATCCACCTTCATCGTCCGTTCACCGAGCAGGCCCTCGCTGCCGGCAAGCACGTGGTGACGGAGAAGCCCGCCGCCGGCTCGCTGCAGGACGTGGACGCGATGATCGCCGCCCGCGACCGTGCCGGCAAAGCGGTGCTCGTGGGCTTCCAGGACATCTACGCCCGCCCGGCCGTGCCCGCCAAGAAGGCCGTGCTGGACGGGCAGCTTGGCAGGATCACGCACGCCACGGTTCACGCGGGCTGGCCGCGCGATCTGTCGTACTTCTCCCGCAATAAGTGGGCCGGCGCGATCGCGATCAACGACGTGTGGGTGCTGGACTCGCCGCTGCAGAACGCGATCTCGCATTACCTCAACCTCGCGTTGTTCCTGCTCGGGCCGGAGCTGCTCTCGTCCGCCGCGCCGCTGGACGTGCACGCCGAGCTGTACCGCGCCAACGACATCGACAACTACGACACCTGCGCGCTCCGCCTCACGCTGACAGGCGATGTGAAGCTATTGGTGTTCTTCACCCATGCGGTGTCGAACCACACCGATGCGGCCGTCACGTTGCATGGCACGGACGGTTCGCTCACGGTCAACTCCGGCGGCTACCGGATCGCCGGCAACAACCCCGCCGCCTGGCCGGCGGACGACGGCAAGCACGGCAACATGATCCGCACCATCGCCCGCCACATCCGGGGAGAGCCGGTAGAAAACGCCTTGGCCACGCTGGAGATGGCCCGCCTGCACACGCTGGTCGTCAACGGCGCCAGCGAGGCATCGCCGGTGCAAGATTTCGATAAGTCGCTGGTGAGCGATGCGGCCTACACGCAGAACGGCACGGTGATGAAGGCGGTGCGCGGATTGGAAGAGGTGATGCTCCGCTGCGTGGCCGAGCAGAAGTTGCCGTCGGAGCTGTCGGGCGTGAGCTGGGCGAAGCCCGGCGGATCGAAAGACCTGCGGAACTATCGGGTTTTTGCGGGTCCCAGGCAGGCCTGACTCAATGGATTTCCGATTGCTGTCCGATTGCCGATTGGATTGCTCCCAATCGGACATCGGCAATCGGAAATACCTAGTTCGGTGGAGCCGGCGTCTCATGCGTCGGCCCCGCCGCCCGTCGCCGTTGCCCGATTTCCCCGTCCGTCCGGTTTATGGTAGAGTGCTCGGCTTGTTTTTCCCCGGAGAACGCAACCGATGAGCCTGAGAACGACCGACCCCGTTATCGCCGCCCTGATCGACAAGGAAGCCGACCGCCAGCAGAACACGCTGGAGATGATCGCCAGTGAAAACCACACTTCCGATGCCGTCATGGAAGCCCAGGGCTCGATCCTGACGAACAAATACGCCGAGGGTTACCCCGGCCGGCGGTACTACTCGGGTTGCGAGTTTTACGACGAGATCGAGCAGATCGCGATCGACCGCGCCTGTCAGCTCTTCGGCTGCAAGTACGCCAACGTTCAGCCGCACTCGGGCGCGAACGCCAACTTCGCCGTCCAGCTTGCCCTGTTCAACCCCGGCGACACCTTCGCCGCGATCGAGCTGAGCAACGGCGGGCACCTCACGCACGGCTCGCCGGTCAACGTGTCGGGCAAGTGGCTTAAGCCCGTCACCTACAAGCTGGTGCAGGACGAGTCGCGCGACGACTGGGGCTACCTTGATTTCGACTCGGTCGAGGCGGTGCTGAAGGAACACAAGCCGAAGGTGCTGATGTGCGGCTACAGCGCCTATTCGCGGACGATCGACTTCGCCAGGTTCCGCGAGCTGGCGGACAAGTACGGCGCGCTGCTCTGGGCCGACATTGCCCATGTCGCCGGGCTGATCGCGGGCGGGGCGCACCCCAGCCCGTTTCCGCATTGCCACATCGTCACCACCACGACGCACAAAACCCTCCGCGGCCCGCGCGGCGGGCTGATCCTGACCAACGACGAGGAGCTGTCGAAGCAGTTCAACAAGGCGGTCTTCCCCGGCAGTCAGGGCGGCCCGCTCATGCACGTGATCGCCGCCAAGGCCGTCGCGTTCGGCGAAAACCTCAAGCCGGAATTCAAGACCTACGCCGCCCAGGTCGTGTCCAACGCCAAGCGGCTGGCGAAGGAGTTGATCGACAAGGGCTACAAGCTTGCGTCGCGCGGCACGGACAACCACCTGATCCTGATCGACCTGCGTCCCATCGACGCCGAACTGACCGGCAAGATCGCGGCCGTTTGGCTCGAGAAGGTCGGCATCATCGCGAACATGAACACCGTGCCGAACGAAACCCGTAGCCCGCTGCACACCAGCGGCATTCGCATGGGCACGCCCGCGCTCACCACCCGCGGCCTGAAGGAAGCCGAGATGGCGACGGTCGCCGGCATCATCGACCGCGCCTTCCGCAGCAAGGGCGACGAGGCCACGCTGGCCAAGTGCAAGCAGGACGTGCTGGCGCTGTGCAAGCGGTTTCCGATGAAGCATTGATCTGTTTGGCGATGGGTTTGATCAAAAATGCGGGGAAATAAGCCACAGATGAACATAGATGGCATTTATTAGAACAACGCGCTTTTTCGTGTAGCTGCGACGCCTGCGTCGCCCATTGGCGTG
>JBBCIV010000251.1:0-18964 GCA_037189665.1 Phycisphaerae bacterium | reverse complement strand
AGCCGTCAGCGCCGGTGACGATGGACTTCTCACCCGAGTCGAGGACGCCGTTGTTGTTGGTATCGAGGAAGACGCGCTTGCCGGAGGTCTTCTCCTCGTTGCCGTCGAGCTGGCCGTTCTTGTTGTTGTCGTTGAACGCGAAGCCCGAGATCGAGCCGGCGGTTGGCGTTGGGGAAGGCGTCGGCGTGGGGGTGGTTGTGGTGGTCGGACGCGAGCCGATGTTGGCGCCGCTATAAATTTGGTTGGCGGTCAGCGTGATGTTGATCGCGGCGTTGCTGTAGGTGTAACCGTTGGGGAACACCCGGCGCACGGAGTAAGCGCCGGCGCTAAGGCCGGTGAAGCTGAACGCGCCGGCGGCGTTGGTCATCTGAGACTTTTCGCCGGCGTCGAGCACCCCGTTGTTGTTGGTGTCCAGGAAGATCCGCTTGTCGGCGGTGGCGACATCGCCGGCGTCGAAAATGCCATTGCGGTTATTGTCGTTGAACGCCACGCCGGAAATGGTGGCGGCCATGAGCTTGCGTTGTTCAAGAGTTTCGACCGCGGCGGAGCGAATCGGCTGAGAAGAGCGATTGGATACGACGGCACCTTTCGAACGATTGAACATGGATTTGAACATACACCAGAAAGACGCCCCGGGACGGTGGCGCTTTCGGAAGTGAAACTGGGATAAATGTGCTGGATAAGCAAGGAAAGCCGCGGCCTGCAGGCCGCGGCTTTCCTTGAATGATTGCCTGAAAAAGGCATTACAGCGTCGGACGGCGGGCGTGCCAGTCGGTCGCCTTCTCGTACGTCCGCGCGACGCGGAGCAGCCTTTCCTCGCCGAACGCCGGGCCGAGCAGTTGCAGGCCGATGGGCAGGGGCTTGGCGTCGTTCGTGAACCCGCACGGCAGGCTGATGCCGGGGATGGCGGCGATGTTGCACGTCACCGTGAAAACGTCGCACAGGTACATGCTCAGCGGATCGCTGCTCTTCTCGCCGATCTTGAACGCCGCCAGCGGGCTGGTGGGGGTGAGGACGACGTCGCAATCCTTGAACGCGTTGTCGAAGTCCTGCTTGATCAGCGCCCGGATCTTCTGGGCGTGAACGTAATAAGCATCGTAATAGCCGCTGGAGAGGGCGTACGTGCCGATCATGATGCGGCGCTTCACCTCGTCGCCGAAGCCTTCGGCGCGGGACTTGGAGAACAGCTCGACGATGTCGCCGACCGGCTCCTGCGTGCGGTGGCCGTAGTGGACGCCGTCGTAGCGGGCGAGGTTGCTGGACGCCTCGCACGGCGCGATCACGTAGTACGCCGCGATGCCGTAGGCGCTGTTGGGCAGCGACACTTCGACGATCTTCGCGCCAAGTTTTTTGTAGGTCTCGATCGCCTGGTCGACCGCCGCCTTCACTTGCGGATCGAGGCCGGCGAGGGCCTGGTATTCCTTGACGACGCCGATGCGCAGGCCCTCCACTGGCCTTTCAAGGCCGGCGAGGTAGTCGGGCACGTCGATGGGGGCGGAGGTGGAGTCCTTCGGGTCGTGGCCGGAGATGACGTTCATCAGCAGCGCGGCGTCGGGCACGTTCCAGGTGAACGGGCCGATCTGGTCGAGCGACGATGCGAACGCGACCAGCCCGTACCGCGACACCCTGCCGTAGGTCGGCTTAAGCCCCACGAGCCCGCATAGCGACGCCGGCTGGCGGATCGACCCGCCGGTGTCCGACCCGATCGACGCCGCGCACAGCGACGCCGCCAGCGCCGAGGCGCTTCCGCCCGACGACCCGCCGGGCACGCGATCGGTGTCCCACGGGTTTTTGGAGGGGCCGAAGGCGCTGTTTTCGGTGGACGAGCCCATCGCGAACTCGTCGAGGTTGGTCTTGCCGACGATGACCGCGCCCGCCGCCTCCAGCAGTCTGACCGCCGTGGCGTCGTAGGGGGCCTTGAAGTTGGCGAGCATCTTCGACGAGCAGGTCGTCTTGCCGGTGCTGGTGCACAGGTTGTCCTTGATCGCGATCGGCACGCCCGCCAGGACGCCCGAACGCTTGCCTTCGTCCACTTCCTTCGCCACTTGCAGCGCCCGCTCGGCCCATACTTCGTTATACGCGTTGAGCGATGGATTCAGCTTCTCGATGCGAGCGAGCGTTTGTTTCGTCAGCTCGACCGACGAGATCTTCTTCGACGCGATGGCGTCACGGGATTGCAGGAGGGTGTCTGACATTGCCGATTTCCGATGGTCGATTGATATTTTTCAGGCAGGCCGAGCCTGCATTGTGTGTGGTTGTCCGTCGCGCGGTGGCGAAGGGTTACCCCGCCGAATCGTCATCCCCGATGACCTTGGGCACCTTGAAGAACGGGCCGTCGGTGTCGGGGGCGTTGGCGAGGACCTGTTCGGTCGTCAGCGCCGGCTGCACGACGTCTTCTCGCAGGACGTTGGTAAGGCGCACCGCATGGGCCATCGGTTCGACGCCGGCGACGTCCGCCTGCTTCAGTTGTTCGACGTACTCCAGAATCGATTCGAGCTGCTCTGTAAACCTGGGCAACTGCGGCTCGGGGATCGCCAGCCGCGCGAGTTTGGCGACGTGTTTTACCTTCTCCAGATCGAGAATCTGCTCAGCCATGTCAGACCTTGTAACGCCCCGCGCCCCCGATCACAACCGCCCGGCCACCCGTGCCTTCCGTCAGCCTTTCACATCGCTCTGAAGACCGCCCGTCAGACACCGAACAAAATCCCTTCAAAATCTAATAAATAAAACTCCCATAAAACACCATAAGGCTTTTTAAAATAGTAGTTTAGAATGGGGAAATTTTTAATTGACAATACCGTACTTATTCCTAACATATGCCGTAATGTTTGATGTCCGCTAAACGCATCTCAAACTCTCGAAAGTGGGGCGGAAACATGTATCAGTTGTTGGACGCCGACCAGAAGCCGGAATCGGTTCGTTATCGGTTTGCGGATCACGCGCCGTCGAGGCCGCGGGGGGTGGCATATTTGTCGCCGCGTGATCGGCGGTTGTTGGAGTTGGCGGACGCGGGGGAGTCACATCGACATATCGGTCGGCTGCTCGGGCTGTCGCCGGGCACGGTTTCCCGCCGGCTGAGCGGATTGGAGACGCGCCTGAAATCGAGGGAGGCCGGCGTGCTGCTCGATCCGGCGTGCCCGCTGCCAAACGATATTCGTCGAATCGCGATCCGGCATTTCATCGCGGGGGCGTCGCTGCGCCGCCTGGCGGCGGAGTTTCGAATGCCGCTGGCGGCGGTGCAGATCCAGGTTCACTTCGCGCGTGGCGTCGTCCGCGCCGCAACACAACGCAGGCCGTTGGCCAGCGCGTTTGCGGCAGAATGACTGTTAACACAATTATTTGTGTAAAAATATAATGATCAATCTATATCTTGCGTAGTCTTGAGGAGTAGCCCAGCCATGCCAACGCTTGTTCCCCGCATTCGTCACTTGTTTGATTTGCCCGACCATCGGCGGACGTTCGCCGACGCCGCGGACTCGCCGGACATCGCCCGGCTGTTGCCCTTGCCCGGGACGATTACGCTGGTCACCGGTCCGAGCGGCGGCGGAAAATCGCAGCTCCTGCGCGCGATCCGACACCGCTTCCTTGGCCGGGTGCAATGGGTTGAGCCCGACAATGTCGAGTTGCCCGACGAAGCCGTCATCGACTGCGTCTGCTCGCAGCTTCAACTCGGCGGCGTCGGCGAGGCCGACGATATTGCCGTCGTCCGCGCGCTCGAACTGTTGGCGCGCGTCGGCCTGGCGGAAGCGTGGACCTACCTCAGCCGTCCGAACGAACTGTCCGACGGCGAGCGGTGGCGGCTGATCCTCGCGCTGATGATCGCCCGAGCGTCAAACGCTGCCTCGAACGCCGCCGCCGTCATCGCGATGGATGAGTTCGCGGCGCTGCTCGACCGCGTCACCGCGATCGTCGTGGCGCGGTCGCTGCGAAAGCTCGTGCGACGATCGCCCACGCTTGCGGCGATCGTCGTCACCAGCCACGACGACCTCGCGCAGGCGCTCCAGCCCGACGTCACGGTTGTTTGCGATTTCGGGAAAACCCGCATCGTTCGCGGGCAGGATGGATGAGATGAAACGAGAGCGAGGACACGGGGGAATACGGGACACGCGCGTCCGTCAGCCCGAGCCGATGATCCCCAGCGTCGACAACAGGATGATCACCAGCAGTACCGCCGCGATGATGAGCATCGTTTTAAGCGAGCGTTGTTCATGCGCAACGTGCCCGTCCAGCTTGGGCGGGGGAGCCTTGTAGCGGCCCATCTCCTGATGATCGGCGAAGCACTTGCGGCAGATCATCGAGCCGTGGAAGTCGATCAGGCCCGCGGGCTTGAGCTTGCGGTTGCACTCGGCACAGCTCACCAGGCCTGCTTCTCTCGCCTCTTCTTCCGCCTCGGCGCACTTGACGCAGATGTACCCGAGCGAGTCCTTGATCCGGCGGTGCCCCGCGAGGTTCTTGCCGCAAGCGCGGCAGATCTTCTCCACCACCACGGGCGCGGCGGCTGCTTCGGCAAGCTTCGCCTCGGCAGCGGCGACCATCTCGTCGCTCGGATGGTAGGCGCTCGATGAGCACTGGCACACCTTCACGCCGGCATCGGGCTCCGCGCCCACCACGCCGCCGCAATCTGGACATCGAATTTCGTCAGACATGATCACTGTGACCCGGACAAAACGTTTTCCTTGCGGCCTTCGGCAACTGCCCGTTACAGGAGGACGCGTGCGCGATCGGAACTGAATATGTCCATTATACAACAGATTTCAACCGATTTCCTGCCCGGACCGATTGACATCGCGCCCGGCAAACCCCGCGACTATCGAGCCTTGGAGCGGTTCCACTATCTTCCCCTTCGCCCGGCAACCTGGGCAGGGGTGTGGACCGCCCGTTACAAACCGCCCGACCGGCATACCCGGCCATCGCAGATCGTCGCGGTCGCGGTGTTGTCGTACCCCAGCGCCGTCCATCGCGTGCGGCACCGCGTCTTCGGACTCGAGCCGATGTCGTTTGGACAGAAGCTCCGCTGGGCGAACGCGAGCCTGCGCACGATCAGCCGGGTGATCGTTCATCCTCAGTTCCGCGCCATCGGGCTTGCGCGGGCGATGGTTGAGCGTTTGCTCGCCGACTGTCCGACGCGATACGTCGAGACGTCGGCGCGAATGGGCCGGGCCCACCCGCTTTTCGAGGCCGCCGGCATGACGCGCGTCGATCCTGAAGACGCTGACGCTCCCGTTTATTTCTGGTTTGATCGCCACGCCGCGATTTCCCCGTCTCCCCACGCCTCGTGACGCGCGGCCGCCGCGCTTGACCCCTCTTCTTCACGCCTTTCCTGGAGGAATTTCCCATGCTTGCTGCTGAAACTGCGTCCAAAACGACCCGCTGTGCCACGCCCGACGAACTGCACTCGTGGGTGGTCGAGCACACCGGTCTTCGTATCCCGCGAACGTGCGTCTGCCCGCACCATCAGGCGCCGTTCGAGTACATCACGACGAGCTACTTCGAACCCGCGCGCGACCAGGTCGTCTGGGCTCCCCGCGGCGGCGGAAAGACCGCGCTGGCGGCGGTGGCGACGCTGTTGGATTTGCTTCACAAGCCCGGCATTTCCGTCCGCATTCTCGGCGGGTCGCTCGACCAGTCGCTGCGCATGTGGGATTACCTCATGCAACACATCAACGCGCGGGAAGCTTTCAAAGAGATGCTCGCCAATCCCAACGCCACCGCGCGCAAGCTGCAGATCAAGGGTTCGCAGGCGGCCGTGCTCACGCAGAGCCAGCGCAGCGTGCGCGGCCTGCGCGTGCAGAAACTCCGCTGCGATGAGGTCGAGCTGTTCGACGAACAGATCTGGCAGGCGGCGCAGCTCACCACGCGCAGCGCCGAACTCGACGGGCTTGCGGTCCGCGGGTCGATCGAGGCGTTCTCCACCATGCACCAGGCGTACGGGCTGATGAGCAAGCTCATCGATCGCTCCGCCGGCGCCGGAACGAAAGTCGTTCGCTGGTGTGTGCTCGACGTGTTGCAGCGATGCCCGCCGGAACGCGAATGTGCGACCTGTCCGTTGTGGGACGAATGCTAGGGCGTCGCCAAGACCAAATGCGACGGCTATTTCAGCATCGACGACGCCATCACGATGAAGCACCGCGTGAGCGAGGAAACATGGCAAAGCGAAATGCTCTGCCGCCGTCCGAGTCGAGAGGGGCTGGTCTTCCCGATGCTTTCCGCCGCCGCGCACTATCGCGATGCGCCGCCGTTCGAGTTGGACGCGGCGTGCGAATGGTGGCTGGCGATCGATTTCGGGTACTCCGCGCCGTTCGTCTGCCTCTGGATCGTCGCGCGCGGCGAGCAGGTCTACGTCATCGACGAGCACGTGCGGCGGGGCATGACGATCGAACAGCATCTCGACGAAATCCGCTCGCGCCCCTGGCCGAAGGCGGGCCGCGTCGCGTGCGATCCTGCCGGCAGCACGAAGAACGAGCAGACCGCCAAGAGCAACATCGAATTGCTGCGCCGGCACTACCACGTGCGCACGCGCGGCAGCAAGATCGTTGACGGGATCGAGTTGCTCCGCGCCGCCCTCCGCACCGCCGCCGGCACGACGCGGCTGTTCGTCCACCCGCGCTGCCGGCAGCTCATCCAGTCGATGGAGTCGTATCACTACAACAATGATCGCTCCGAAATCCCTCATAAAGATGGCGAAAATGATCATGCCGTCGACGCGCTGCGGTACTTCTTCGTCAACCGCCAATCGCATAAGGCGACCGTGAGGGCGTACTGATCTGAGGGATGCGGCCGCAGAGGCACGGAGAAAATCGATGAAACCTGTTCCGTGTATTTTGCGCTCTGGCGCACCGAACCGAATGGTGTCGCCGCGACGCAGGCGTCGCGGCGACAAAAAAGCGAAGCGTTGGGGCGATTTTTTTGTTTTCGCAATCTGGCCGATTTTCCCCGGTGTCTCTGTGTCTCCGCGGCATGTTCTTCGTTCAAGATGATGAACGGCGGTGCTTTGCAAAACGTGGCCTCGCGCGCACGTCATGATGCGAGGTCAATGGAAGCGTTCAGGGGGCCACATGCAGCGGCAGCACGATCGGGATCAGCAGCACGCACGCGATGAGCACGAGGATCGACAGGGGCAGGCCCACGCGGACGAAATCGCCGAACGAGTAGCCGCCCGGCCCGACGACCAGCGTGTTTACCGGCGTGGAGAAGGGCGTGATGAACGCCGTCGATGCCGCCAGCGCCACCGTCATCGCGAAGGGCAACGGCGACATGCCCAACTGCTGCGCCAGCCCGATCGCCACCGGCGCCATCAGCACCGCGGTGGCGGTGTTGGAGATGAACATGCCGATGATCATCGTGGTGGCGAACAATCCCGCGATCAGCAGCCGCGGGTGGTCGCCGCCGATCACGCTGAGCAGCGCGTTGGACGCCATATCCACGCCGCCGGTGCGCTGCAGCGCGAGCGAGAACGGAAACATCCCCACGATCAGGATCAGCGTCGGCCAGTGCACCGAGCGGTACGCCGAGGGCAGATCAACGCAGCGGAACAGCCCCATCAGCAGGCAGCCGATGATCGCGGCATGCACGGTGGGCACCACGCCGCTCACCATCAGTCCGACCGTGATCGCCAGCGCCAGCAGCGCAAACGGCGCGCGCCTGCCTGCGGGCACGGCCTGGTCGAACTCGGTCGGCAGGTTAAACGGCAGGAGGTCGCTCGCCTCCGCGCGCAGGTTGCGGATCGCGCGCCACGGCCCGACCACCAGGAGCATGTCGCCGACCTTCAACGGCGTTTCGAGGAGGTCTTTCTTCAGCGGTTCACCGCCGCGTTTCAGACCGATGACGGTCAGGTCGAACTTGGATCGAATGCCGGCCCTGATGACCGTTTTGCCGATCAGGTGCGAGTCGGCGGGCACGATCACCTCGGCCATGCCGAGTTCCTGTGCCTGGTCGGTGAAATAATGCCCGGTGAGCGGCAGCCGGCTGAGGCCTTGCGCGGCGCATGTCTCGTCGATCGCGGCGTCGGCGTCGGGCGATTTGATCACGTCGAAAAACAGCGTATCGCCGACGTGAAATACGGTTGCAGGCAGTGGTCGGGTCAACTCGCGGTTCAGCCGGCCCTGGCGTTCGATCGCCAGCACGTTCAACCCATGGCGGCGCAGTTTCAGCTCGGCCAGGCTCTTGCCGATCAACGGCGATCCCGGCTCCACCCGGGCGCGAAACTCGCGCGACGCCAGTTCGTATTCGTCTACCCAGTGCTGCAGCGTGGGGCGGACGAGCGGTTCGGTCTCAGCCACGGTCGATTCGCCCAGCAGACGCCGGGCGAGCAGCATGTATACGATCGCCAGCAGCAGGATTGGCAGGCCGAAGGGGGTGAACGTGAAGAACCCAAACCCGCCGGCCTGGTCGTGTCGGAGCAGTTCGCCATTGACGACGAGATTGGGCGCCGTGGCGACCAGCGTCGTCATGCCGCTGATCAGGGCGCCGATGCTGAGCGGCATCATCAGGCGGCGCGGCGCGATGCGCGTCGTCGCGCAGATGCGAAGCACGACCGGGATGAAGATCGCCACCACGCCGGTGGAACTCATCACCGAGCCGATGAGGCACACGCTGCTCATCAGCAGGATTATCAGCACTGTCTCCGATGAGCCGGCTCGCGCGATCAGCAGATCGCCCACCCGCTGCGCAACGCCGGTGCGCACGAGCCCTTCGCCGAGGATGAACATGAGCCCCACGAGCACGACGCTCGAATCGCCAAACCCCGCGATCGTCTCGTTGATGCTGAGCACGCCAGTGAAGGGGAGTAACGCCATCACGACGATCGCCACCACGTCCATCCGCGGTCGATTGATCAGGAACATCGCCATCGCCAGCGCTAGGATGGAAAGAACGGCAATCAGAGAGCCAGTCATGGCGACGGATTCTAATGACAATCGGCTGTGAGGCGACCGTTGTTGCGGTGTTTGCCGGGCAAGGGGGATATACCAAGCGCGCTAGATTGCCGTTGTTCACCCGGATGCGTTCGGCGGCCTTTCAAAAGACATGCCGTTCTTGATCGCGAACTCCTGTGCGTAGTCGTGATCGGTAAAGTTGAAACTCAACTTCGATCCTACTAAATCGATCGAAAATCGCGGTGGATGGAGGAACTCGTACACCACGATGCCGAATAACGCGACGCAGATCACGCCGAAAACGGCCAAGCCCAACATGGCGTCGCGAAGTGTTGTGTAGTGATAGAACAACCAGGTTGCCGGTATGCTGACCGCCGCGACTATCGCGATGGACCACGCGCCTCGGATAACGCGCCCGCCTGTAATCCGCGCTTCGCATCCTGGGCAGCACGGCACCTCAATGCGATGCCACCCGCTCAAGCCCGACAGGCTCAAGCCCTGTTTGGCCGAATAGATATGCTTGTTGTCTGGCGACCCCTTGCCGCACCACACGCATCTGTCAGGAAATATCACCGTTGCGTCGAATGCCAGCGTGCATGTCCGTGCCAAGCCCATCAGCTAATCCTATCTATTGTCACGCCATTGTCGTTCGCTGATGTGCAGGGAGCAATTACCTATCGACGCTATAGGTTCGCGCCAGCTCCGCCGTAGCGCAGGATCGGGCGGCTTGACAGGCAGCGATCCTCCGCCTCATCATTTTTTCCATGTGATCTGCACTTCGGAGTTCGCGTCTTTCGCGGCCGGAATGTGCTGTCGGACGCGCTGTGCCAGATCAAAGATGACGAGTTCGCCAGGGCCGTTCATCACGTTTAGCTGCGTCAGCACCAGGACAACGTACTTGCCGTCGGGCGAGAAGACGGGCGTTGACTGTGGCTCGTGAAATTCGGTCGACCAGACCGGCGTCCAGCCCGTCCCGTCGATGCCGACGACGAACGCATCGCGACGCGACACGTACGCGACCCATTTTCCGTCCGGCGACACCGCTGGCGTGCGTGGCCACCAGGGACCGCGGGCCTCGTCGTCGTCGATCGCATCTTTGATGATGATGCGCGATACCTTGCCCGTTGCCAGATCCGCGATATACAGCCCCTCATCGCCGGCCTGACCAGTGAGAACGAGGTTGCCGTTGGGCAGAAAAGCTGGATCGTCGTAACCCACGATTTCGGCGATCTTCCGGCCGTTGATCTTGTAGACGATCGTTACGATTTCCCGCTTCGGCAGGTCGTTGGGGATTTCGACGAGGCGTTCCGTGCTGAACGCCACGCGCAATCCGTCTGGCGCGGCCGCGAACTCGGCGATGTCGGTTTTCGACGTGACCTCGCCTAGCGTTTTGCCCTCGGGACTGGTGATTTTCAGCGTCCGCATATCCACGCGATCGACGATCGCGCCGCTCGCGGCGACGCGGCCTTCGGTGATCGGCCCGGCGAACCGCTTTGGCACGGCCTTGCCGACGTCGCCTGCGAGGTCGATCGCGTAAAATGTGGCGGGCCGCATCACGTCCTGTCTCACGCCGTAAACGATCGTGCCCGATAGCGACAGCGGCTCCCTTGCCAGCGCCGCCCGGCCGCGATCGGCGACCGGGTCGGCGATGTGATCGACCAAGACGATCGGTTTCATCGTCCCCGCGATGCGCCACTCCGACGGCTTGTCCTGAGGGATGGTGACCTGGCTGAACGTGATCATCATCACGCGCCCCGATCCATCGCCGACGATGGCGATCGGCTTGTCCTCCGAAATTTCCGCCTCGTGCGGATCTCTTTGCACGATGTCGACTGCAAGTGTGCTCAGGTCAGGCGGTTTGTCGTAAAAGCTCACGTGCGAGGCCCGGAGAACGGGGATGGGATGGGAGATCGCCGCCCGGATGCGCTGCTCAACGCCGCCGGTGACGGGGTTGTTCCAGGTGTCGACGGTCATCGGGCGCGTGGGGAAGACGCTGAATTCGACGCCGATCGGCCTGACGTCGGTTTCGCCGTATCGGTCCCGTTCCACTTTGGCGTCGACGACGTTTCCCTCCCACGTCAGTCGCTGATGGGCGGAGAGGGCGAACTTCACCTCGCCATCGGCACGCGCGCCGTGCGCGAACAGCGCTGATACCGTCACGAGGATGCGGAAATAACGGGATAACATGAATACCTCAGATGGCGTTTTGCACGCTACAGGTGTTTTCCAAACGGCGTCGGCGGATTGTTTGTTCGAGGAGGAAGCGCCGGTAAAGCCTCGCGACGCCGGCCTATGGTTCTCGCAGTTCCAGATCGACAAGGGCTCCATCCTTTGGCTTGCTCGACACGCCGGCCTCCGCCTGATAGCCCGGTTCGACCGCCTGGAACTTGAACAGTTTCACCAGCGCGCCGACGACGAGGTAGACTTCGACCTGCCCAAGGTGCCTTCCCGGGCAGAACCGGGGGCCGTGGCCGAAGCCGAAGTGGAGCGAGTCGTTGGAGCCCAGATTGCGCGAGGCGATCTCGGTCCAGCGTTCGGGGGCGTAATCGAGCGATGGAAAGCCGGTGGCCTTCAATCCCCAGTGGTCTTCGCTACGGTTGGCGTGCCAGATGTCGCACATGATGTGCGTGCCGATCGGGATCGTCAGCGTTCTTCCATCGACGGTTTCGATCAACGTTTCGGCCGTCGCGCGTCGCGGGAGGAAGTAGAGCGGCGGGGTGAGCCGCAGCGTTTCGTTCAGGACGCTGGTCAGATACTTGAGTTGCTCCAGTTTCTCCGGCGTGTAGTCGTCGACATCGCGGACTTCCTCGTAAAGTTTCTCCTGCGCCGGGAGATTGCGGGCCAGGTGACATATCGTCCAGCTCGCGTACGACGAGGTCGCCTCCAGCGCGCCGGCCAGGAAAACCTTGATGTTGCTGCGCAACGCCGAGTCCGGAGCGTCGGACTTGAACTGGCTCCACAACCCCTTGCCCTCCTTTCGCGGCGCAAGGGTCAGGTCGGTCAATCGCTCGAACTCCGCATAGTCGGCCTTGGCGGCGGCGATTCCGGGGATGAAGTCAGGCCAGTACCGGACGGGAACGCCCACCTTGTTGAAGATCGTATCCGTAATGATGTGGTCGATGACGCGCTGAACCGCGACGACGTACCGATTTCGTATTTCACCTTCGGGCACCTCGGCGCCGAAAAAATTGTTCACCAGCATTTCCAGCACGACGCACTGGATTTCGCGCTCCAACGCCACGCGGAACGTCCTCTTGCCGCTGGCGAGCAGCCGCGTGCGCAGGGCCTGAAGCCGCTTGCGCGCGGTCTTGCGGAAGGTCTCCTCGAATTCGTGAAAGCGCTCCGGCTGAAACAGCGATGTCTTCCCGAACGGCGGCGTCGCGAGCTTGCGCTGGTGTTTCCACGCCGGGCCGTTGGCGTACAGGAGCGTGTCGTCGCCCGTCGCACGCGCGATGCCGCCGGTGGGGAGCGTGTCGCGATCCATCGCGCCTTCGCGGTCGCCGGATTTGGTCAGGATCGCGCGAATGAGCGCGGGGTCGCGCGTGACCATGAATGGATAGAAGCCGGGCGCGTTGAGATAGCGCGTGTGCCTTCCGTCGCCTTGGTCTTCGTCCGCGTCGCAGAAGTAGCTTTCTAGGATGCGGATGGGCTCCCTGTAATTCAGCGGATGCGCAAACGGCAACGACGGCCGCCGCCGCTTCGAGAAAAACAGCGGCACGCGCGTCGGCTTGATGCTTCCGCCAAACGGGTTGCGCCCGAGCAGTTGCCCCGGCAACTGCCGGAACCGATAGCTGGGCGGAAGTCTCACCGTCCCGGTCGCATCGCGTTTGCAGAATCGCACTTTAGACCCCCAGTCGTGTCTTCCATGCTTTCAGTTGGTCATCGAACGGCTTTCCACCCGCCGCGCCGGCGCTCTGGTAGCGTTTGACGACGTTGGCGGCGCCGAGGCAGGCGTAGACCTCATCCGTCAGTCGGACGTCGGACTTCGTGCCGGCGATCACTTCGTTGAACGCATCGACGCTCAATTGCGAGAGGGCGTGCTTGCCCTCCTTCTCGCACCGCGCGACGAGCGTGCCGACGATGTGATGGGCCGTGCGGAACGGGACGCCCCTGGTGACCAGGTATTCCGCTAGGCTCGTCGCGTCGAGGAACCCGCGATCCAGCGTGGGTTCGATGCGTTCCTTGTCGAAGTTCGCGCTGTTCACGATCGCCGCCGCCATCGTGAGGCATTGGCTGACGGTGTCGAAGGCGCGGAAGACGATTCGCTTGTCCTCCTGCAAATCGCGGTTGTAGCCGATGGGCAGGCCCTTGAGGATCGTCATCAGGGCAAACAGGTCGCCGTAGACGTTCCCGCAGCGGCCGCGGATCAGCTCGAGCATGTCCGGGTTCCGCTTCTGCGGCATCATCGAACTGCTCGTCGTGTAGCGGTCAGCGATCTTGATGAAGCCGAACTCGGTGGACATGTAGATGATCCACTGCTCGGCCCAGCGGGAGAGGTGCTGGGCGATCATGGCGAGACAATACAGAAAATCGCAAGCGGCATCGCGCGATGCGGTGTGTTCGATGCTGGCAATCGGACCTTCACCGAATTGAAGCAGTTCTGCGGTCACCGATGGCATTAACGGGAGTGACGTGCCTGCGATGGCTCCGCTTCCGAGTGGCAAGTACCAGTTATCGCGATTGCAGATCGACGCGCTTCGTTGGCCGTCACGTTCAAACATCTGACACCATGCCAGTGCCTCGGCACCGGCAGAGATGGGTTGGGCACGCTGAAGATGCGTGAACGATGGCATCACGACGCCTGCGGATCGTTCCGCAAGGAGGACGAACGCCTTTTCGAGATCGAGTAGTTTTCCGCCGACCAGCACTTCCGCTTCGTTCAACCAGAGCAGGATGTCGGTCGCCACCTGATCATTCCGGCTCCGCCCCGTGTGCAGCCGCCGTCCCGGCTCGCCGATGCGTTCGGTCAGGGCACTTTCCACGCACATGTGGATGTCTTCCAGTTCCGGCTTGAAGCCGGCCCACTTCGGGCCGTCTTTATTGATCTCAGCTTCGATCTCCTTCAGGCCGGCAAAGATCGCCTCGCGGTCGGCGCCGGTGATCAGGCCGACTTTTTCGAGCATCGTCGCGTGCGCGATGCTGCCGGCGATGTCGACCTTGTAAAGCCGCCAGTCGTAGCTCATCGATTCGACGAACTCCTGCGCGATCGCGTCGGTGGCCTCGCTGATCCGGGCCTGCCAGCTCTTGGTCGGGGCGTCGTTGCTCATAGATCCGACAGGATAACAGAACCCGCGCCTCTCTCGAATGGGCGGAATGTATTTGCTTTCACTCGTCGTTCATCCATCCGACTTGCGCCGGGACATAACGTTGGATATCAGGAGTAAGCCATGGCCAACGTTCGTCAAAACCACAGCGCCCTAACACCGCCCAGCAAGACGCGATCCGAACGACATGACAAGCCGCTGGTGGACGAATCGGAAATCGAGGGATCGATGCACACCGAAGAGCCGATGGGATGGGACCAGGCGCCCCAGGCGATCAAAGATCCTCGCCAGAAACGCCACCCCCGCCCCGACGGCGTCGGCGGGCTGATTCCCGCCGACGAGTCGGAGCGAAACGTGGATGACGATGGGAAGCCGCGCGCGTGAACGCGCCGCGCGCTCGGCAGAACGTCATACCAGCTTTTCCAGCCACGCCGATACGAACTTGTCGATCAGCGTGACGATCGTCTCCACGCCCGCGCCGGCTGAGCGGGCGTTGGCGATGGCGTGCTGGTACGCGGGGTCCGTGCGCAAGTGGGACACCGCGCTCTCGACGACCAGGTGTTGGTCGATCACCCGCGCCAGGTTCGGATGCCTCGCGGCGAACTCATCCCAACGCACCGCGACCACCGCGGCGACTTCAGTTTTCAAATCGATGGACATGATGGCTCCTCGAAAATGGATCAAATGGAATTGGACAGACGGCCTTGCTGGCGACGCGTTGCCGGCGAACCGCCGTGCGCGCGCGTCACTTGCCAAGGTAGAACAACTGTCGCTGTGCGCGGTTGAGGCGATCGAGCTCGACGAGCGCCTCGTCGATTGCGGCGAGGTTGTCGACGTCGGCGTCGAACGATCGTTCGGCCGAAGCCGTCCGCCTCGTCAACGCCTCGACTGCGGCAGTGTAGGCCTGGCGGGCTTCGATCAGCCACGCGGTATCGATGTACTCGCGCTGGCTGGCGTCGGCGTCGAACGCCTCGTCGAGCGCCGACCGGTCTTTGGCGAGCAGCGCGGCGACGAGGCCGCGTCGCGATTCGATCGACTCCTTCACCATCGCCACCCCACGCCGCGACTGGCCGATCAGTCCGATCTCCGCGTCGATCGCCGCGCACCCCGCCGCGCCGAACAGCGAAAAAAACACCAGAAAACAAGTCGAAAACATTTGCTTGAGCATGACGGAACTCCTTCAGATCAGATGAAACGCCCGCCCTTCAATTCGCCTGCAATTCCAATGTTCTCAAGAACATTGGAATAGAAAGAGGGCGGGTTTACGTTGACGCTTATGCCTGACATGCGAGGGCGGGCGCGGGGTCAGGGTTTGGACGTGGACGATTGTTGCATCAGGCGCGAGAGAACTTCGGTGTTCTTCTGAACCAGGTCGATGAGCGCCTCGAGCTTCACGCCGTCGGACATGATGCGTTGATGCGACTCTTCGATCTGCTTCTCCCGCGCGGACGACGTTCGACGCTCCCATAGCCACATCGCGCCCATCAGGCCGGCGGCGCCGTAGCTGGCGAGGTTGTCGAGGACGGGAATCGTTGCTTCTGCGAGCATGGGATCTCCTTGTTGATCAGGAAAGGGACAAGTTACGAGGGGCAAGGGGCAAGGAATTGAGGTAGAAGCGACAAGGCTTGTTTGCCCCTTGTCCCCGTTCACTTGCCCCCTGTCGCGCTGCGACTCTACGCGGTGAATCCGCGGATCACGCCGTGGGCGGATTCGTTGCGGAGTTCGAGCGTGTACTCGCCGACGAGCTGGCCGGACTCGGAATCGCCGGTGCGGGCGAGGCTGGCGTAGTGGAAATGTCGTCCCGCCAGCGGGAGCACGCCGATGCGCGAGCTGTCGAGCAGCAGCACGGCGCCCGCCGGCACGTTTCGGCTGAGCACGACCTTGGCGAGGCCGAAGTCGCTTTCGTACATGCTCACGCCGTCGCGGTAGACGTCGGAATTGGGAAAGAATCGGCGGGTGCTGGCGACGAACGCGTTGATCGCGCGTTTCTCGCGTCCGCCGACGACGATGAGGTCGACCTGGCCGGTGCTCTGCCGCCAGATCTGGCGCAAGGCGTGGTTGAGCTGCGCCTCGGTCAGCGCGGCGCCGGCGGGGAAGCCGTTCTGGCCGGGTGTGAACCGATTGGTGCTCAGCATCGCCAGGATGCCGTGCATCGTCCGGCGGACGCTGCCCGAGCCCTGCGGCGTGATCGAATGCGCGATGCCGTTGATCACGCTGTTCTCCAGGTCGCGCAGCAGCTCGCGCGAACGCAGGTTCTTCTGCCACGTCAGTTCGTCGCGAACGCCCAGCTGGTTGACCGCCAGCTCCGACCCGCTGACCGACGCCGTCGCGGTGAAGATCTGCGTGTAGTTCTGCTTTCGCGTGCGCACGCTGGACCGGGCGGCGTCGGCATCGGCGCCCTCGAGCGCGGCGTTGCCGATGATGTGAAGGACGGCGTTGTCCTCGATATCGCCTTCCGTCGAGCCGCCGTACTCGCGCGAAAGCGTGACGGTGCTGGCGCCGGCGTTGATGGCGGTCACCAGCACGATCTCCGGCGATCCCTCGACACGAGCGATATCGCCGATGCGGAATCGCGCCACGTTGGAGACGACAAAGTTGTTGCCCGAGGTGTTGGAAACGACGGTGTCGTAATTTGGCACGAGGGAGTCTTCGAGCCATTCGTGCACGGTCGACCGCGCCGGGCGCTGGGCGTCGCCGAGCGCGTCGAGCAACGGCGTTTCGTGCGGCGAGTTGATCGAAACCAGATCGCTGACGTCCTCCGCGATCTCGGGAAGCGTGGAGCCGGCAGTGTAAGTGCATTTTCCGGTAAAAGGCATGGGAATCTCCAGAAGTGATAAAAAAAGAAAGAATCGGACTAAAAACTAGAAGCGAGTGACGGATCGCAGGCGCAGGTATTCTTTCAGCAAGGCGGCGTCGCGCGATTGCGCGAGCGACGCCGCCAGCTGGTTGAGCCGGTCGCGTGCGTCCGGCGCCGACGGCATGGCCGGCCGCGGCGTGGGCGGCGGAGATGAGACGGGGGGATCGGTGGGCATGGGTTCCTCCTTTCTGCGTTTGAATGGGGTGTTTGAACTCGTTGAAATGCCGCGAATCAGCCTTCGGTCGTCACATTGCGGGCGCGTAGCCCAGCTCGCGAAGGACGACGTCGCGTGGGATGCCGATATCGAGGCGGGCCTTGGCTTCCTCCAGCCGTTCGATTTCGTTTGCGGGGATGGGGTTCGGCCAGTGGATGTGGATCGCGCGGTCGGCGGGCGTCGTTGGGAAAACGCCGGCGCGGTCCAACCATGCCAACGCCAGCTCGCACAGCTGCGCGATCGCCAGGCCGTAGGTCGTGCGCTTACGCTCGGTCTTGCTCAAGAGCGACAGCATCGTCACGCGCAGCGCCGCGGCGCTGGTGAGACGGCCGATCCTGCCCTTGATCGCCCCGGCGGCGATCGGGCTGGTGCTGCTGATCTTGTCCATCGCCTCGCGCAGTCCGGCGATGTGCGACTCCTCGCTCGGGCACGCGCTCTCACCGCCGAACTCGATGACGCTGGCGTCGGGATTATCCGTGCTCCACATTTGCCCAGGCGCGATCGGGATATCGGTGAAGTTATCGATGCCCTTGCCCAGGTACATGCGGAAGCTGGTCATCGCGATGCGGTTGGCGCGGTCGCTCAGGCGCGTGTTCAACTCGTCCTGAAGCGGGATGAGCGGCTCGACGTCGCTCGGCCCGTCGTAGCTCAGCGGGTCGGCGGCGTTCTGAACGTGGACGAGCGGGAGCCGCCCGAGCGAGTTTTCGCCTTCGGCGACCAGCGTTGCGTCCTCGAACCGCTGCCATCGCGCAGGCGTGATAAGCTCGACGACGGTCAGCCGTTTCGGATCGACCGAATTCTTCTGCAACCATTGCGTCAACCATCGATGTTTCGACGGTTCGGGCGCGAGCTTTCGTTCAACCTGATAGACCGTGGCGAACGCGCTGGCGCATCGGCAATCGTGCGGGTCCAGGAGGGGCAGCGACCGGGCCGGCTCGACGATCTCGAACCGCACCATCCGGGCAAGGCGCTCGATGGCGCCGGGCGAGGGGTGGCTCGCGCCCGCGGCGGGAGATGCGTCGGCCTTTTCGTCGGGTGGCGAGCCCGACTTGTCGTCGTCGATCGCTCGATCGGCGGGCCCGGCCGCTGCGGTGGGGAGGGCTTCTGGATCCGGCTTGGGATGGAGATCAAATTCGTTTGCGGTCGGCGACGGCGCGAGGTCGCCGAGCAGTTGCGTGGCGCACGCCGTGAGCGACGGGTCGTCCGCGGCCTCGGGAACGTATTTCACCAGCACGTCAACGCTTCCGTACACCGCGCCCAGCAGCGCGAGCTGCTGGAGGAACACGAGCCCGCCATTGCTTGCCAGGATGTGGCGGAGCAGGGTTTCGATCTGCGCGGCGCGGGCGCGGTCGGGCGCCGCAGAGTTGATGACGATCGCGCGGCCGAACAGGAAGTCGACCATCGTTTCGATGCGCCAGCCGATGTCGTTTTCGATCACCACTTCCTTACGTTCGATCCCGGGCGCGATCGACGAATCAAACACGCCGGCGCCCGCGATCGTCCCCGTCACGCGGGCGGGCAGGCCCCACTCCTGCGCCTGCCGATACGGACGATCGGCGCAGGACGGGCCGATCTGGTCGTTCGGGCGAAGCGGGTTGCGGTAGTACGCCCAAAGTCGGTCAAAGCGCCGGCGCGAAGGGCCGAGCAGCTTGCGGACGGCTTCGTCGAGCAGGCTGGGGTCGTCGACGAACGGGTGATCGAGGTCGAGGCGTTGCAGGTCTGACGTCTTCATGAGTGTGTCTCCTCACTAAGACCT
>JBBCIV010000250.1:0-21060 GCA_037189665.1 Phycisphaerae bacterium | reverse complement strand
CCCCGGCCGCGCTTGAGGCGCGGGGGGTTGTGGCCGGCGTTGGCGAAGATCAGCTCGCGCGTCCTGGGATCGTAAATGCCGTAGAACGCGGTGACGAACGTTCCCGTGCCGTTGGTGTATCGAGCGCTGAGATGGCGATTGATGAAGTTCAGCAGCTTGCTCGGCGGGTCGGGATCGCCGTCGTGGGTATGGGCGATGGAGTGCGTGACCGCCATCACCACCGCCGCCGGCGTGCCGTGGCCGGAGACGTCGGCGATCAGCATTCCGATCTTCCCATCGGGAAGCTGGAAGAAATCGTAGTAATCCCCGCCGGCGTGTTTGGACGTCTGGTAGTAGGCCGCGATGTCGAGCCCCGGCACGTTCGGCAACTCGGTCGGCAGGAGCGATCGCTGGATGTCGGCGACGACCTTCAGCTCGCGGTCCACGCGTTCGTATGCCTCGCGCAACTGCTCCTTGAGCACCAGGTTCGCCGTCGCCCGGCCGAACAGGTTGCTCAGCCAGAGCTGCTCGGGCATGAACTCACGCGAAAAACCGTTGTCCTTCCGCCCGAGGATCACCATGTTCAGCGATTTGCCCTGGTCGAACAACGGCAGCACGCAGATCGAACGGATGCCTTCGAGATATTTCCGCGACGGGTCGTCCTCCGACAATTGCAGGTCTTCGATGATGGTCGCCTTCTCGGCGTGGATCAGTTCCGCCAGCAGCCCGCCGCGAAGGATGGGAAGGCTGTCGCGGTGTTTCCACGGGTTGAGGTCGAGCGCGTCGGTTTCGACGCGGGTGACGCGGACGAACGGGTAATCGAGGTCGCGCCGGCTCAGGGAGACGCGCTGGTCGGACGGCAGGATCTTCATCATCCGCTCGCCGTAGACGTTCACCATCTGCTGCGGGTCGGCCAAGGTGCTGATCTCGCGCACCATGTCCGCGACGAACTCCAGCCGCTCCCGCCACGGCTTGCGGACCCATTCCGTGGCGGGTTTGGGGTCGCGAAAGACCGGGCTGGCAGAATCGGTGGTCGCTTTCATCGCAACCGGATCGTAGGGAGGGCGATGCGACAATGCACGCGGCGAATCGGTTGAAGGTCATGAAATCGGCTGGACGCGCACCGGCGCCCGGCGGCTGGCGAAGTAAACCCGCAGTGCCTCGAACGCCACGAAGATCGACAGTCCCAATAGCGCCACCGCCAGCACCATGTTGGTGACGTTCATCGGATCGATGTCCTTGGCGGCGGCGACCAGCGCCTGATGCTTGGAAAAGAACGTCATGAAATTCATCACCAGCGCGGTGCCGGTGGTGATCAGCATGAAGATCGCCGGCGCGAGCGCAAACCACACCGGCCGGCCCGTTCGCCACAGCCAGACGCTCACGCCCACGAGCGTCAGCGCCGCCAGCAACTGGTTGCTCGTCCCGAACAGCACCCAGAACGTCATGAACGATCCCGGCTTCATCAAGCCAAGATACAGGCTGGGCAACGCCAGCGTGGCCAGCGTCGCAACCGCGCCGCCGACCATACCCTTGAGGCCCGTAATTTCCTGAAGCACATAACGGCCCAATCGCGTGCAGACGTCGAGCGTATCGAAAACAAAGCTGCTGAACGCCAACAATCCGAAACCGATGGCAAACTTCATATCGATGCCGAGGATGTTCATGAAGTTGCCGATGCCACGGGCGTAAATGCCATCCGGTTGTCCGGTGGTGGTATTGGGCACCATCACCATGACGCACGACAGCGCGAAGACGGCGACCATCGCCTCCAGCAGCATCGCGCCGTAGGCGATCGGCTTGATATCACGTTCGGTGCGGACCTGCTTGCTGGTCGTACCGCTGGCGACAATCGAATGAAAGCCGCTGCACGCGCCGCAGGCGATAAAGATGAACAGGAACGGGAACAGCGCCGCCCCCGCCCACGCGGGGGCGGTGACCGGATTGGCCGTCCATCCGCTGAACGCCGGCCAGGTGATCTTCAGTGACTCTGCTCCCATGAAGCCGCCATACACCGTCCCGACGACGCCGAAGGCGAGCGTCGCGTACAAAAACGCCGCGCCGATGACGCCCCGCGGCTGAAGCAGGGCCCACATCGGCGTGATGCTGGCGATGAAGCAATAGACGAGCAGCGCCTGGTCCCACTTCTTGATCAGCGTGCCGGCGGCATCCTTGTCGTAGGTGGACGTATCCATGAACGGCAGGCCGTGCTGCGCGAGCCATTGCGCCATCGCCGGCGCCTTCCAGATCGTCAGCGCTAACAACGCGACGCTGCCGATCAGGCCGATCCACCAGGGCATTTTCGTATAGCGCAGCAACACGCCGAGCACGACGCTGAGCAGCAGGTACGCCGTCGCGCCGATGGCGACCGCGCCGCCGTTGATCGGAATGGCGGTCTCGACGCCGTCGATCTTCATCGGGAAGTTGGCGAAGAATCCGAACGTGCTCGCCGTCACGTCCGCAAAGGCGATGATCACGTAAATCAGGGCGATCCAGACGAATATCAAAAACGTCAGGTACGCCGGCCGACTCATGTGCTCGCGCACGACCTGGGTAATGCTGGCAGCCTTGTGTCGGATGGAGGCCAGCAGCGCGCCTGCGTCGTGCACCCCGCCGATCAGGATTGCGCCAATCAGAATCCAAAGCAACGCCGGCAACCACCCGAACGCCAGCCCCGCCAGGATCGGCCCGACCACCGGCCCCGCCGCCGCGATCGCGGTGAAGTGGCCGCCGAGCACCACGCCGGGCGGCGCGGGGACGTAGTCGTTGCCGTCTTCCAGTTCCACCGCCGGCGTCTTCCGCGACGGATCGATGCCAAGCCATCGCACGAGGAGCTTTCCGTACGTGACGTATGCGATCAACAGGATCACCGCGCAAACCGCGACGATAGGCAGGATGGTCATCTGCGTGCGTCTCCTTCTCCGTGTGTGGTATGGCAACCGAAGTCACCAAGGCGTAAGCTATGGCGAACAGTTTATCAGGGAGGTTTCGAGATGTCGCGCTACTCGCTCGCCGAATTCGTTAACAAGTCCACGCAGAAGGATCTCAACCAAGGCCTGTTCGAGTTGGAAACCGAGCGAATGCTCGAGGTGAACCTCAACGGCATGCTCTGGACCAAGACCGGCTCGATGGTCGCCTACCTCGGGCAGATCAAGTTCGAACGCGAGGGGGTGTTCGAGCAGGGCATCGGAAACTTCTTCAAGAAAGCCCTGACCGGCGAAGGCTCGAAACTCACCAAGGCCACCGGCGCCGGCAAGCTGTACCTGGCCGACTCGGGAAAGAAGATCACCATTCTGCAACTCCAGAATGAGGCGATCTTTGTGAACGGAAATGACGTGCTGGCTTTTGAGCCCTCGCTGCGGTTCGACATCAAGATGATGAAGAAGGTCGCCGCCATGCTGTCGGGCGGGCTGTTCAACGTGCGGTTCGAGGGCGCGGGCCTCATCGCCATCACCACCCACTACGACCCGCTCACCCTCCGCGTCACGCCGAACCAGCCGGTCTTCACCGACCCCAACGCCACCATCGCCTGGAGCGGCAACCTGAGCCCGGAGTTCAAGACCGACGTGAGCCTGAAAACCTTCATCGGCCGCGGGTCGGGCGAATCCATGCAGATGATGTTCCAGGGCGACGGCTTCGTCGTCGTGCAGCCGTACGAGGAAGTCTACATGCAACATGGGGCGTCGTAATTCGCATGGTTGAAACGCGAAGTAGCCAAGACGCGAAGAAGACCAATTCGGGTTTTTCTTCGCGTCTTCGCTACTTCGCGTTTTTATCATGAACCGATTTGCTCCTTGTACGACCGCAACGCCTCTCGAAACGTCAAAGGCTGCCAGCCGAAGTGACGTTCGATGACGTCGATCGACGAGGTGTTATCCTCTCCTGCCATCTCCACCTGCGCGCGGTTGAACGGGAGGAATGACGCCGGCGCAAGTTGCGTCAGCAGGCGCGCGTACCAGATCGGGATCGCCACGGTCAGCTTACGCTTGCCGGTCAGCACATCAGCAGCGACGCCGTACATCTGCGGCCAGGTGAGTTGCTGCGGGCCGGCGAGGTCGATCGTCTGGCCGATAAGATCGCACTTGTCAATGCAATCGACGAACGCGCGGGCGACGTCGTTTACGTAGATCGGCTGGATTTTCGACTTCCCGAATCCGAACACCCCACGGCCGAAATACGGCATGAAGAAGTACGGCATCGCTCGGCCGTACGCCCAGTCGGCCATCATGTGAAGAAATTCGCCCTTCGGCCCGTGGATGATCGACGGCCGCAGGATCGTGAAATCGAGCCCTGCCTGCCGCAAATGCGCCTCCGCCCGCGCCTTGGTGCTGGCGTACTCGCTCGGGCTGTCCTCCTGCACGCCGATCGCACTCATATGAACGAAACGCCTTACGCCGTTCCGCCTCGCCGCGTCGATGACGTGCTTCGCCCCCTCGTAATGAATGCGTTCGAACGTCTGCCCTTTATCCGGCCGTTCGCGAATGATGCCGACCAGGTGAATCGCCGCCGTGCAGTCGCGCAGGGCGACGTCGAGAACGCCGTCGTCGAATAGATCGCCTTGGAACGACGTCACTCCCTCGCGCTCGATCGCCCTGCCTCGCAATAACGCGTTCACGCGATAACCGCGCGAGAGCAACTCATCCAGAACGGCGGCGCCGACGAAGCCAGAGGCACCCGTGAGAAAGAGGGGACGAGACGCTGGAGCAGTATCAGGCATGCACATGCTATGATAGCGCGCTGCATAGCCGGCGCTCGAAATCGCCCGGAAGAAAGATGCCGGCAAAGCGATCTATCCTCGTAGCGTTCTGCAAGTTGCATCCCGGCGCGTTGGGCTGATACTTCCACACTATGGCCATCCCCCTCCGACTCGGCACGCGCGGCAGCCTTCTTGCCCGCACGCAATCGCAACTCGTAGCGGCGGCGATCGAGAAGGCGAATCCGTCGGTGGCGGTGGAACTGGTCATCCTGAAAACCACCGGCGACCAGGTACAGGACCGGCCGTTGGCGGACATCGGCGGCAAAGGCTTGTTCACCAAAGAGTTGGAACAGGCCCTGCTGCGCAACGAAATCGACCTGGCGGCGCACAGCTATAAAGACGTGCCGGTGACAATGCCGCTGGTCGATCAGTCGGAGTTGGCGATTGCGTGCGTGCCGCATCGCGAGGACGCGCGCGATGTGCTGGTCGTCCGCGACGGCGAAGCAAACGTGCGCTCGCTGCCGGCCGGCGCGAAAGTGGGCACGGGCAGCCTAAGGCGGCAATGCCAACTGCTCGACCTCCGATCCGACCTTCAAATCCTCCCGATCCGCGGCAATATCGACACCCGCCTGCGAAAACTCCGTGAAGGCGAATACGACGCCATCGTGCTGGCGATGGCAGGCCTGAAACGCACCGGATTGTTCGATTCGACGACGATGTCCCCCCTGCCGATCGAAGAACTCACCCCGTCAGCGGGCCAGGGAGCGCTGGCCTTACAGATCCGGCTGTCCGACGAACAAACCCGATCGATCCTCGCCCCCCTTCACCAACTGGAGGCGGCGGAGTGCGTCAAAATCGAGCGCCACGTCGTTGAGTATCTCAACGGCGACTGCCATTCGCCCATCGGCGCTCATGCTGTGTTCGATCAGGCGGGAATAACCCTTAGCGTGGCCATCGGCGAAGCCGGCGGAAAGCTGCCCGTGCGACGTGCCAAACGCGTATTTATGTTATCGGACGCGATTTCCGAAACAAAGCTGCTGGCGCAAACGATTATAACTCAATAGGTGCACCGCATTTTTGGGGTGCGCTGGCCTAAGAATAGGGTTGACCATATCAGCGAACCCCCGATAGACTGCTAACGGAAGGTTAATTGGAGAGGTCCGTTTGGCCGAACGCTTGAGTAAAGTTTTGGTCTTGGCTGGTCATCAGAACCCCTCATTTACGGGGGATCTGGTCCAGTGCCTCCGCTCGCACTGCGAGCTCGTCGAGGCCGAGAACATCGACGAAGCCATCGACCAACTCCGCAAGCAGCACTTCGCCGCCGTCTTTTCCGATGCCGATGACTTTCTGCCGCTCGAACGAGCGTTGGTCAGCCAGCAGGCGTCGCTGATCCTCAATACGATCGGCGAAGGCATTTGTCTGGTGGACGGGCAGGGGCACTGTAATTGGATGAACAAGAAGATGCTCGCCTGGCCGAGCCGCGTACACGAAAAGGTACGCCGCACGTGTCAGGACGCTTACCAGCTCTTCTCGACGCAGTTCTCCAATACCCCCCACGATCCCGCCGCTCCAACCCCTTCCCGCTCAAAACGATATACGCTCAACCTGGAAGACCAGCAGTTCATGGAAATGATCTGCTCCCCGATCGTTTCGCCGTCGGGACAGGTGGTGCAGGTGGTGGCGATCGTGTGGGACGCCACCAGTCAGCGCCGCCTCCAGCAGAAGATCGACGCCATCGACAAGGCCGGCAGCGAACTCGTGCGCCTGGAAGCCGACCTGGTCGTCACAAAGAACGTCGCCCAGCGACTGAAGCTGCTGGAAGAGAAGATCATCAGCTATACCAAAGACCTGATGCACTTCGACCACTTCGCGATCCGCCTGCTGGACCGCAAGAGCAACCGCCTCGAACTGGTGATGAGCGCCGGCCTGCCGGACGACGCGTTGAACGTCGAGCTGTTCGCCAGCGGCGAGAACAACGGCATCAGCGGCTACGTCGCCTCGACCGGCCGATCGTACATCTGCCCGGATGTCGAGCGCGATCCGCGTTACGTCACGGGCCTGGATTCGGCCCGCTCCAGCCTCACCGTGCCGCTGCGGCTGCACGACAAGGTGATCGGCATTTTCAATATCGAATCGCGCCAGCGGGCGGCGTTCAACGAGGACGACCGCCAGTTCGCCGAGATCTTCGGGCGATACGTCGCGGTGGCGCTCAACATCCTGAACCTGCTGGTGACCGAGCGCGTCGAGACCAGCCACACCGTCACCGATACCGTGAACGCCGAGGTGGCCGGCCCGCTGAACGACATCGCGTCTGACATCGGCGGCATGATGGACGACTACGTCGGCGACGACGACCTTCGCAACAAGCTGCAGGCCGTGCTCGACAACGTCAACTTCATCCGCACGAGCCTCCGCCAGGCGGCCGAGGGCCCGAACACGATCCTGGGCGCCAAGGACGTGAAGTTCGAGGAAGACCCGATCCTCTCCGGCTCGCGCGTGCTGGTGGTGGACGACGAGCCGAACATCCGCGCCACGATCGCCGACATCCTGCGGAAATACCGCGCCACCGTCACCGTCGGCACGAGCGGCCAGAACGCCATCGACCTCATCGGCGGCAACGACTACGACCTGATCATCTCGGACATCAAGATGCCCGACAAAACCGGCTACGACGTCTTCGCCGCCGCCAAGAAGAAGGCCACCACCCTCCCGGTCATCCTCATGACCGGCTTCGGCTACGACCCCAACCACTGCATCGTCCGCGCCAGCCAGGAAGGCCTGTCGGCGGTGCTGTTCAAGCCGTTCAAGGTCGAAGCGCTAATGCAGGAAGTCCGCAAGGCGCTGCAGATATCACGCGTACACGCGTAGCACACATTCCCCTCTACCTTCGACGACGTTCACCGATCGCCGTAAACAGGATCAGCGGCAGAACCAACACCGCTGCGGTAGTCGTGATCGCCCATCCGACCGGCCAGTTGGTCATTCTTGCGACCCATTCGCTCACCCAGATTACGACCATGACCGCCGCGCCGAGCCAGACAATCTCGAAGATGTTCAGCCCGCGATATCGCATAACTAGAAACAGCCCTTAACGTACTCCGTCATTCGCGTTCAAACATGCCGTAGCGATACCACACTTTTAACCATAAAAGCATGTTCGACACGCCAGTCGCATCAGCGAGTCAGCCAGCCGCAGGTGATCAACTCATTCAATTTGTCTTTCCAAGCCAGCGTCACCCACTTGTGCTTGTCATACGGATAAACACGGTGCACCGGCCAATTAGCGCGATACAGCTGGAAGAACATTCCGTCGCCAGCAATGGTATTGCTGGTATGGATGATGACCGGACATGTCGGTGGCTGTGTAGAAATGAAATCCGCGACAGGCCGACCGCAACCATGATCAACGCTGGGCGGCTCATCTGGGCGAACGACGCTGTCCAGATCGTGATCCAGCGAAATCAGCCCCACCGTCGCCTGGTTCTCCGCCAGCCAGTCGATCGCCAACTGGCAGTCGTCTTCCACGTGTACCATCCAGGTCGGCAATACCGCTCGCGCGACGGCGATCATCTCGGCAAGCCGGCCGGGATTGTCTTCGAGAAGGAAGAGCGTATCGGGCATAATCCGCGCCCCGTGATAGAATCGCGATGGACTGTACCAATGCGGTGCGTCAGAGACACACCGCTACCATCGCGACATACTGGACAACGCGACTAGAACATATCCCACCACGTAGATCGCCGGTACCAGAATGCCGAGCAACACACCCCAATAGAAACTCCGATACATCTCATTTCTGGCAAACACGAGGACGGCCATCGCTCCGGTAAGCGGCACCAGGGCTATCAACTGAAAAACCCATAACAGTGTTACCCCAAGCGCGACGCCAGCGATGAACTGTATTACAGTGCGAACCGTCTCCGACCGACGCGGCTTCGGCAACGGCGTTTCGTACTCCAGCGGCGGTACGGCCATCACAACCCTTCGAAGAAATCATTCCCCTTATCATCCACGATGATGAACGCCGGGAAATCGACCACTTCGATTTTACGAATCGCCTCCATGCCCAGCTCTTCAAAATCGACCAGGTCGACTTTCTTGATGTTGGTCTGGGCGAGGATAGCGGCGGGGCCGCCGATGGAGCCGAGGTAGAAGCCGCCATATTTTTTGCAGGCGTCGGTGACGGCCTTGGAGCGGTTGCCCTTGGCGATCATGACGAGGCTGCCACCATGGGATTGGAAGAGGTCGGTGAAGGCGTCCATGCGGCCGGCGGTGGTCGGGCCAAAGCTGCCGCTGGGCATGCCTTCGGGTGTCTTGGCAGGGCCGGCGTAGTAGATCGGGTGGTCCTTGAAGTATTGCGGCATCGGCTTGCCGCTCTGAAGCAATTCGCGGATGCGCGCGTGCGCGGCGTCTCGGGCAACGATGAGCGTGCCGGTCAATTCCAGGCGCGTTTTCACCGGGAACTTCGTCAGGATCGCCCGCACCTTGTCCATGCCGATCGACAGGTTGATCTTGATCGGCGGCGCGAGCTCGGGGGCCTGCGCAGGAAGGTATTTCTGCGGCTCGAACTCGAGCTGTTCGAGGTAAACGCCGTCCCTGGTGATCTTGCCTTTGATCTGCCGGTCGGCGCTGCAGGAGACGCCGAGCCCGATCGGGCAACTGGCGGCATGGCGCGGCATGCGGATGACGCGGACGTCGTGGGCGAAATACTTCCCGCCGAACTGCGCGCCGATCTTGCTGTCGCGGGCGATGGCGAGGATGCGCTTTTCCCATTCCAGATCGCGAAACGCCCGGCCGCCTTCCGAGCCGCTGGTGGGCAGGTGATCGAGATAGCCGCAACTGGCGAGCTTGACGTATTTCAGGTTCGCCTCCGCGCTCGTCCCGCCAAGCACGATCGCGAGGTGGTACGGCGGGCAGGCGCTGGTGCCCAGGTCCTTCAATTTCGACCGGACGAACGCCTCGAAATCCTTCTCGTTCAGCACCGCCGGCGTGGATTGGTAGAGATAGCTCTTGTTCGCGCTCCCGCCACCCTTGGCGATAAACAGAAAGCTGTAGCTGTCGCCCTTTTCGGCCAGCAGGTCGATCTGCGCGGGCAGATTGCAGGCGGTGTTCTTCTCCTTGAACATCTCCAGCGGCGCAAGTTGGCTATAACGCAGGTTGCGCTCCTGATAGGTGTCCCAGATACCCTTTGAAAGCGCCTCGGCGTCGTCAAAATCGGTCAGGACGTATTGCCCCTTCTTGCCCATCACGATGGCGGTGCCGGTGTCCTGGCAACTGGGCAACTGCCCCGCGCTGCTGACGACGGCGTTCTGCAACTGCGTGTAGATGACGAATCGGTCATTGTCGGACGCTTCAGGGTCGTTCAACTCGTCGGCCAGCTTCTTGAGGTGGGCCGGGCGGAAGTAGAAATTGATGTCGGTAAACGCCTGCTTGGCCAACACTTGCAGCGCCTGCGGCTGCACGCGGAGGTAGGCCTTGCCATCGATGTTAACGGTCGAAACGAAATCGCCCGTGAGCTTGCGGTAGGTCGTGGTGTCTTCGGAAAACTGAAGCGTGGGTTCGTAGGTGAAAGTGGCCATGATGACGGCATTATGGCGTCTTTTGATAAAAGGACAATATAATCCTTTTATCAGCCTTTAAATGTTACACGGCGTTGGTCAGGCCCCATTGGATCATCAGGTTTTTAGCCTTGGAGGAGAGCCATAGTTTCTGGCCGTCGCTGCTGTGGCCGATCCAGTCGCGGAGGGTGAGGTGGTCGATCACGAGATCGAGGGACTGGGGCGTGTCGCCGGGCTCGATCAGCCGGGCGGGCATCATCGGCACGCCGGCGGCGCCGAGGGCGCGGACGAGGCGGGCGCCGCGGGCGATGACGGCCTCGTCGAGCACGGCATCGGCTCGCTGCTTGCGCTGGTATCCGCCGACGAGGAAGCGATAAGAGAAGAGGAGCTTATCGAGGATGGGATGAAAGATCGGCCCGGCGATCTGCGTGTCCGCCCAACGCCGGCCGTGAGTGGCGCGATCGATGCCGTAGCACAGCCCGGCCGTCAGGACCAGCATTACGATCGTCCAGCCGGCGGGGCCGAGCAGGCTGGTGTCAAACTTCATGTAGAGCACGAACGTCACCGCCAGCCCAAGCACGACCGCGAAGAAGACGCTCACGACCGCGCCGAGCATCAGCGGCGTTTTCACGTTCTGTCCGTCGATCTCGTCGGCAAGAAGGCGTGCCCGCACCGGATCGTTTTCGATAGCCGGGGCGGCGGTGGAAGCGTCGGCGGGGTTAACGGTATCGGATTCCATCTCGTACAAATGATAGGTCTTGTCCACGTCGCCGGGGCGATCAGAAGTATTCATAGCTGAACGGCGCGGGCCCGTCGGCCAGCACGTCCAGCGCCAGCGGCGCCGAAGCGGTCTTCACGTCGATCAACCCCATAATGCCCGCCGACGACGCCCGCAGCTCACCTGCAGCGATGGCGGCCCAGGTAACGTCGGCCAGTTCGACATCGGGCGAGGCGTTCGAATCCGACGCCTCGATCACCCCGGACGACAGATCGATTGTGAACGTGCTGCGAGAACCCTCGCTTTCGCGCACGGCGATCGTCACTTTCGCGTTTACCGGGCGCGTCAGCTTCTGACCGTTCAGGAAGGCAACGTGATCGAGCACGCGCAACTGCATCCGACTGATCATCCGGCACTCCCCGGCCGCGTGTTCGACCGCACGGTGCGGGATCTGCCTTTCCTTGAACAGCCAGTTGATCGGCCAGTGCACCGGGAGCGTGATCCGGGCAAACGAATACTGGTCTCGCAGCGATCCCAATAACGACAACGCCGACCGAAATCCCGCCGGCGACTCCCACGCCGGCTGCACCGCCTGCGCTACGCCCCGGCCGTCTTCGGTGAGGGATCGAACCCACGTGTACGCCGCGATTTGCCCGTCGCGATCATCGACGAACAGCTGGGCCTCAGGATCCAGGAACTGGAACCACTCTTCGAGGGCGCGATCGTCCGTTTCGACGTCGCAGTGCCCGGTCATGCACTGCCGCGCCCGGCAGGCGAGCATGGCCGGCTTGTCCGCGGGCGTGCCGAAGCGCCATCGCGCTTCAGGAACGCCGGGCAGCACCGACAGCGGGACCGTCCAGATGTTCTGCCGTTCGACGACGCCGAAGCCGAAGTGTTCGTAATAGCTGGCGCGAAACGGCATCAGCGCGCTGACGACCTGCCCGCGTTCGCGCGCCTTGAGGAGCAGTTGCTCCATCACCTGCGAGGCAATGCCCCTCTCGTTGGCCGACCGACGCCGATGTGACTTGGCCGTCCCCACCCACGCGACGCCCTGGCACGGCATCCGCTTGCCACGGAGGTGAAGCGCCATCGACAGCGACGTGGCCGTCCCAACGTCGAGCCCGGCATCGGAGGCGATGCACACATCCCCATCCCGAAACCGCCCCGCCTCCGACCGCCGTTTCAACAACTCAAACGCATCACCGCGAGCGTAGTAGCACTGCCACCGAATGCGCGCCACGCGATCCAGCTCGTCTCGTCCTGTCCAGTCAAATTTCAGCGGCATGTTGGAAATCTACCTTCATTCTCGAATTTGAAAAATGGGATCGCCAAGAAGCCAAGAAAACGGAATATAAGAGGATGAACACCGAGAGGCGGAGAATGCAGGGCCAAATTCTATTCTCTGCCTCTCGGCGTTCATCCTTTCCGATGCAATGCTTGGCTCCTTGGCGTCTTGGCGATCATCTCATCAATGATTTAACAGTTCACCATTCCCACACGATCGGCACCCACGCGTAGCGGTCGCCGACTTTGTCGATGTGGCCGAAGCCGGGGAACGGGAGGTGGGCGCCGGAGACGAGCGCGCGGTCGGCGGCGCAGCGGTCGAGGATTTTTTTACGGGTATCGATCGCCTGTGCCGGATCGGTGTCGAAGAAACATTTCCAGTCCGGCCGGATGAGCTGGACGGGCAGGAGGTGGACGGCATCACTGATGTGGAGCAGCGACTGTCCGCCGGAATTGATGCTGACAATGGCATGGCCGGGCGTGTGACCGGGGGCAAGCTCGATGCTCACGCCGGGGATGATGTCCTCGCCCGGCTTGGCAAAACCCGCGCCGTTGCCCATCGCCGAGAACAGGTCGATGATCGTCTTTCCGCCACCGATGAGCTGCTGTTTCATTTCGTCGGGAATGAGGGCCTTCCCCAAATCAGCCTTGCCCCCCTGCCAGAAGGCGGATTCGATTTCGGAGATCAGAAACGTGGCATTCGGAAACAATTCCAGCTTCTTTTCGCCGAGAAGCCCGCCGACATGATCGGGGTGGGCATGAGTGGCGAAAATCTTCGTGATATCGGTTGGCGACACGCCGGCACGCTGAAGGTTCTCTAGCAGCTTGCCCGTGCTCGGGCCGAATACCGAACCACAGCCAGTATCGATCAGCAACGTCTGTCCCCCGCCGCGCACCAGCAGCGTATTGACGTGGCCCGCGATCGCCGGCGTGGAGATGTGGGCCTGCCTGGCGACCTCTTCAAGGCCCTCCGCGCCGGGCAGCATCGTCTTCAGTTCCATCGGAAAGCTGCCGTCGCTCACGAGGATGACCTCGAGATCGCCGAGCTTATGGCGATAGAACCCCGCACCCTGGATCGCCGCCGGTAAGGTCGCGGGTCTGGCTTCATCGGCTGTGACGGTCGAAGTACCAAGGCCCATCCATCCGAGAAGGCCGGCTGTACCAGCAAGCCTGAGCGAGTCGCGCCGGGAAAACATGTTGCGGGTCGAGGTCATCGATGTCGGCTCCGTGTTGAGGTCGCCGACGAGTATAAGCGCGATCCGCGCAACATGAAGCCGCGCGGGGGTGGGCAAATCCCGCCGCGCGGCTTCTCGGGAAGGGAGGGCATCGGTAGATCAGTTTTCAAGTACCGTCGGCGACTCCGACGGGGTAATGGCAACGCTCACCAGTTCGCCGGCACGCAACACGACCAACGTGGACGTCGTGCCCGCCGGCTCATTGGAAAGAATTCGCTGGAGGTCATCCACGTCCCTCACAACCTGATCGTCGAACCGCAGGATGACGTCGCCCTCGCCCAGGCCGGCCTTTTGGGCCGGCGCGTTGGGCTCCAATCCCGCGACGAGCACGCCGGTTTCCTGCTCAAGGCTCAGCCGACGCCGCGTGCGGACGTGCAACTGCACCACCTGGCCGGCGATGCCGATGTAGCCGCGTTTGATGCGGCCATCGCGGATCAGGCGGGCCGCGACCCACTGCGCCGTCGACGCCGGGATCGCGAAACAGATGCCCTGCGCCGACATGATGACCGCCGTGTTCACGCCGACGACCTCACCGCGGCTGTTGACCAGCGGGCCGCCGGAGTTGCCGGGATTGAGCGCGGCGTCGGTCTGGATCACGTTGTCGATCAGCCGGCCGGTGCGGGCGCGGAACGACCGGGCCGTCGCGCTGATCACGCCGGCCGTCACCGTCGCCTGGAACCCGTAGGGGTTGCCGATCGCCACCGCAAGTTGCCCGACCTGCAACTGGGTAGAATCGCCCAGGCGGGCGGGCACCACGTTCGCCACGCCTTCGACGCGAAGGACCGCCAGATCGGTACCTGGGTCATCGCCGACAAGCTTGGCGGGGTGTTTTACGCCGTCGTGCAAAACGACCTCGATCTCGTCGGCCTGGCTGACAACGTGGCTGTTGGTCAGCACGAAGCCGTCGTTGGTGAAGAAGAAGCCCGACCCGCTCCCGCCTCGCACGCGGCGGGGAAGTCGCGAGCGGGGATCGGGCATGTTTCGATAGACCTCGATGTTCACCACCGCCGGACCGACGTGCTTCACCGCGCCCACGACGGCGGCGGAATAGGCGTCCAGCAATACGGCGTCCTCATTGACTCCCGACACCGGCGGAACGGGCTGCGCCGCACGCGGCGGCCCTCCGGACGAAACGGGAACAAGCGCTGCTTCCATATCAGACCTCCCAATAGTTCTCCATCGTAGGCACTTTGGATTTGCAAATCGAACTTGGTTACTTTGTGATGTTTAGTTTCATTTAGTAATCAATTAGAGGATGCCCTGTTACAGAGGTTTGCCTGGAGCGCCTGCGCCGTCGCGTCCTTCGCACGTCGGCTGGAACGGGGAGATGCAGGCATTGCAGCCACAACGGCTTGTTCGGCTCGCGTGCCGGCCATCATCGCTTACTTCTGTGGACTCGATTGCGGTTGCGAGTCTTGGCGTGGTTTCGTTCGACGATAGGATGTGCCGAATGCCGAAACGTGATCATTGCGACTGTCCTGCCGACAAGACGTTGAAGGTGATTGGCGGAAAGTGGAAAGTGCCGATCCTGTATTTTCTATGGACCGGAACGATGCGTTTCGGCGAGCTGCGTGCAAGCTTAACGCAGGTATCGCCCAAGGTGCTGACCGAGCATCTTCGCGAGATGGAAGCCGACGGCCTGGTAAAGCGAAAGGTGTTCCCGCAAATCCCGCCGCGCGTCGAATATTCGCTGACGGCCAGAGGCAGGAGCCTGAAGCCGGTCGTCGAGGCGATGGTAAAATGGGGTAAAGGGGTAAAGACGACGAAATAAAAGCCGCCGCCCGATCACGCGCCGCAGTACGTCATTTTTTCGATAGGGCTGGAAAACAAAGAAGCAGAATCAGCGGCTTTCGCTTTCTTCCGGCTCGCCAAGATCGATAACGATGTCCTCTTCGGCCACCGAGTCGGTGGAAATATTGTCAAAGAGGGCGTCCGGCTCGATTTCAATCAATTCGGCAGGATCGGCAAGCTCTTCGGGAACCTCTTCCAGGACTTCCAGATCGTCTTCGCCCGACGGCTCCGATGGCGCGGCCGCCGCGGTGGCGGCACCGGCGACCGGTAATGTTGGCGGAACCGGCGGCGGCCCGGCAGGAGGACGAGAGGCCGCAGGCGGCACGTGGGTGGCGGCGGATTCACCGCTGTCGCCGGGGGTGCCCATCAATTCTTCTTCGCTCGGGACACCGTCAATCTGGACGACAAACTGGATCGGCCCGATCTGAATCGTGTCGCCGGGGTTAACCTCGGAATCCTGCACCCGCTGGCCGTTGTGATAGGTGCCGTTGGCGGAACCTAAGTCTTCTATTATCAACTGGTTGCCATCTTTTATCAGACGGCAGTGCTTTCGGCTCACGTCCGATAACGGGATTCGGAAGTCCGCATCTTCACGCCGACCAATGACGGTCACGTCGCGGGTCAGCGAAAAGCTTCGCCGTTCCCCATTTTCTCGGAACATAACCAGCACGACGTTCATGAGTTTAGTTCATCCGCTTTGGTTAACCCGCTACACAGGTCGGTCGATCCAATTGATACGCGGTGCAATGTCCGCCGGTTCAGAGCGTCCTTGAATGTAACGCCTGCGCCGAACCGGGGCAACTTTTAATGCCCCGGATACCGGCCTCGGACATCGCCCGATGGGTTTGATGGGCGTTTCGCGACGCGTCAAGGCGCGTCCATACGTCCAGCCCGAGGTAATCCGTCGTATGGATTACCATGGTCGGTTCGCCTGTTTTTTGCCTGTTGCTTGGGAGAAATGCTGTGAAGACTGCCCAGAACGCCACGAAGAAGACGTTCCGTAAGATGAAGTGGTCCCGTAACGACTTGGAGCAACTTGAGACGCGCCAGCTCCTGTCGGCCACCGCGATCCAGCCCCTGCCCTTCCGGCTGGACTTCAACCAGAACATCACCGACACCATCGTCGATAAAGACGGACAAGGCACGGGCTTCACCCGCATCCAGACCAATAAATACGGTACGGAGTACCAGCAAAACCTCATCGACCTCGACGTGAACCTCGGCGTCCTGAAGTTGACCACCACCGGCACCGCCTCCGCCGGCAGCAACGCGGGGACCGACAACACGCAGACCAACGCGCTGGAGACCCAGTTCGCCGGGACCACCAGCGGCTTCACGATCACCGCGCGCATCCTCGGCAACGGCAATGGGGCTGGCCTGAACTACCTGAACGACAACTACGAGCAGGCCGGCATTTTCTTCGGCCCGGACCAGGACAACTACTTCAAGGTCGTCGCGCTCAAGCACGACAGCGGCCAGGTGCTGCAGTTCAAGGAGGAGTTCGACGGCGTCAGCCCGACGCCCGACGCGCAGACGCGCATCAGCGTCGGCAGCTTCGCGTCGATCAACACGCTCGACGTCCGCATCGTCGGCGACGCCGCGACCGGCAAGGTCATCGCCTACTACTCGATCAACGGCGGCGCGTTCATCAAGTTCAATCACGAGTTCACGGTGCCCAGCAACAAGCGCGCCGCGTTCTTCAGCGAGGCCAGCCGCGCCGGCCTTCTGACGAGCCACAAGAACAACGTCGGCCCCATCACCGCCACCTTCGACAGCTTCGAGATCACCGCCGGCATCTCGATCGAGGACCGCCCGCGCGTGACCGTCACCCGCCCCGCGGACGGGGTGACCAACATCGACCGTAACGCGTTCGTCGCCGCCGACGTGCAGTTGCCCAACGCGAGCGGCATCGATACGTCCACGCTCACCACGTCGTCGGTCAAGCTGTATCGCCAGAGTGACGGGGCGCTGGTCAACGGCATCATCAACACCTCCGGCGGCGGCGACGTGATCGTCTTCACGCCTTTCGGCCTGCTGGACGCGAACACCACCTACGTCTTCGAGATCACCGATGCGGTGAAGGACGCGTCCGGACATGCGTTCCTGCCCTTCACCAGCACGTTCACCACCGGCACCGGCGGCGCGACGATCGACACGTCGGTCAGCTTCAGCAAGGCCGCCCAGACCGCCACTCAGGGCGTGCGTCACACGTCGCTGGTGTTCGGCCCGGACGGCAAGCTCTACACCACGACGATCGACGGCAAGATCATCCGCTACAACGTCGGCGCCGACGGCACGCTGAGCGGGAAGACCGAAATCCTGACCATCCAGAACCGCGAAGGCGGCAGGCGTTCGGTGATGTCGCTGGTCTTCGACCCGGCGAGCACCGCGAGCAACCTCATCGCCTACGTCAGCCACAGCGATTTCGCCGGGCTTGAACTGAAGGAATACGAATCCGAGAACCTCGGCAAGGCAAGCAACTGGACGGGCAAGATCACCAAGCTGACCGGCGCCAACCTGCAAAACGGCCAGGACCTGGTCGTCGGCCTGCCGCGATCGGTGCGCGATCACCAGAATTACCAGATGGCGATCAGCCCCGCGGGCAAGCTGTACATCAGCCAGTCGTCCATGAGCGCCATGGGCCGCGCCGACAGCACCTGGGGCAACGTTCCGGAAACGCTCCTGAGCGCTGCCATCCTGGAGGTCGATATCGCGGCGATCGGCTCCGGCACCGTCAACGTCCGCACCGAAGGCCTCGGCGCGAACAACTACAACCCGTATGCCGCCAACGCGCCGGTGAAAATCTACGCCACCGGTCTGCGCTCGGCGTACGACCTGTTCTGGCACAGCAACGGCTACCTCTACTCCGCCACCAACGGCTCCGCGGCCGGCGGAAACACGCCGGCGGGCGGGGGCGCGACGGCGCTCTCGGGCGTCAGCACGCAGAACGACTACCTGTTCCGCATCCTGCCTGGAAAATACTACGGCCATCCCAACCCCCTGCGCGGCGAATACGTCCTCAACGGCGGCAACCCCACCGCGGGCATCGATCCGGGCGAGGTCGCCGAGTATCCCGTCGGCACCCAGCCCCACGCCAACTGGGGCGGTTACATCTACGATTACGGCAAGAACTACAGCCCGAACGGGATGATCGAGTACAAGAGCAACACCTTTGACGGCAAGCTCAAGGGTTCGATCGTCGGCGTGCGCTACTCCGGCGGCGACGACCTGATCGTCATGGACGTCGGCGCCAACGGCGGCATCACGGCCGTTCATGCGAACTACGCCGGCCTTAGCGGCTTCTCCAACCCGCTCGACGTCGTCGAAAACCCCGCCAACGGCTACCTCTACGTCATCGAGTTCGGCGATCAGGGCACCGTGCCCGGCGCCGACGCCCGCATCACCCTGCTCAAGCCTCAGGCCGCCGACGCCGCCATCGGCGTGGCGAGCCTCAGCCGAAACAAGGTTTACTTCTCCGACCAGACCAACACCAGCGCTTCCAGCAAAGCCCAAACGGTTCGCGTGACGAACACGGGCACCGGCGCGCTGACGATCAACGGCCTGTCGTTCACCGGCACCAACGCCGGCGAGTTCACGGTCCGCGACGCGTACGGCAACGTCATCAGCACCCCGATTACGCTTCAGCCGAACGAGCGCATCGACCTTTACGTCACCTTCAAGGCCACGACCACCGGCATTCGCACGGCGTCGCTCAACATTTCGACCAATCAGGGCACCCAACAGGTCGCGTTGCGCGCCCTGGGCCTTGCGGGCACTGGCGGGACGCTCGAGCCGTCGCTCCAGCGCATTCTCGACCTGTACCAGATCGGCGTGAACGTCGGCGACAACGACCCCAACACCACCGATTTCCCCGTCGATACCGCCACCAGCGCCGACGAGGTGACCATGCCGCGCCTCGTCAAGGCCGGCAGCGGACCGGTGACGGTCGAAATGCTGGGCGTCTTCGCCAACCAGGTCTCCAGGACGACCTTCGGCTGGTACGAGGCCGGCAACTTCCAGACCAAGAACCCGATCGCCCAGGTGCTGGCGGTGGATAACCAAAGCATTGCGCCGCTGGCGGACGGAAGCTTCACGTTTGATCCGGGCTCGGGCGCGTTCGGCATCTATAGCAACTTCACGCTCGGCAGCACCAGCAATCCGCTGAACCGCGACGTGTTCAGCGAAAACGTGCTCAACACGTGGGAAACCAACTCCAGCCGCCAGAAGAAGGTGCGGTTCTATCAACTGAAGGACGCCAACGGCGTGGTCGTGCCGAACGCCTACGTCGTGGCATTCGAGGAATACAACGTCACCTTCGACCAGAACGACCTGGTCGCGATCATCCGCAACGTGAAGCCGGCCGCAGACGCGCCGGAAATCGGGCTTGAGAACCGCGACAACACGCCGTTCGCAGACCGACTGGTCATGAGCCGCATCCAGCCCACCGGCTGGAACGCCAACCTGCCAAACCAGTTCCACGATGTTTCGACGTTGCGCATCCGGAACACCGGCAATCAGAACCTGAACATCACCGGCATCAGCGTCAGCAATTCCGACTTCGTCATCGAATCCGGCGGCGGCGCTCGCACGCTGGCGCCCGGCGCGTTCGTCGACGTGGTCGTACGGTTCGTCTACAGCTCCACGGGCAGGGGCAACGCCGTCCGAACCGCGACGCTCACCATCAACAACAATGACCCGGACGAGGCCACCAAGCAGGTGACGCTCTCGGGCCTGTGGCAGAGCCACTCCGAAGACGCCCCCACCGGCGGCAGCCAGGAACCGGTGCTGCAGAAGATCATCGATGCCTTCGGGTACAAGGTCAACGTCGGCAACCAGAACACCAACGGCCAGGCCGTCCGCGCCGGCGAGGAAATCCTCAGCGAACTGTGGCAGCGAGCCGACACCGGCCTGCCGGTAGGCGTAGTGCAGCTGGCCGCGTACCACCAGCAGTACAACGTCGATTACTCCACGAAGTCGCAGATCAACTGGTACAATCCCAGCAACATCAACTCCGGCACCGGCAAGCCGAACGCGACGAAGATCTTCGCGCATGCGCAGGTGGACAGCCAGTCGCTGCTGCCACGGCTCGACGGCTCGACAACGACGATCGCCTCCGGAACCTTTAATCCGGGCAGCGTGCTGCAGTTCGGCTTCAAGGTAGACAGCGTCTTCTCGACCGACGTCTACAACACGCCGAACGACAAGAACAACCCCGGCCACGGCATCCGCTTTTACCAGGCGAAGGACGCAAACGGGAACGTCATCCCGGACACCTACATCCTCGCCCAGGATTACGTCGGCGTCAGCTACGCCAACTACGACTACCAGGACAACATCTACCTGCTGACGAACGTGAAGCCGGTCAGCGCCCCGCTGGCGCCGACCGGATTGACCGCAACCGCGCAGTCGGGCGGCATCGCGCTGAACTGGCCGGACAGCACGGAAGGCAATGTCACTGGCTACAACGTCTACCGCGCCAGCTCGTCGGGCGGCGCGTATGAGTTGATCACCACGACGCCGGTGACGTCGAGCGATTATTTCGACTCGTCCGCACCGGTCGGCGCGACCAGCTACTACAAGGTGACGGCCGTCACCTACCAGTCGCAGGAGAGCGCTCAGTCGGCGGTCGCCAGCGCGTTCCGCGCTGGGTCGGGCACGGTCCCGAACGCGCCCACGGGGGCAGCAGCGGCGGCGAACAGCGCTACCAGCGTGACCGTCAGTTGGACGGATACCAGCAACAACGAAACCGGCTTCCGCGTCGAGCGCAAGACCGGCAGCGGCGGCGCGTGGGGCGCGATC
>JBBCIV010000249.1:0-9657 GCA_037189665.1 Phycisphaerae bacterium | reverse complement strand
GGGAAGATCCTGCACGGTGTGCTCGCTTCCGAGGAGGTAATCGGCCCGCTGGGCGTCTTCTGCCTGGCCCGCCATCGCGACGACCGGCCGGCCGGCGCTCATCGCGGCGAGCATGCCGGCGACCGACGCGCGGGGGAACGGCGCGAGGTATACGTCCGACATGCGGAGGAAGTCGGCGAGGTCCTTTCGCTTGCCGGCAAAGCCCACTCGCTTGGACAGCCCGGCGGAGTCGAGCCGGCGCTTGATCGCCGCCTGGTCGGCCTCGCCGGCTACCAGCAGGACGGTCTGGGGGTGCTGGCGCAGAACCTGCACGGCCGCGTCGAGGAACGACTCGCTTACCTGCCCGTCGTTGTCGGCAGTGGTGGACAGGATGATCGACTGCTCCGGAATGCCGTAGGCGCTCCGCTGTGCGGTCGCGGTCTCCGAGGTGGTCGGGTCGATGCCTTCCTGCACGAACGTCGTCTCCAGCGACTTCATGCGCCAGTACGATTCGTCGGCCTTGTGCAGCGTCGAATCGACGTAGAGCGCCGCGTTCACCGCGCCCGCCAACAGCGGAGAGCGGCGCACGAGGTTGATCTTCGCCTTCGCCACCTGCCAGTTTGCCACGACCGACGCCAGCGGATCGGACAGGCCGGCGTCGATGATCAGCACGTCGATCTGGTCGCGGAAGATCTGCTGGCCCAACTCCTTGGCGGCGCTGGCGAGATCCTGGTCGAGCGGCGCGATCCACGTCGACACCTTGCGGCGGTTGAGCGTTTCGATCGTTTCCTTGCCCCGCTTGGCGCTGGGGCCGGCGAACGGGCCCTGCGTGAACGCCTGCTTCTCCCGGCGAACGTGCGCCTCGGTGCTGTAGGCGTGCAGCTTCACTTCCTTCTGGTCGGCGTGTTTCGAGATGCCCAGCAACAGGCGCGCGGTGGCGTCGTCGTCGCCGAGCGAACTGGTGAGGAAGCCGATCTTCAATTGCGGGTTCGTCCAATCGCAGTTGCCGGGCGGGAACCATCCGATCGCCTGTGCGGCGCGGTCGTACTGCTGCGCGACCAGCGCGCCGTTGCCGCGATCGCGCGTGAAATAGTGGTCCTGCTGCGCGTCCTGAATGACGCCGGATTGGATGGCTTCCAGCCCCAGTGCCACCTCGCGCCGGCTGATGGCGGCGGCGCCGAACTTCACCACGGGCGCGGCCCGTTGCTCAGACAAACCAAGGAATCCGAGCACGGCGAGGAATTGGAAGAGCACTTTCTGGTCGGCGTAGTCGATCGCCTCCAACGCTTCGAGCAAATACGTATGCGAGCGGCGGAGGTCGAGCATTGCGCGGGCGTGGTTGGCCAGGAACTTCTCGGCCGAGTTGGACGACTCCTGATAGACCTCGAGCAACGCCGAGTCGATCAGTTCGCCCTTATTCACGCGTTCAACGAGTTCAAGCAACGAAGGCATAAGGCTCCTTGGGTACAGCTACCTGACTTATCGGGGTGAAGGTGGGGAAGGTTGAGAAGATGATCTATCTATCGGGCGAGGATGACGTCCGATAGCGGGGCGCGACCGGCTTTGTAACTGCGTCGCCCGCGTCGCCCATTTTCGCACGCGGATCGCTTGATGGGCAGAACGGGCGACGCGGGCGTCGCAGCTATGAGAGGAGCGAGCGGACGAGCGCGATATCAATGGGCGTTGTCAGGCTTTGCGCGGCAAGATCGTGGGATTGCCTGGCGAGGAGGGCTTTGGCATCGTGAACGACGCGCTGCGGCGTTCGTCCGAACGTGCTGACCCGCGGGAGCGGTATCGAACGCACCGGATGGAATCCGCCGACCGTGCCATCGATGATGGCGGCAGCGTTGGTGAGGGCCTGGTCGAGTTGATCGCGAGAGGTGATCGGCCCGCGAACGTGCGGACGGACGGAATCGACCATCTCCCAGCCGTGGCCGTGGATGGCGAGCGGGATCGACTCACGCACAAGCCACCGGGCGATGCCGATCAGGTATGCCGGCGCAACCAGGCGATCGACGAACGTCTGCTGCGGAAAGTGTTCGGCGGGCACGCCGAAGTGACGGCGGGCCTTGTCGAGGTAGCCGTCGATGTCGCCGGCGAGGCGATGCGGGTTGTCGGGGAGGTCTTTGCGAATCGCGTCCCACACCACGCGCCAACTCGAATACTCCTGAATGTCCGGCGGTGGAGTGAGGTCGGGCAGATCGGCGATGAGCGCGAGCGTTGCGGCGGCGGGGGAGGAGGACGGCTCAAGGCGTGAGATGGGCGGATATCCGCCCACGCGCACACGACCGCGCGGCCAGCCCTGCTGCGCGGCCAGCTCGGCGAATGACGGATCGACCACGATCAACCCGTCCTGCGGCGACGTGCCGACGAATGCCGGCACGCGCGGGTGGGTGATCCAACTGATCCACGGCTGCCTCGGCGAGATCAACTCCGGCCGATCCGCCCGGCCAACGTCGGCGGTGACGACCGCGGCCGCACGCTGGGCACGTTCGGCGATGAAAGCGATGGAAATCTGTGTCGGCAGGTCGGCATTGATGGTGTCGGCGGCGCAGAACGCGCGGGCAAGCTGGTCGCCGGCGTCGTTCCAGAGGCGGAATCGGCGAGAGGCGATGACGCACAGCGACTCCACATCTTCCGGCCGCCAGTTCGCGCGGGCGAGGGCGGCGCGTTGGGTGTGGTCGGCCAATACGTCGGAGAAGACCCGCTGTGCCCAGATGATCGCCCGATCGGCGGCATCCGATGGGGTGACTGGCGTGCGGATGAACTGCTGCGGAATTGGCAGGCCGGGGTGCGCTCGAAAGATCGCGCGGAGCGATGCCTCATCGATCGCAAAAAACACTCGGCCGTCGTAGGCGGAGAAATCGTGGCAGGCGTGAATCAAGTCGAGCGATGCTTGATCATCGACAAGGACGATCAACGCGGTGGCAGGATCGATCGTTTCCATGCAAACCGCGATCTGGTGGGCGTGCGTTGGCAATAGCAGGCAGGCGACCTGTCCTTTGACGACCAACTGTCGCAGCATCATCTCCGCCGCCCGCCGTGGCACTGAACACCCCGCCAGCCACCGTCCGTCAACCCGCGCGGTGCGCGATCCATCCCGGGCGGTCGTCCATTCAATCTCGGCGGCGGCGCTCATTCCCAATTTATCGGACGCTTCGCCCATCGAGCATGAGCGTGGAATGGCGGACGTCAGGTCACGGGCTCAAACGTGCATCTCACTCCTTCGTGGAACCCGATGTCGGCTTCCGGCTCGTCTTTGTTTCCCTGCTCTGGAATTCTCCGTTCAAACCCTCTCCCGGTACTCCGGGAGAGGGCAGGGTGAGGGCCGCTTGCGCGATTGACTCAACTCACGCTTCTCACCCCAACTCTCTCTCTCGGAGTACCGGGGGAGAAGGGTCGTTTTTCGTCCGGCGCGGGTGTGCTGAAGGCACGTGACGACTCGGTATCACTCACGATCTTTTGGTCCCGGACGGGTGCCGGGCGCCATCTTTGATTTATCGCCAGTCTTCACTCAGGGGGACATGCCGCTATTCCAATGTTCTCAAGAACATCGGAATAGAGATTTTGCTTTTAAAGAGCGGATTTTTGGAGAGCGATTCGCTGTTTGGACGGGTCGTGGAGGGGCGCTAGAGTTGGGCGGCGGGGGTGCTAGAATGGACGGAATGCGATTCACGAAGATGCACGGGATTGGGAACGACTACGTCTACGTCAACGGCTTCGCCGAGGCGGTAAAGGACCCGGCGGAGGTGGCCAAGGCGGTATCGGATCGGCATTTCGGGATCGGGTCGGACGGGTTGATCCTCATTCTTCCCTCCGACAAGGCCGACGTTCGCATGCGGATGTTCAACGCCGACGGCTCGGAAAGCGAAATGTGCGGCAACGGCGTACGGTGCGTCGCGAAGTATTCGTTTGACCATGGGCTGACCAGGAATAACCCCATGAAGGTCGAGACCGGCCGCGGGGTATTGACGTTGGCGCTGGACGTGGAGGGCGGCAAGGTACGGACGGTGACCGTTGATATGGGAGAGCCGATCCTCGATCTGCCGCAGATTCCGGTCGATCGCGAGGCCGTCGTCCGCGGCGGGCGGGAGCACGAATGCCGGCTGTCGATCGCCCAGGCGAACGAATTGGTGGAGGCCACCTTCGTTTCAATGGGCAATCCCCATGCGACGATCTTCGTCCCCGACGTGCAGAAAATCGACTTGGATCGCATCGGCCCGATCATCGAACACCACAAGGCTTTCCCACGGCGGATCAACGTGCACTTCGTGCAGATCGTCTCGAGGGACGAGGTCATCATGCGCACGTGGGAGCGCGGCAGCGGCATCACGCTTGCCTGCGGCACCGGTGCTTGCGCGGTTGCGGTGTCGGGCGTGTTGACCGGTCGAACTCATCGCAAACTCCTTGCCCACCTGCCCGGCGGCGACCTGAAGCTCGAGTGGCGCGAGTCCGACAACCACGTCTACATGACCGGCTCCGCCGCGGAAGTGTTTAGCGGCGAATGGCCTGGTTGATCGCCGCGCGCGCGCGTTCGGCCTCGGTCATTTTCGCGACGGCTTGCCGCGAAAGAGCCCAACGATGCCGAGGTAGATCCCATACCCCACCGCGCCGACGATGAAGCCCGTGATGCCGAACGCGACGTAGAAAACGGTGTCGGCCTGCATCACTACCGCCACGACTACGCCGATGACAATGCCGATCGCGCCGGCGATCAGTTGATACAGGTTGTCCTTCGCCCGCACGTTGGGCACGAAGCCCACCTTGTCCGCCACACGGTCGTATTCGGAATATGTTGCCGGCGGTTTTGCCGATTCGCCGCTGGCGTATTGCAGTGGCTGCGGCGGGATGGGCGGGGGTTGGCTGGAGGGCTTGTCGTCCATCGTGGTTCTCCTTTCGTTCCTGTTTGTGATCCGGTCAGAGCAGGTATCGCAGTCGCGAAACGCCCCATTGGATCACGCGGTCGCTCAGCGGACGTCGCCGCCATTCGGAGTGCAGCACGCGTTTCGCGTAGCGCATGTCGTGGTCGAACAACGCGTTCATCTGCGCCGCGAACGCGCGGCTGCGCACGACCGCGCTGATCTCCAGGTTGAACTCGATGCTGCGGAAATCGAGGTTCGTCGAGCCGACGATGCTGATCTCGTCGTCCACGGTCACCGTCTTGGCGTGCAGGATGACGTACTGGCGTTCGTAGATCTCGATGCCGCTGCACATCAGCCGGTCGTAAAACGCGCGGGCGGCGGTCACCATGATGGGCAGGTCGCTCTTGGCGCCGAACATCAGTCGCACCTTCACTCCGCGCCGGCCGGCCTCGCAGAGTTCGCGGATGAGGTCGTCGTCGGGGGCGAAGTAGGCCATCGTCATTTGAAGGCTCTTCTTCGCGCCGCGGATCATGTCGTGCAGCAGCGGCCGCAACGGGCTGGAGAGCGTGGGGACGGTCGCCAGCACGCCGATGCTGTCAGGCCCGATGATCGAAGGGGGCGGGGCGTCGGTGTCCTTGGCCTTGCCGACGCGAAACCCCTTCGGAGATCGCGGGATGTTGAGATTCCCGTCATACATCGCCCGCACGATCCGGCCTCCCTTGTGAACGTAGTTCCACGTGCGGATGAACGACGTCAGAAACATCCGCGTCGCCGGCCCGCTGACGCCGATCGCGGTGTCGCGCCACAGCTCCGCCGGCTTCAACTCGTTCGGCGCGACCCATGCTCCGGCGTACGGGTCGGCGATGTTCAGCCCGCCGACGCCGGCGAACTTTTCATCGACGACGATCAGCTTTCGATGATCGCGGCTATACGGCCTCCAGCCGAACGCGGTCTCCCACGGGCGAACCGGATGAAACTCCGCCACCCTTGCCCCGGCGGCGCGAAGCCGGCGAAACATCCGCCGGTCGTTTTTCCCCAGCGCGCCGTAGCTGTCGTAAAGGACGTAAACGTTGACGCCTTCCTGCGCCTTCTTCAGCAACAGGTCCGCGAACGCCCGGCCGGTGGCGTCGTCGTCCCAGATGTAGAACTCATAACAAATCCGCGACTGCGCCGCCGCCGCCGCGTCGTACGCGCGCTTGAGCGCCTCGCCATCCTTATACAACTGCACCTGCGACCCGTCCGCCAACGTCACGGGGTCGGGCGCTTCCCAATCGTCATCCAAGCTGCCCGGCGCAACGTTTACCCCTTCTCGATTCCGGCGCAACAGACGACGAAGGATGCGTTTCGGAGCCGAGTCTCGGCGGGGATGAAGGATGTGAGGCGCCGAGCCGCTCATGCTTGTGGGCGATCATAGCGTGCCGCTCATAGAATGGCGTTCATGCTTCCCGAAACAGCATGAGGTTACGCTTCTCATCGTGTGCGCCTCTATCTTGAAGAGGCGCTTCAGCACGTCTGATGGGTTCGCATCGCGAATTATAAAACTGATAAAATAGTTTAACTGTAATTGGTTAATTAACAAATTCTTACAGCAAAATTGGGTTCGTTTGGCAGAATTGCACTCTGAAATGTTTTTGCATCAACGATCTGTCAGAATGACAGTTGGGTTCGTTTGTTCAAATCACTTCTCAACCTTTTTCCCCCTCCTTCGTCGCGTCTTTGGCCCCCTCTATTTTCTGACAATTCTACTCGTAACCTCTGTTTTCGTCGGCGGCAAAATTCGCGGTGGAACCTCAGCACTTTCGAGGTGCGTAAAACCAGGCCAGACCTCCATCACGCTGAAATTTGATCTGATTTGTGCAAAAACTATATAAAATTAAATTTGTAAATACATTGTAAAAATGGATTTACAAGATTTTTAGTATGCAAAAATACGGCACATCATTTTTATTGCAACTTTGAATTGCAGAGATTACTCTTTCTTTCACTGAAATTGCAGGTGGATGAGCGATGACCGGAGAGCAGATCGCAAGAATGGCAGGGTGCTCGGTTTCGACCGTGTCGCGGGTGTTGAACAACACCGGGCCGGTGAGCGCGCATGCTCGCAAGGCGATCCTCGACGCGGTGGCGGCCAGCGGGGCGGTGCCGCGGGTGCGCGGGCCGAGGCGGTCGTCGGCGGTGCGGGTGGCGGAAGCCAGGCCGCGCGGAACGGGGCTGATCGATCTGATCCTCATCCGCGGCCGGTATTACAGCCAGCCGGCGAACCCGTCGGCGGACGGGCTTGCGGTTCCCCAGCCGGCTCACCTGGATACCTATTACCGTCATCTTTCCGACGCGGTCATCGAGCAGGCGCAGCGGATCGGCTATCGCGTGGTCGTCCAGCGCTCGCCGAACCTGCACGACCGGCTCATCACGAGCGAGAAGTCGAGCGACGGCCTGGTGATGATGGGCGAATACCGCGAGGGCGTCGAAGATTTCATCGCCCGCTGGACTCGGCCGGTCGTGTCGTTCGTCGCGCCGAAGACCGAGGGCCTGTGCGACTACGTCGGCATCGACAACATGACCGGCATCGCCGCGGCGTTCGATCACGTTCGCGCGTTGGGGCACACCCGGATCGGCTACGTCGCCGGCGCGCAGGATTCCCGGGCGTTGCGCGAGCGTTACGCGACATACCGGTTGAAGTGCGCCGACGCGGGCCTGCCCATCCGGCCGGAATGGGTGTTCTGCGGTCAATGCAGTTTTTCAGAGGACCGGCAGGCCGCCGAGGCGATGTTGCGGCTGCCCGACCGTCCGACCGCGATCCTCTGCTGCTACGACGGCGCCGCGCTGGCGGTCCGACGGGCGGCCGAGACGGTGGGGCTGCGGATTCCGCACGACCTCAGCGTGGTCGGCTTTGACGACCTGGAGTTGGCGGGCATGTTCGAGCCGCCGCTCACATCGGTGCACGTGCCGACGACGCTGATGGCGAGCCAGGCCGTGCAGATGCTCAAGCATCGGATGGAACATCGGAAAGACGATCAACTCGCGCCGGCCGGGCTTCGCGTCATGCCTCGCCTGGTTGTCCGGCAGTCCACCGCTGCGCCCGCGGCAACGGTGTAGGCAGAGACGTTCACTTGATCGCGCGGGACATTTCGTGGGAAGCGGAGAACACAGGAGTAGAAAGGCCATGCGCCACCGATTTAGATTGATTGGATTTTCTGCAATCGCGACGATTTTGTTCGGAGCTGCGTCGTCGAACGCGGCGTTGTTGATCTCGTTCGACGGACCTGGATACAGCACGAGCGGCTCTACTCCCACCGTGGTGGGCACGAACGGCAGCTCGATCAAAGGCCAGGGCGACACGGCCGTCAAATGGGATGATCCGGGCACCAACTTTGCAGTCGTCGCCAACGCTGGCAACGGGGGCAACAACAACGCGCTGGTGACCGCGACAAGCCAGACCAGCACGCAGTCGATCACCTATACGCCCAGCCTTTCATCGCTCGGCGCGGCGTCGTTCAGCACGGCAAGCCGGCAGGATTTCTCGCTGGACGTGAGGCTGGTCAGCAATGGCGGGCTGAGCGGCGGTACGGAGCTTTACCGCTTGCAGATCGGACTTCAGAGTTCCTCGATCTATCCGGTCTACCTTCGTTTTACGGCGAACGGAAACGTCGTCGCCGTCAACGGGGCGAATCAGACGCAACTGACGATGAGCGGCGCGTTGGCCGACAATCAGTATCACACGCTGTCCGGCTCAATTGATTACAGCACCAGCACTTACACGCTGGCCCTCGATGGCGAGGCCAAGGGCTCGGCGATCTCGTTCGCCACCGCCGGCGTGACGAGCTACGGCCAGTTCAAGCTGAACGTCCGCCAGACGTCGGCGACGGCCGGCATCGCCATCGACAACGTATCGGCGGCGGTCGTCGTGCCAGAGCCAGGGATGCTGGGCTTGGCCGGTTTTGGCACAGGCCTTGTGCTCCTGCGTCGAAGGCGATCGGCCGGCGTTCGTTCGCGGTGACGCGCGTATGCTTTTTGAAGTGGAGCGTTGACTCGGAGGTATTCCTATGCGTAGCGCTCGACCTGCTCGCGTAAGTGGATTCACGCTGGTGGAACTGCTGGTGGTGATAGGCGTGATCGCCATTCTCATCGCGTTGCTCCTCCCGGCGCTCTCCCGCGCCACGTCGTCGGCCAAGGCGCTGCATTGTCAGAACAACCTTCGGCAGCTCGCGCTGTGGGGCATGCAGTATGCCCACGACTGGCGAGGCGTCCTGCCAACCCACGGCGACGACAACGACTCGAACTCGTGGAATACGTTGTCCCGCACGTTCTGGCACAACAAGGCCGTGCCGCCGAAGTTTGAGAATACCTGGGGCGCGACGATCCCGATCCTGCACTGTCGCGTCGCCGACGCGACGCTGCTGCCGGTTCGCCCGAGCGGTCGCAACATCACCTACGGCCTCAACGCCTACCTTGGCGGCCGGATGACCTGGGGCAGTAACCCGGACGGCTCGCCGAAGCTCGCTCCGGCGCCCAGGCTGACCCGGCTTCACGCAAAGACGTTCTGGTTCGCCGACGCGCGGGCCGTCTTCTATACCGGCAACGGATGGGACTTCCATCCGGTCCTCCAGTTGCCCGACAATAGTTCGGCGTCGTCCGGCTATCCCTGGGCATGGCCGAACCCGGGCGGCGGCAGCACGCCGGCATTGAAATTCAAAGGCCATCCGAACTACAAGGCCAACTTCGTCTTCGGCGACGGACACGTGGAGAGCCTGACGCCGAACCAGTACCAGAAGATGTCGACCCTCGACCGCCGGCTGTTCAACGGCAATCCGTTCTA